>NZ_JADBGB010000001.1:2535000-2835000 GCF_015220045.1 Marivivens aquimaris | reverse complement strand
GATGCCATCCGATTTGTCGCGGATCGTTTTCACGAGGTGCATCGGGTCAATTTCGCGCTGGCCCTGCGTCACACCAAGGATCGCATGGGCGTTCGGGTAGCCGATGAAATGCGGATTGAACGCCTCGCCGTGACATTGAATGCCGTCAAAAGCGTTGAGGTTGGTTTCCAAAAAGTTTGAGCCGGTCCGCATCTCTGCGAACACGACGAAATAATCGAATTTGGCCATCAAAAATTATCGAACCAGATAGGGTTTGCGCTTGGGGCGCGGCGCGTTGACTGGTGCCGATTCTACAGGGAAATCGCCCATAAGATAGGGGTGCATCCCTTGGTTCTTGAGATTTTGCAGGAATTGACCAAAGCCGGTCAGGTCCGCCATCCGCGGCGCTTCGTTAAGGCGGCGCAGGCTTTTGCCCGTGATTTCGTCGACCACGGTTTGCAGCGCTTCCATCGGCGACTCGATAAAGTCAGCCATGGTCCAGATACGCACCTTCGATTTGGTGTAAATCGAACGGAGAATGTCGAGGTGCTCGCTTTCGATCTTCTGCAGCCGTGCCGCTTCTTCGCGCAGGTCCGCGAAATTGCGGTTTGATTTGAACAGCGGGACGGCCCAAGCACCTGAAATTACGCTAATTTGCGCATTCGAGTCGCGTGCGAGATCCCAGCTGATCGCCTGATTGTCCAGCGGGCCGAATTCGAAACACTGGCGCTCACCGCGCGTGTTCCAGACAAGGCTGCGCAGGAAGCTACGCGGGCTGTAGTCCCGCAGCTCGGCAGAATCCGACAACCCACCAACGAACGTCGATTGACCGCCTTCGAACCAGGCCTTGTCTGGCGCGAATAAATGTCCGTGCACGCGGGCGCCGGTCGCCTTGGCCAGCCACGGGTTGAAGTCTTCGAACAGGTCGGAGAACCCTTCGAACACCGAAAACTGGCTCGCAGTGACGCCATTTTCCCAGTCATCGTTCGGGAAACGGCTGTGCATATAGAGGCCGGGACGGCCGCGCGTTCTGCGATCAACGGCGCGGGCAAAGATACGGTCGATCTTGCCGGGGTTCGGCTCGTTCGCACGCAGTTCGGACGCAGGACCGAGGAATGTGTCATAGAGCCGGTCCGCATGGGGCCAGATTTTCCGCGCAACAAAGCAGTCCGACCGCCGCAAGAGCTGGAGGTGGTCGTCATAGAAAATGTGCGGCTTCCCTTGGAAATCGAACTTCGACAGGGTCAGCGAACGGCTCTCAATCTTGGGAGAGTAGAGGCGCGCGAGCGTCTGGAAGTAGCTTTCGTCCGGAATCCAGACCTTCTTGAAGTAGCGATCGTAGGTGTCACGCTCAGGGTCTTCGAGGATCGCCGAAAGCGTCTGACGCGTCAGACACCACCACTGCGACCCCATGTGCGGCACGAGGCCCTCGGGAATCTTCCGGCGGAATTTGATGCGGCGCTGGAAATCGACATACCAGTCGAACAGGCGGCGCTGTTTCTTCCATGAGAACGGAAAGCGCAGCGTGAACCGTTCCTGATCGAGCCCACCTACCGTCCACGGAACGTCCGCAGTTGTCGCGCTTTCAATGAAATCGGTGCGCGGGTGCTGGCTGAGGTATTCGGTCAGCTCGGCCACGGGGCGCAGCGGCAGACACGATCCGGACGCCAGATAAACGTGCGTGACATCCGGAAACTCTTTGAGCATGACCTCGGAGCCGCTCTGCGTTGCGGCCACAAGCCCCCATGTGCCCCAACCGCAGCGATGGCGTTCGGAAAAACGCACTGTCTCAAGGTCGCGAAGCTTCCCAACGAAGCTTTTGAATTTCTCATCGTTCACCGCCTTGTCGACATGGACAACAACGGGCGATCCCGCAGCGGACCAATGACGGATCACTTGCTCGGCCCTATTGAAGGCCGAGTGGATGAGCATGACGATACCAACCTGCGTCTGTGTCATGCCCAGTTTCCTTTGGACATGAGCCCCAGAATTTCGAGCTGGCGCCAGTTGATGTATTTCTCCGACCACTTGCACCAGAGATCGGTGTTATCTCTCAGACCTTCGAAATAGGCGCGATATTCGTGGCTGCCGGCGTAGTGCTGACCGCGCGACATTTCCTCCGCCGCTTTGACGGTTAGCGTATCGAGGAATTTCGTGTGCAGAAGAATGCCGCTGGCTTTCTCGCCGCCCCATTCGTCGTAAACCTGGTTCAGACCGCGCGGCAGAAGCATGTGCGTGCTGGAAACATAGGCGTAGCGGCGGTCCCACTTGACCAGTGGCACCTTGTTCAGCGCGGGCGAACGCTCCGGCATATCCTGGAAAAATTCGCGCGCACGCGGGCCGCCTTGGATCCACAGGTTCCCGTATTTGCTATTGCGGCTGATGGTGTAGTTCCCGCTGTCGAACCACTGCGCAATATCGAGCGGGTTGTCACCACGGCGATAGGGAATGCTCGAAATCGGCCCCTTGGGGTACATGTCGAGCAGCATGGCAGAGAACGAACGGATCGACGATGCGTCCAGCCAGTCGGTCAGCGCGCGGATGGGGCGGGAATCGCAGAACGGATAGACGAACAGCTCGTCAGGATCGACGACGAGGCACCAGTGCCCATGGCCGTGACGCAGCAAAAGCCAGTTAATCCAGTCCATCCCGAACTTCGACCGCTTGTAGCTGGCGGACGTGCGCCAGATGGAAACGTCGGGCTGTTCGGCAAGGAATTCGCGGCCGCCATCATCACTGTCGTTATCCACGATCAGGAAATGGTTCACGCCCATCGCGCGATAGTAGTCAAGGAAGTGCGGTAGACGCGGGTCCTCGTTCCGCATAGTCGAGAAGACGAGAAGATCGCTCGGTCTGATCTGGCTCGTGCGGTCGGCAACCTGTTCGAGTTCACGCCGCTTGCGGATCGCGCGCACCAAGCGGTGACGCCGCTCCAGCCGAAGCCGATATGAACTCCAGAAACCCAAATCCGTCTCTCCGCTTACTGCTCAGGCTTAGCGTGTGCAGACTTTGTGCCAAATACCTTAGAGAAGTGTTGTTCCCACGTCGATGGCACGAAGGCTGTCACATGTTCTTCTCTTGATACTCCCATTATTTCGTTAACGGCAGTTCGCCAAGAAAAGTTATCCCGAGGATCGCGATAATCGGCATAATCTCCAAGTATTTCGCGGAATACGGGAATATTTGAGCAAATGACCGGAACGCCCATGGAGGCTGCCTCAACCGGTGTCAGTCCGAAGCCTTCGACGAGCGACGGACAGAGCAGTGCGCGGCTGCCGTGAATGATCGCCGCCAAAGCTCCGTCGCTCAGGTCGGGATATTCCTCCACCCCTTTTATCCCGCGGTCGAGCCGGTCGAAAACGGTCTTGTTCAGCCACCCGCGCGATCCACAAACAAACAGACGCGGACGGTTTTCGGGATCGAGCGACTGCCAGACTTCAAGAAGCAGCATGTGGTTTTTGCGCGGCTCGATAGTGCCCGCGATGACAAAGTAGTCGTCGCTGAGATCGATATGTTTCGGGACTTCGGCGAACTTCGGATCGGGCCTGTCGACGCCGAGGTGAGACACAATGATCTTTGGTACATTGCCCGCTTTTTCAAGGTGCTGTTTCACACGCTCTGCCGCGAAATCAGAGATGCAGATGACGCGCGCCGCATGTTTCGACACCGCTTTGATGGCATCCTCGAACCGTTCCACAACCCGCTGCCGCTGTGTTTCCGGATAATCGAGCGGAATGGTGTCGTGGATCATGACGTTGATATTGCCGCCAAATCCGACGTCGAGTGCCTGAAGCGTCGCCTCATCAAGGTTCTGGTGACCGATGAGGTAAAGCTCCGAATTTGCGGGCAGATAGGTCGTTAGCAGCAGCACCAAGCGACCGTGCCGCCCTCGACCGATCCGGTGGCGCCGTACAAGACTGTGCGCCGCGCGGACCTCATGCCGTTTGCGCCGCGCGAGGTAGGATTGCAGGTCCGCCCGCCCCCATGCGCCAGTTGTCACAGCCTTCTCGAAAGCCTTCCCGCCAGCGCGGTCCATCAGCACGAAACCGTGCGAAGTCCGGCAGAGGAAAAAGCAGGGTGCAGAATCAGCAAGGAACCGGCGTAGATACGCCAGTTCCACACGGTCAATTCCAGTCAGGGTTTTCCCGGCCCGCGAGGCCAATCTACTCAGGTCGAGAACCCTTGGAGTGTCTTCATTTGTCGTAGTGTCCACTCTGGTGCCAACGCCACGCATCGGTGATCATTGTTTTCAGTGTAGACCGCTGCGGCGTCCAGCCCAACTCCTCAATGGCGCGTGTGCTGCCAGAAACGAGTTTTGTTGCATCACCGGGACGTCGATCCCCCTCAACAATGGGGACTTCCTTGTTCGTGACCTCTGCCGAATAGGCAATAACTTCACGAACCGAAAAGCCACTACCAGTGCCAAGGTTGAACACGCGACTCTTTTTGCCATCCTCAAGCCACTTCACACCGAGCACGTGCGCGTCGACCAGATCGCACACATGGACGTAGTCGCGGATGCAGGTGCCATCGGGCGTATCGTAGTCGGTGCCGAATACGGTTAGCGCCGCACGCTTGCCGTCAATTGCGTCGAGCATCAGCGGAATAAGGTGCGTTTCAGGACGGTGGAATTCGCCAACTTCACCATCGGGATCGCCGCCAGCCACGTTGAAATAGCGGAAAATGACAGAACGCAGGCCATGGCTCTGTTCGAAATTCTCGAGGATATCTTCGATCGCACGCTTCGATGCGCCATAGGCGTTAATCGGTTCCTGTACGCAGTTTTCGTCAAGCGTCACGCCGTCCTGCTCGCCATAGGTGGCGCAGGTGGACGAGAAAACGAACTGCATACAATTTGCCGCAACAGCTGCTTCGATCAGGTTCAGCGACCCGACCACATTGTTGCGCCAGTACGCACCCGGATCCTTCATCGACTCGCCAACCTGGCTGAGCGCGGCGAAGTGCATCACGGCTACGGGCTTATATTTCGCGAAAACTTCGTCGAGACGCGGACGATCCAGCAGATCGCCTTGCTCGAACGGGCCGAATTTCACGGCGTCCTGCCAACCCGTAATCAGGTTGTCAAAAGTCACTGGCGTAAAGCCTGCGGCCCGCAGCGCTTTACACGCGTGCGAGCCGATATAACCGGCACCGCCGGTCACAAGCACATTGCTCATAGAATTCCCTTCCCTCGCGGGAGGCGACCTTATTGGGCCGCCTTACGTACCGCCAACATCTCATCCAGGAAGTCCTGGAATTCGTCACGAAGCTCTTCACGTGCCAGACCGAATGCAACGGTCGCCTGAAGGAAGCCAGCTTTCGAGCCACAATCATAGCGCTCGCCGCGGAAACGGTAGCCGTAAACTTCACGGCCTTCGGTCAGTTCGCGGGCAATCGCGTCGGTGAGCTGAAGCTCGCCGCCAGCGCCGCGGTCAATCTTGCCGAGGTTCTCCATAACCTGCGGGCCGAGGATGTAACGACCGATTACTGCGAGGTTCGACGGTGCGTCTTCCATCTTGGGTTTTTCGACCATGCCGCGGGTCGAAACCACGCTGCCCATGTCGTCTTTCACGTCAAGCACACCGTAAGCCGATGCCTTTTCCGGAGCCACTTCCATCGCAGCAACCATGTTACCGCCGGTTTCAGCGTAGGCTTCGACCATCTGCTGCAGGCACGGCTTTTCAGCGGCAATGACGTCGTCAGGCAGAATCACGGCGAAAGGCTCGTCGCCAATCAGACGGCGGGCACACCAGACAGCGTGGCCGAGGCCCTGCGCGCGGTGCTGGCGGATGTAAGCGATCGCACCGCTTTCCATGTAGGTCGATTGCAGCACTTCGAGCAGCTTGTCCTTGCCGGCTTCACGGAGCGATGTTTCCAGCTCCGGAGCGCAGTCAAAGTAATCTTCGAGCGCCGATTTGCCTTTGGAGGTAACGAAGATGAAGTCGGTGATACCTGCGGCGCGGGCTTCATCAATGGCGTACTGGATAAGCGGGCGATCAACGAGGGTCATGATTTCCTTGGGGACCGACTTGGTCGCAGGAAGGAAACGGGTACCCAGACCGGCAACAGGGAAAATCGCCTTTGTTACCTTTTTCTGCATTCTACTCTCCAAATATACAAACGCCCTGTGGGGCAATAATTCTTATATCACGCGGGCCCTCTTAACCAAAGTGAGGGCTACCCGCAGTTTGTTACATTTCCGCGTCAAACGTAACACCAAGGTCGTGATTTAGACCGTTTTAGGTACGTAGTGCTTCAATTCGTTGCAGTTCGCGCACGTTCCGAGCGCGCTTGGTCCAGATTCTGAAGGCAGGGTCGCTCCTCTCCGATTTCCCGAAAAGCCCGCCCTGTTGCAACCAGATTCCTTCATCAGTGAACTTTACGCGGTGACGTAGAGCGGTGAGTGAATACCTCAAGATCGTGATGCGGTGTCCGTCATCACGTGCCTCAACCGCCTTCTGGTGGATTTGACTATAGTTATACCAACGCGCGTTCATCGAAATGTGGCCCATCGGCTTGGTCTCCGCCTCAAACGTCAGATAAGGCTGTTCGGACGCGCCGATAGGCTGCAAGTCCTGCGGCCGCGCCAAGTGGCCTTCATCAGCGCCGACGTCATAGGTTTTCATGAGCCGCCTCACATCGCGCGGTTCGATCCGCCCCTCGATCAGATGTTTGATCGCGCCGTTTTCCTGCTCTTTCCGGTGAAAACGATGAAGCCGCCCACGAATGTCCTCGGGTGCGTGCTTACGCAGGAACACGGCGATGCTTCGCCCCGTATGGAACAGGCTCATCGGCGCACGATCCGCGCGGCGACGTTCGCTTGAGTGGTAGCCGTGATGGACAACAGCCTTGGGGACGATCGCGGTGTCACCACCAGCGGCAGCGATCCGCAGGTTCAGGTCCGTCTCGTCCATATAGAATTGATACGCCGGATCGAAGCCGCCGAGTTTACAAACAAACTCGCGATCAAAGGCCATGTTCGTGCCTTCGGTCTTGATCGCCTCGCTCTTTTCGCCGCGCACAACGACCGTTTCATCGCCCTCGATGGTGAGGAGCTGCGTGCGTCCTTCGCAATTCACACTCCGCGCGGGCCATTGTAGCGAAATGCCATTGCGACCAAGGACATAGCCGCCTGCCGCCACAGCATCACCAGATGCAATCGGTGCGATAAGATGATCGAGCCAGCGCGGCTCTGGTACTGCGTCGTCGTCAATGAACGCCACAATATCCCCCGCCGCGTTCTGCAAACCGACGTTTCGCGCCATCGAGATATTGGGGATATCGAACCGGACGAGCTTGATACGACCTTGATAGCCGCGCCCGACGAGTTCCTCGAAACCGTCCATGTCCGCGACAACAACGATCTCGAAATTGGTGTAGAAAAGTTGGGACAGGCCATTGATGCACCGCCGCAGAGCGGTGGGCCGATTGCGGCTGACAACAATGACGCTGACCCGCGGGGTCGTCACGCGACCCCCATACCTTTGAGCATGGCTTCGATGCGTGGCACGTCTTCGGGGTTGTTCAGTTCCCAGAACTTGCGGCCACGACCTTCGACCTCGACGCAGAGGACATGCACACCGCGCTCGAGGAAGCGCAACTGCTCCAGACCTTCGAGCTTTTCCAGCGGACCGGCATTCCAGCGCGAATAGGCCGCCAGCGCCGAAGGACGGTAGGCATAGACGCCGACGTGGTGGAACACAGGCGTTTCGTCTTCGTCGCCGTAGGTCTTTCCGGTGTACGGAATAACTTCCTTCGAAAAGTACAACGCGTTGTTATCGATACCGAAAACAGCAGTCGTGCCACCGACGCGGCCTGCTTTGCGGTCGTCGAGGAAACCGTTCAGAGCTTCACCCTCGGTCCTCAGAACCGGCGTAGCCACTTCAGCGACCGGAGACTTCTTCAGCCCCTCGATCAGTTCCTCAACGAACCACGGCGGCGTCAGTGGCGCGTCGCCTTGCAGGTTCACCACCACGTCAAACCCGCCACCCAGCGTATCAAAGGCTTCGGCGCAGCGCTCGGTGCCGTTCTGGCAGGCCTCGGAGGTCATCACGACCTCCGCGCCGAACGCTTCCGCAGCTTCGCGGATACGGTCGTCGTCAGTCGCGACAACGACGCGATCCACACCCTTAACCTGCATCGCAGCATCCCAACTACGCCGGATCAGGCTCTTGGCCTCGCCCGAGGCGCCGGTCAGTTCGACAAGCGGCTTACCCGGATAACGGGTCGATGCGTAGCGGGCGGGAATGACGATAAGTGTGGGCAATCAAGCCTCCTTCAGATCAACGCCGGGAGCGTAGGCGATGAAGAACGGATTTGCGAAGGTTTCCTTGCCGTAGCGCAGCGGCTGGTGGTTGTCGAAACGCACGACGTCGCCGCCTGCACCGACCAGAACGGCATGACCGGCTGCGGTGTCCCACTCCATCGTGCGGCCAACGCGCGGATAGATGTCGGCTTCGCCTGTGGCAACGAGGCAGAATTTCAGCGACGAACCGGCGCTCTTGGAGTCGGCAACATTGTATTTGTTGATATAGTCATCAGTCGCCTGATCGCGGTGCGATTTCGACGCAACGACCAGCAGAGCGTTGTTGTCAGGCGTGCTGACGCGGATCGGCTTGGTCTCGCCCACGGTTTCTTTATCGAACGGACCCATTTCCTCGACCGCGTTGCCACCGGCGTCGGTGTAGAACAAGCGCTCTTTCGCGGGTGCATAGACAACGCCGCGCACCGGCGAGCCGTCCATGACATAAGCGATGTTCACGGTGAAATCGCCGCGACGCTTTACGAATTCCTTGGTGCCGTCGAGCGGATCGACGATGAGGAAGGTGCTGACGTTCTGGTCGTGGCTGTCGGCCTGCTCCTCAGTCACCAGCGCAACATCCGGAAACTCAGCGCGCAGACCGGCGGAGATCAGGGCGTCGGCCGCTTCGTCGGCCTCGGTCACGGGGCTTTCGTCGCTCTTCGTTTTTACTTCGAAATCGGGGCTGTTGTAGATCTCCATGATCTTGTCACCGGCTTCGAGAGCAAGGCGGCGCATCACCGTCGTAAGTTTAACCAAATCCATGTTAATCTCCTAATAAATGCAATCGCCTAATATTGATCGCGTCGTCGACGCTTCTTATGGTAAAGCCACATTGGAACGGCAAGCCTCGCGTTGGCTTTGTCTCCGAATAGGACCCGAATGGATCAGCAGATTTTCAACACCTACAAACCACAGTCTATGTGGGCATCGGCGTTAAATATCGCTGAACTGACATTCCATTCGACCGTGCGAGAAATCCGCAAGGGCCACAAGAATGCGATTGTAGGTCTCCTGCTGAATATGCTGCAGGCGCTTATTTTCGTGGGCGCTTTCTACGCAATGTTTCAGGTTTTAGGCGTTCGAAGAGCGCAAATCCGCGGCGACTTCCTACTCTATATTATGTCGGGCGTGTTTCTGTTCATGACGCACGCGAAGGCAATGGGCGCTGTTTTCGGTGCCGAAGGCGCAACGTCGTCGATCCTGAAGCACGCGCCATTGAACTCTATCATCATGATCGCATCGGCCGCTTTGGCCTCGCTCTATACGCAGGTGCTGTCGATGGTGACGATTCTCTACGTCTATCACGTTATCGGAAACCCGATCGAGATTGACGACCCCATTGGCGCGATGGCGATGTTCCTGCTGGCGTGGTTCTCGGGCATCGGTGTGGGGATCATCTTCCTATCGATGAAGCCGTGGTTCCCCGACTTTGCCCGCATCGCGCAAACGGTCTACGCCCGTACCAACATGATCGCGTCGGGCAAGATGTTCGTCGCGAACGCCACGCCGGGCTACATCCTCGCGCTGTTCGACTGGAACCCGCTGTTCCACTGCATCGATCAGGAACGCGGCTATGTGTTCGAGAACTATTTCCCGCACCACAGCTCGATCTGGTATCCGGTCGTGGTAAGTGTCGCCTGCCTAGTGCTCGGCCTGATGGCTGAATTCTTCACCCGCCGTCACGCATCAGCAAGCTGGGGCGCTGGCCGCTAAGTCACCACTCGCATTGTGACATTGATCCGTCCGCCATTGGGGAGCAGCGACGACGATCCCGCGCGAATGCGATCAATACCGTGATAGAGCAAACGCGCCTCGCCGCCTATGACGCAGACATCTCCGCTTTCCAGCCAGATGCTTTCGGTTTTGCCGCCGCGTTCAAGATTGCCGATCCGGAACAGCGCGGCATCGCCGAGCGAAATGGACACTACGGGTGCGTTGAAATCCGCTTCGTCCTTGTCCTGATGCATCCCCATTTTGGCGTCGAAGCCGTAGAAGTTGATGAGGCAGCTTTCGGGATCGCGATCAAACCCACTGACTGTGCGCCAGACATCCAGCACGCTCGCAGGCACCTCCGGCCACGGAACGCCAGAAGGGTGCTTCGGCTCATAGCGATAGCCGCGGCGATCGGTAACCCATCCGAATTTACCGGCGGAGGTCATCCGTACAGACATTTCCTTCCCGCTTGGCGTGACGGGAGAAAAAAGAGGGGCGGACTTCACCACTCCGCGTAAATCTTCAACCATTGCGATCTGCTGCTCGGGCGACAAAAGCTGCTTCCACACGGGAATCTGGCGCACGACGACCGTTGGTTCGGGACTATTTTTCATTGCTCGATCACCAAGTTGCAAATTTAGCACAGTTTGTACTTCTCACCCCGTTGCAGGGCGCAATGTCGCCTCCTATATACCGCTTGATCCAATGAACGGATTTATTTCCGTTCTGGAACAACCAGCAAGGTGCGGATGCCGCCGATCGGGTTCGCGCCGCTCAAACCGCTTAAGAAAGGGCTTTGAAACATGGGAAAAGTCATCGGGATTGACCTCGGTACCACCAACTCCTGCGTTGCCATCATGGACGGCTCCAAGCCGCGCGTTATCGAAAACGCCGAAGGTGCCCGTACCACGCCGTCGATCGTCGGCTTCACCGAAGATGAACGCCTCGTCGGCCAGCCGGCAAAGCGTCAGGCTGTCACCAACCCGGATAACACCGTCTTCGCTGTAAAGCGTCTGATTGGTCGCCGCGTTGATGACGCTGCAGTAGAAAAAGACAAGAAACTCGTCCCCTATTCCATCGTGAACGGTGGCAATGGTGACGCATGGGTAGAAGTACGCGGTGACAAGTACTCCCCGTCGCAGGTTTCGGCTTTCATCCTCCAGAAGATGAAAGAAACCGCCGAGTCGTACCTCGGTGAAGAAGTAACCCAAGCCGTTATCACCGTTCCGGCTTACTTCAACGACGCCCAGCGTCAGGCAACCAAAGACGCCGGCAAGATCGCCGGTCTCGAAGTGCTGCGCATCATCAACGAGCCGACCGCTGCCGCTCTGGCATACGGTCTGGACAAGGAAGAAACCAAAACCATCGCGGTCTATGACCTTGGTGGTGGTACCTTCGACGTCACCATCCTCGAGATCGACGATGGCCTGTTCGAAGTGAAGTCGACCAACGGCGACACCTTCCTCGGTGGTGAAGACTTCGACATGCGCATCGTCAACTACCTCGCTGACGAGTTCAAAAAAGAGCATGGCGTCGACCTGACCAAGGACAAGATGGCTCTGCAGCGCCTCAAGGAAGCTGCTGAAAAGGCCAAGATCGAACTGTCCTCGTCGCAGCAGACCGAAATCAACCAGCCGTTCATCTCGATGGGCACCAACGGCCAGCCGCTGCACATGGTCATCAAACTGACCCGCGCGAAGCTGGAAAGCCTTGTTTCGGACCTGATCAAGAACTCGATCAAGCCGTGTCAGGCTGCTCTGAAAGACGCCGGCCTGACCACTTCGGACATCGACGAGGTTGTTCTCGTCGGCGGTATGACCCGTATGCCGAAGGTCATGGAAGAAGTATCGAAGTTCTTCGGTAAAGAGCCGCACAAGGGTGTGAACCCGGACGAAGTCGTTGCCATGGGCGCTGCCATTCAGGCCGGTGTTCTTCAGGGCGACCTGAAAGACCTCGTTCTGCTCGACGTGACCCCGCTGTCACTCGGCATCGAAACCCTCGGTGGTGTATTCACCCGTCTGATCGACCGCAATACCACGATCCCGACCAAAAAGTCCCAGGTCTTCTCGACCGCCGAGGACAACCAGTCGGCCGTGACCCTGCGCGTCTTCCAAGGCGAGCGTGAAATGGCTGCCGACAACAAGATGCTCGGTCAGTTCAACCTCGAAGACATCCCGCCGGCTCCGCGCGGCATGCCGCAGATCGAAGTCACCTTCGACATCGACGCCAACGGTATCGTCTCGGTCGCTGCCAAAGACAAAGGCACCGGCAAAGAGCAGTCGATCACCATTCAGGCTTCTGGCGGTCTGTCGGACGCCGACATCGAGAAGATGGTCAAGGATGCCGAAGCCAACGCTGACGCCGACAAAAAGCGCCGCGAACTGGTTGAAGCCAAGAACCAGGCTGAAAGCCTGATCCACTCGACCGAGAAGTCGATCGAAGAACATGGCGACAAGGTTGACCCGTCGACCGTCGAAGCCATCGAACTAGCTCTGGCCGCTCTGAAGGACGAACTGGAAAACGACAACCCGGACAAGATCAAAGCCGGCATCCAGAACGTCACCGAAGCTGCGATGAAGCTTGGCGAAGCCATCTATAAGGCAAGCCAGGATGAGGCAGACGGCGGCAACTCGGCGCAGAAGGCCGCTGACGAAGAGGGTGCCGACGACGACATCCTCGATGCCGATTTCGAAGATCTCGGCGAAGACAAGCGCGGCCAATAAGGCCCAAGGCACAAACGGAAAGACCGGCCTGACAAACCGGGCCGGTCTTTTTCCTTGCCTTTAAGGGGGAACGAATGTCCAAACGCGATTACTACGAAGTGCTCGGCATTTCCAAAGGCGCGACCGCTGAGGAAATCAAAAAGGGCTATCGTAAAAAAGCCAAGGAACTCCACCCTGACCGCAATGCGGACAATCCCGACGCCGAATCGCAGTTCAAAGAAGCGAACGAAGCCTACGACGTCCTGAAAGACCCCGAAAAGAAAGCTGCATACGACCGCTACGGTCACGCGGCATTCGACGGCGGTATGGGCGGACATCCGGGCGCAGGCGGCGGATACCGCGGTGGAAATGGCGACTTTGCATCTGCTTTCTCGGACGTCTTCGACGATCTGTTCGGCGACTTCATGGGTGGCCGTGGTGGTGGCGGACGTCCGCGCGCTCAGCGTGGTAACGACCTGCGCTACAACCTCGGTATCTCGCTCGAAGAAGCCTACACGGGTAGCCAGAAGACGATCCGTGTACCGACGGCAGTGGCCTGTGGCTCCTGTGACGGCACCGGCGCCGAAGGCGGCAGCGAGCCCGTCACCTGTCCGACCTGTTCGGGCATGGGTAAGGTCCGTGCGCAGCAGGGCTTCTTTACCGTAGAGCGCACCTGCCCGACCTGTAACGGCAACGGCCAGATCATCAAGAACCCGTGCAAGGTCTGTCACGGTGCGGGACGTGTTGAGAAAGAGAAATCGCTCTCGGTCAATATTCCGGCTGGCGTCGAAACCGGCACCCGCATTCGCCTCGCTGGCGAAGGTGAGGCCGGTATGCGTGGCGGACCAACCGGCGATCTCTATATCTTTATCGAGGTCGCAGAGCATTCGCTGTTCCAACGCGACGGCGCGACGCTGTTCTGCCGCGTACCTGTGTCGATGGTCGATGCAGCGCTCGGCGGTGACGTCGAAGTGCCGACGATTGACGGTGGCCGCAGCCGCGTCCGCATTCCCGAAGGCAGCCAGTCCGGCCGCCAGATGCGTCTGCGCGGAAAGGGTATGCCTGCCCTCCGTGGCGGCGGTCAGGGCGATATGCTGATCGAGTTGCAGGTGGAAACGCCGGTCAAGCTGACAGCGCGTCAGAAAGAGCTCCTTGCCGAATTCCAAGAAGAGAGCGCCGAAAACAACCCGAACACCTCGCGGTTCTTCTCGGCGGTCAAAGGCTTCTGGGATTCCATGAAAGGCTAAGACTAAGGGCGGTCCTCGGATCGCCCTTTACGCTTTATTAGGTACTTTTTGCGATGCTCTGCATATGACCGAGCATCCCCACATGGCCGAAGCGCCACTCCTTTTTCTTGCAGCCTCTGATGAGGTACCCGTAACGGGTGCCAAAGCTCCGTCCTATCTGCGGGATCACCGCAAACGTCTGCGCGAGAGGTTCATGAAGGGCGGCTCTGCAGCTGTGGCCGACTACGAAATGCTTGAGCTTGTGCTGTTCAGGGCCATCCCGCGTCAGGACGTCAAACCGCTGGCGCGCGCACTGATTGAGCACTTCGGCGACTTCGGTCGGGTGATAGCCGCGCCCGATGCTCAGCTACGTGGCATCAACGGCGTGGGTGAGGCCGTGGTTTGCGAACTGAAGATCGTTGAGGCAGCCGCACAGCGTCTAGCCCGAGCTAAGGTCATGCAGCGCGCCGTCATCAGCAGTTGGGACGCTGTGCTGGACTACTGCCACACCGTGATGGCGCACAGAGAGATCGAGCAGTTCCGCATCCTGTTTCTCGATCGAAAGAACGTGCTGATAGCCGATGAAGAACAGGCGCGAGGTACCGTCGATCATGTGCCCGTCTACCCCCGCGAGGTCGTCAAACGTGCGCTCGAACTGAACGCTTCTGCGCTGATCCTCGTGCACAATCACCCGTCCGGCGACCCTACCCCATCCGAGGCGGATATCAGCGTGACGCAGCAGATCGAGGCGGCAGCCAAAGTCCTCGGTCTATCGCTTCATGACCACCTGATTATTGGCAAGTCGTCAGAGCTCAGCTTCCGAGCCGAAGGGCTGTTATGAGCGGATCGGAAACTGGAGGTCTTGGAACATGTTCTTCAGGACGATGATGTCACCAATCGCGCTGCAATCGGGCATCCGTAGCGTCAGATCGACCGCATCGGGAAGCGCGGCGCCGTTGACCTGAATGCTCTGTGCGGCGACGTCCTGACCGCAGTTGTTGGCGGTGATGACAGCCTCGGTACTCAGCTCGACAGTGCCTTCCTGACCAGGTTCGCTAGCGGGGAATGTATAGACCTCTGCCAAGTGCGCGTTCTCGGCGCTGTTATCGCCCAGCTTCATCAGGAAGCCCTGCCCTTCGTCAGCTGCGAAAGCCGATCGTGGCGAGTTAGACCAGACATGGCCAGTATCGCCAAATCCTGCGCCGAATTCGAAGGCATGCATCGACACAGCGGCCTCGCCCTTCCATTGCAGCACCGCGCGGTCGTATTGGGCCAGCTCAGGCACTTCCGAGATGGCGACAGCACCATAGCCATTCGCAAATTCCGCAATGAAAATCGCGTGCTCAGTCAGTGCGGGAACATCGACAAGCAATTGCCCAGCAGCATCGGTCGTCGCGGTGAAGATCATCCCCTGATGGTGGATGGTCAGCGCGGTCGACGGATAGCACGAGGCATTCAGGGACAGCCGCACAAGCGCGAAGTCACCGGTTTGTGCACTCAGCGACGGTGTGCAGCTGATCTCGACCTGAGGGGCCGCTCCGACGGCAGCGTCGGGCATGACAGCGGCGGCCAACTGCGGAACCATCATCGGCACTTCGGGGGTCTCGAACGCGGGCAGCTCGAACGATGCGGTCGCAACCTCGGGCGCCCAGAGCGTCGGCGTCTGGATGGAGACTGTGTAGTCCTCCGGCGTGTCCTCACCGAACCTCGCCGCCATCGCGTTTTCGTTCTGCATCACGAAGCCGATGCACAGCGCGACCGTGAAGGTCGATCCGATGGTGAGTGTCTTGCGGAGGAAGGACATAACGCCCCCAATCAATGCCGTTTCGTTCCAGACAAAGATCGCTCGTAAAAGTGGTATCCAGAGGCCCGCGAGTGGGAAACATATGGGCCGAAATGAGGCATTTGCCCTGAATTGGACCGTTCCGGCCTCTCGTGTCGCGCGAAACAGGGCAAAACTATGCCATCGCGCTGAAGTCACCTATCCGATTGGAATCGGTTCCCACAAATGAAAACGGGCGCCACTGGGGCGCCCGCTAATCACAAAAGACCGAAAGGATCAGGCAATGCGGCCATGGCAGTGCTTGAACTTCTCGCCCGAACCACAGGGGCACGGGTCATTGCGGCTCGGGTTGCCCCAAGTCGACTCGTCGTTTTCATCAAAACCCGGACGTGCCTCGGCTGCCGGAGCCTCAGCGGCAGGTGTCGGTGCCGGAGCAGCCGCACCCGCTTGCGCCTCACGCTGCTGCTGAATGTAGCGCTTGAGCAGTTCTTCCTGCTGTTCCTTGGTCATCGGCTGAACGCGCGACAGCTTCTGGGTCACTTCCTCACGGAGCGACTCGAGCAGGCTTTCGAACAGCTGGAAGGCTTCGGTCTTGTATTCATTCAGCGGATCGCGTTGCGCGTAGCCACGGAAACCAACGACCGAACGCAGGTGTTCGAGACGCAGAAGGTGTTCACGCCATTTGCCATCAATGGTCTGCAGAAGGATCTGCTTCTCGATGTTGCGCATGGTGTCGAAGCCAAAGGCTTCTTCCTTCTCGGCCATCATCTTGTCAGCGGCTTCGACGAGGCGATCACGGACGACTTCATCGTCAACGCCGTCTTCTTCGGCCCACTGGATGACCGGCATGTCGATGCCCAGCTTTTCGATCACAGCAGCATAGAGCCCCTGCATATCCCACTGATCAGCGTAGGAACGCTCGGGGACGTACTGGTCGACCAGATCCTCGATCACGTCGTGACGCATGTCTTTGACGGTCTCGGAGAGGTTATGGTTTTCCATGATTTCACGACGCTGGCGGAAGATCACCTTACGCTGATCGTTCATCACGTCGTCGAACTTCAGAAGCTGCTTACGAATGTCGAAGTTGCGGCCTTCGACCTTCGCCTGTGCGCGTTCGAGCGTCTTGTTCACCCACGGGTGGATGATCGCTTCGCCCTCTTTCATGCCTAGACCCGACAGGACCTTGTCCAGACGGTCGGAGCCGAAAATGCGCATCAGGTCGTCTTCGAGCGACAGGAAGAACACCGAACGGCCGGGGTCACCCTGACGGCCCGAACGACCGCGCAGCTGGTTGTCGATACGGCGGGATTCGTGACGCTCGGTCGCGAGAACGAACAGACCGCCCGCGTCTTTGACTTCCTGCTCGGCCGAGGCGTGTTCTGCTTCGATCTGGCGGCGGACTTCATCGGGGTCGGCTTCGGGGCTGGCTGCAATTGCGTCCATCACCTTCATCTCGACGTTGCCGCCGAGTTTGATGTCGGTACCACGGCCAGCCATGTTGGTCGCGATAGTGACGGCGCCCATCTTACCAGCGTCAGCCACGATCTGCGCTTCCTGCTCGTGCTGGCGCGCGTTCAGAACGTTGTGCGGCACGCCTGCATTTTTCAACAGGGTCGACAGGTATTCGGACTTGTCGATCGAGGTCGTACCGACCAGCACCGGTTGACCGGTCTCGTGGGCTTTCTCGATCTCTTTGACGATCGCGCCGAACTTTTCCTGCGCCGTACGATACACCTGGTCGTGCTCGTCGAGGCGCTGGACCGGACGGTTGGTCGGAATGTCGACCACGCCGAGGCCGTAAATTTCGGCGAATTCGTCAGCCTCGGTCATTGCAGTACCGGTCATGCCGGCGAGCTTGTCGTAAAGGCGGAAGTAGTTCTGGAAGGTCACCGAGGCGAGGGTCACGTTTTCCGGCTGGATCGCCACGTTTTCCTTGGCTTCGATCGCTTGGTGCAGACCGTCCGACAGACGGCGGCCGGACATCATGCGGCCGGTGAATTCGTCGATGAGGACAATCTCTTTGCCGTCGCGAACGATGTAGTCCTTGTCGCGCTGGAACAGCTTGTGGGCACGCAGCGCCTGATTCACGTGGTGAACGATAGTGCTGCTCTCCGGATCGTAGAGCGACTGGCCTTCGGGCAGTATCGCTTCGGCGCGGAGGCGCTGTTCGAGGAAGTCATTACCGTCGTCGGTGAAGGTCACCTGACGGGACTTTTCATCCATCGTGTAGTGGTCGTCCGACAGGGTCGGGATCACACGGTCGATCGCCATGTAAAGGTCAGAGCGGTCCTGCGCAGGGCCCGAAATGATAAGCGGCGTACGCGCTTCGTCGATCAGGATCGAGTCGACCTCGTCCACAATCGCGAAGTAATGGTCGCGCTGCATCATCTGGTTCAGCTCGGACTTCATGTTGTCGCGCAGATAGTCGAAGCCCAGCTCGTTATTCGTCGAGTAGACGATATCGCAGGCGTAGGCTTTCTTCTTGTCCGCTTCGGGCTGGTTCGGCACCACGATGCCGGTCGTCAGACCGAGCGCCGAGTAGACCTTGCTCATCCATTCGGCGTCGCGCTTGGCGAGGTAGTCGTTCACGGTGACGACGTGGACGCCGCGACCGGTGAGGCCGTTGAGATAAGCGGGGAAGGTCGCGACGAGCGTCTTACCTTCACCGGTGCGCATTTCGGCGATGTTGCCGCGATGCATGAAGATGCCGCCGGTCATCTGCACATCGAAGGCACGCAGGCCGAGGGCGCGCTTGGCGGCCTCACGACAGTTTGCGAACGCTTCGGGAAGCAGGTCGTCAAGGCTCTCGCCCTTGGCGATACGCTCCTTGAATTCCGCGGTCTTCTCTTTCAGTCCTTCGTCGGAAAGCTTTTCGAACTCCGGCTCCAGCGCGTTGATTTTTGCGATAATCGGCCGTGTTGCCTTAACTTGGCGGTCGTTCGCGGTGCCAAACACCTTTTTGGCAAGCGTTCCGAATCCCAGCATGTTTTCTCCGCGCCCTCGTATCGGGGCTTGTTGACGTCGTTATGATGAGGACGTTCCTTGTCGGCCCAGTCCTCAAAGCCTACACATTGGCAAGCTGTCCTCCCTCAGGAGCCTTGAAGGGAAATAGGGGGAGGGCCATAAACTGTCAACGCCACGGGCTTCCGTGGCCTTAATAGGAACGGATTAATGAAGAAATTTGCCACATTCGCCACGGCAAGCGCTGTCGCTCTGATTGCAGCCGCAGCACAAGCGCAGGACACTGCCGAAGCCGCAACGGCGGACGTGAACGCCGACACGGTCGTTGCGACTGTTGACGGTACCGACATCACCGTTGCCAACATCATCATTGCAGCCTCCGCCCTGCCCCAGCAGTACCAGCAGCTTCCGTCTGACGTGCTGTGGGAAGGTGTTCTTAACCAACTGATTCAACAGCAACTTCTGGCTGACGACCTTGAGAACGTACCGGCCCGCGCGAAGTACGCGATTGAAAACGAAGAACGCACCATTCTCGCCGGTGAAGTGCTCGCCCGTGTGAGCGAAGAAGCCGTTTCGGAAGAGGCCGTGAACGCCGCCTACGAAAAGATGGTCGCCGACTTCGTACCGGCCACCGAATACAACGCTTCTCACATTCTCGTGCAAACCGAAGAAGAAGCGCAGGCTGTCGTCGAACGCCTCGGCGCTGGCGAGGAATTCGCTGACGTTGCGGCAGACGTTTCGCTCGACACCACCTCGGCCAACGGCGGCAACCTCGGTTGGTTCGGCACTGGCGTCATGGTCCCCGAGTTTGAAAACACCGTCACCTCGCTTGAAAAAGGCGAAGTCTCCGATCCGGTCCAGACCCAGTTCGGCTGGCACATCGTAAAGCTGGAAGACACCCGTGACACCGAAGCACCGACGCTTCAGCAGACCGCTGGCCAGCTTGCGAACGAAATCCAGACCGCTGCGATTGACGAATACGTCGCCGGGCTCGAAGAAGGTGCTGACGTTACCCGCAGCGAGGTCGAGTTCGATCCCGCTCTGATCTCCAACATCCAGCTTCTGGACCAGTAAAAACATGCCCGTCTCGCCACTTGCTCCTGCCTCTTTCCCTGAACTTCCAGTTATCGAGGGCGTCCGCTTTGCTACCGCAATGGCTGGCGTGAAGTACAAGAACCGCACCGATGTGATGCTCGCCGAACTGGCGGAAGGCAGCACCGTTGCGGGCGTTTTCACACGCTCTGCCACGCGGTCGGCCAACGTGCTGGACTGTCAGGCCAAAAACGGCAAATCGCAGGCGGGACGGGCCGCCATCATTGTAAACTCGGGCAATTCCAATGCCTTCACCGGTCGCAACGGTGTGGAAGCTGTGAATAGCCTCTGCGCGTCGGTGGCCGAGCAAACTGGCATCGCGACAGACCGCATCTTTACGTCCTCCACGGGCGTGATCGGCGAGCCCCTGCCCTACGACCGCATCACAGCCAAGATCAGCGAACTGCAGAGCAACCTGTCCGCCGAAACGCTGCCTGAAGCCGCGAAGGCGATCATGACCACCGACACCTTCCCCAAGGGCTCGGCTGCGACGATCGATGTGGACGGGAAGCAGGTGAAGATCTCGGGCATCGCCAAGGGGTCGGGCATGATCGCGCCCGACATGGCGACGATGCTTGTATACATCTTTACGGACGCCCAGATCGGCCACGAGGCGCTTCAGGGCATCCTCTCGAAGCTGACCGACAAGACCTTCAACTGCATCACCGTCGACAGCGACACCTCCACCTCCGACACGCTGCTGATCGGTGCAACCGGCGCTTCGGGCGTCGACGTCACCGGAAATGCGGACTTCGAGGACGCGCTCCACAAGGTCATGCTCGACCTGTCGCATCAGGTGATCCGCGACGGCGAAGGTGCGACCAAGTTTGTCGAAATCCAAGTTACTGGCGCCGCCAATGACGCCGATGCCAAGCGCGTTGGTCTTTCGGTCGCCAACTCTCCGCTCGTGAAGACCGCTATCGCCGGTCAGGACGCTAACTGGGGCCGCATCGTGGCTGCCGTGGGCAAGTCGGGCGCTGAAGCCGACCGCGACCGCCTGTCGATCCGTTTCGGTGATATCACCGTGGCTGAGAACGGCTGGCGCGCGCCGAATTATTCGGAAGACGAAGCCGCGGCCTACATGAAGAACGAAGAGCTGGTGATCGGTGTCGACCTCGGCATTGGTTCTGGCGCTTCGACCGTGTGGACCTGCGACCTGACCTACGAATACATCCGGATCAACGCGGACTATCGCTCGTGAGCAAGAAGATCATCCTCGTTTCCGCAGTTGCGCTCATCGATGTCGATGGGCGCGTTCTGCTCGCACAACGTCCCGAAGGCAAATCCCTCGCTGGTCTGTGGGAATTTCCTGGCGGCAAAGTCGAGCCTGGCGAGACACCTGAAGCAGCCCTGATTCGCGAACTGCATGAGGAACTGGGCATCGAAACCTGGGACGCCTGTCTGGCGCCTCTTACTTTTGCGAGCCATAGCTACGATGATTTCCACCTCCTGATGCCCCTCTTTGCCTGCCGTCGTTGGAACGGTACGCCGAAGGCACAGGAAGGCCAGACGCTGAAGTGGGTGCGTGGAAACGAGCTTCGGGATTACCCAATGCCTCCTGCCGATATCCCTCTGATACCGATCCTCCGCGACTGGCTATAGGGAACAATCCCTCTGCTTGCTTAATCGAAGAGCCGATTTTCCTTAAAGTTGTAATGTACCCAGTATCTTTTTGGAGAATCGGACAATGTTCCGCACCATCACCATCGGCACCTGTGTGTCTGTCCAAGGACTGTTCGTCCGCCAACTCGAAGACGGACGTGTTGTTGTCCGCGTCGAGGACCGTCAGTTCGTTGGAAAGCCAGTCAACAAAGCTGCATAGCAGCATTCTTTGCTGCGACGCAGAAATCATCACGCAAGATAAAAATAATTTGTGTCATTTGCGTGAAATTTTCGTGCGCACCCAATAACCCTGCGGTAGAACAAGACATCACTCATGCAAACAGGTGTCAAAATGCTCAGAACCATCGTGGTAGGAAGTTGCGTTTCTGTGCAGGGTCTTTTCGTTAAGGCTCTCGAAAACGGTCGTATCGTTGTGGAGGTCAACGGTCGCCAGTTCGCAGGAACGCCCATCGCACGTAACTAAATACCAAGCGCCACTCCGAAACGAAAAAGGGACAGTCTTTCGACTGTCCCTTTTTTTAATTGGTTTGTGGGCAGCCCGATTACAGGCTGCGCTCCACTTCTTCGCGCTCGAAGATTTCGATGACATCGCCAGGGCGGATGTCGTCGTAGTTCTCGAAAGCCATACCGCATTCCTGACCGGAGATGACTTCTTTGACTTCGTCCTTGAAGCGCTTGAGCGTCTTGAGCGTGCCTTCGTGGATAACCACGTCGTCGCGCAGAAGGCGCACACCGGCCGAGCGGCGGGCAACACCTTCGGTGACGAGACAGCCAGCAACCTTACCAACGTTCGAGACCTTGAATACTTCGCGGATCGACGCGTAGCCGATGAAGTTTTCGCGGACTTCGGCAGACAGCAGACCCGAGGCCGCTTTCTTCACGTCGTCTACGAGGTCGTAGATTACCGAGTAGTAGCGGATCTCGACGCCCTTCTGGTTGGCCGAGTTACGGGCCGGAGCGTTTGCACGAACGTTGAAGCCCATGACCGGAGCGCCCGATGCTTCGGCGAGGCCGATATCGGTTTCGGTGATCGCGCCTACACCGTGGTGCAGAACGCGGACGCGGACTTCGTCGTTGCCGATTTTTTCCATCGCCTGAACGATAGCTTCGGCAGAACCCTGAACGTCGGCTTTAACCACGATCGGCAGTTCGGCAACGTTCTTGTCCTCTTTGGCTTTCGCCATGAGCTGTTCAAGGGTCGTTGCAGCACCGGCAGCGGCACGCTTCTCTTTGGCAGCGTGAGCACGGTAGTCAGCGATTTCGCGGGCCTGAGCTTCGGTCTCGACAACGTTGAGCACGTCACCGGCTTCCGGCGTACCGTTGAGGCCGAGGACCTCGACCGGAACCGACGGGCCAGCTTCTTCGACGCGGTCTCCCTTGTCGTTGATCAGCGCGCGGACCTTACCCCACTGCTCGCCCACGACGAAGATATCGCCGCGCTTGAGAGTGCCGTTCTGAACCAGAACGGTGGCAACCGGACCACGACCGACGTCGAGCTGGGCTTCGATGACAGCACCGGCAGCAGCGCGATCTGGGTTCGCTTGAAGTTCGAGGATTTCAGCCTGAAGCGCGATCGCTTCGAGCAGTTCCGGAAGACCTTTGCCGGTCTTCGCCGAAACTTCGACATCCTGAACGTCGCCGCCCATTTCTTCCACGAGAACTTCGTGTTGGAGCAGGTCGGTACGAACCTTCACAGCGTTGGCTTCCGGCTTATCGCACTTGTTGATGGCAACGATCATCGGAACCTTCGCGGCTTTCGCGTGAGCGATTGCTTCGATGGTCTGCGGCATGACCGCGTCGTCAGCAGCAACTACGAGAACAACGATGTCGGTCACCTGAGCACCGCGGGCACGCATCGAAGTAAACGCCGCGTGGCCCGGAGTGTCGAGGAACGACAGAACCGCACCAGAGTCGGTGGTTACCTGATAAGCACCGATGTGCTGAGTGATGCCGCCGGCTTCGCCGGAAACAACGTTTGCTTTACGAATTGCGTCGAGCAGCGAGGTCTTACCGTGGTCAACGTGACCCATGATGGTGATAACCGGCGGACGGGCCTGAAGGTCTTCCGTCTTGTCCTCGACCTGATCGATCGCCTGTTCAACGTCGGCATCCGACACACGCTGAACGCGGTGGCCGAATTCTTCGATGATCAGTTCTGCGGTGTCCGCGTCGATCGACTGGTTCTGGGTCGCCATGATACCGTTTTGCATCAGCGACTTCACAACGTCAGCGACACGTTCGGCCATACGGTTGGCAAGCTCCGCAACGGTGATGATTTCCGGAAGCTGGACTTCACGGACAACCTTTTCACGCTGCTGCTGGCCGCCGATAGCTTTCTGGCGGGCCTTTTCCTGCTTACGGCGCATTGCTGCGATCGAACGCTGACGACCACCGTCGCGACCCGACAGTGCGTCGTTCAGCGACAGTTTGCCCGAACGACGGTTGTCGTCGCCACGGCCTTTGCCACGGTTCTGCTTGGTGTCGTTGTTACGGTTGTCGCGTTCGCGATCCGGCTTGCGTGCACCGGTCGGACCAGCACCGCGCGCTTCGGCAGCTTGTGCAACCGACGGGTCAGCCGGAGCTTGCGATGCAGCTGCGGGCTGCTGGCGCTTCTCTTTGGCGGCAGCTTTCTGCTGTGCGTCGCGCTTGGCGGCCTCTTCGGCTTCACGCTTCTTGCGCTCTTCTTCCTCGGCCTTGGCGCGAAGTGCTTCTTCGCGTTCGCGCTCTTCGCGCTCCTTGGCTTCGGCTTCGGCCTTACGGCGCTCACGCTCTTCTTCGCGTGCACGTTCTTCGGCTTCGCGCTTGGCTTGATCATCTGCTTCGCGGGCTTTCGCCATCGCGAGTGCCTTCATACGGCGTTCCAGTTCGGCATCCGAAATGCCAGCCGGACGACGCGAAGGATCACCGGCTTTCGGCGAGGCCGAACCGGACTTCGACGCGCCGGGCTTCGGTACCACGACGCGCTTACGCTTGGTTTCTACCACGACGTTCTTGGTGCGTCCGTGGCTGAAGCTTTGCTTCACATTGCCAGCGCCGCCGCGGAGACCAAGTGGTTTTTTACCGTCGTTATCGCTCATGTCGATTCTTTATCCTTTCCGGTGGCCCCATTGCCGCCGTCAGTGTCGCGCATGCTTTTCAGCTTCGCTGCTTCCTCTACAACACGGTCGCTGAGTCCGCCAGTCGCGAGCGCGCCATGTATCACACTTTGCCGTCCGAAAGCCAAACCCAATTCCTCGGCACTCAGACAGTCGAAATAGCGGGCGCCCTGAGGCGTCCAGAGTTTGGCCTTACCGCGGACTGAGCCGTCGTTCGCTTGGAGCAGAACGCGGACGTTTTCTCCGCCGGCCAGCCAGCCTTTGACCTTTTCAAAGCCGCAAACCGCGAGGCCCGCCTTGCGAGCTAGGGCGATTAGATCGACAACGCGCTTGACGAGCTGGCGTTCCACCTCGTCTACAAGTGCGTCCGGTACGGTTACGGCCATTTTGGCGGAGCGCGAGAACTGTCCCTTGCCCGCCTTTTCAATCACATCGCGCGAGGCGGTGACCCACAGTCCACGCCCCGGCAGTTTCTCAAGCACGTCGGGTACGACCTGATTGTCAGGACCGACCACAAATCGGATCAGTCCTGCTTTGGGTTGGACTTCGCCAGTGACAATGCACTTACGCTCGGAGTCCGCTTCCCTGTTCTTATGTTGGCCGCCACGTGTCAATTTACAAGGTCTCCGAGGATTACTCCTCTGCCTCCTCTACTTCTTCTTCGTCTTCATCAGCTTCGAGCTCGGCCGGATCGACCCAACCCAGCATGATGCGGGCGGTCATGATCATGGTCTGCGCTTCTTCGAGGCTGACATCGAACTGTTCCAGAACACCGTCGTCCTTCACGCGCTGGCCGTCGACGGTGGTCCAACCACCTGCGAGTTCCCAGTCTGCGCAAGTTGCGAAGTCTTCAAGAGTTTTCACGCCGTCGTTGGCCAGAGCTTCGACCATCTGCGGGGTGAGGCCGTCGAACTCGATGAGGCTCTCTTCGACACCCATGCTGCGGGCGTTTTCGAGGGCTGCACGGTTCTGCGCTTCGAGGAAATCACGAGCACGGGCCTGAAGCTCTTCAGCGGTGCCTTCGTCAACACCGTCGATCACCAGCAGTTCGTCGAGGTCGACATAGGCGACTTCTTCGAGGTTGGTGAAGCCTTCCGAAACCAGAAGCTGGGCGAAGAATTCGTCGAGATCCAGAGTGTTGACGAACAGCTTGGTGCGCTCTTCGAACTCTGCCTGACGACGCTTGGATTCTTCTTCCTCAGTCATGATATCGATGTCGAGAGCGGTCAGCTGCGAAGCCAGACGCACGTTCTGACCACGGCGGCCGATGGCCAGTGACAGCTGTTCTTCCGGAACCACGACTTCGATCTTGCCGGCCTCTTCGTCCAGAACAACCTTCGATACTTCAGCCGGTTGCAGTGCGTTGACGAGGAAGGTCGGGGTGTCTTCATTCCACGGAATGATGTCGATCTTTTCGCCCTGAAGCTCGTTCACAACGGCCTGTACGCGCGAACCACGCATACCGACGCAAGCGCCGACAGGGTCGATCGAGCCATCGTAGGACACAACGGCGATCTTTGCGCGCGAACCCGGATCACGGGCGACAGCTTTGATCTGGATGATGCCTTCGTAGATTTCCGGCACTTCCATCTTGAACAGCTCGGACATGAATTCCGGAGCGGTACGCGACAGGAAGATCTGCGGGCCACGCTGTTCGCGGCGGACGTCCTTAACGAACGCACGAACGCGGTCACCGGGGCGATATGCTTCGCGGCCAATCTTCTCGTTGCGGCGCAGAACAGCTTCACCAGCGCCTACATCGACGATGACGTTGCCGTATTCTTCGCGCTTGACCAGACCGTTGACGATGGTGCCAACGCGGTCTTTGAATTCGTTGTACTGCTTGTCACGCTCGGCTTCGCGGACCTTTTGCAGGATGACCTGCTTGGCCGACTGCGCAGCGATACGGCCGAGTTCAACCGGCGGAACTTCTTCGGAGTACGTGTCACCCACCTGCGGGTTTTCCATGTACTGCTTGGCCTGCTCGACGGTCATCTCAGCTTGGTAGTTTTCCAGCTCTTCGTCTTCGACGACGGTGCGGACGCGGGTAAAGGTCGCCTTACCGGTCTTGCGGTCGATCGAGACGTGGATGTCCATCTCGGAGCCGTAGCGCGACTTCGCAGCGCGGGCGAGCGACTCTTCCATCGCTTCGACCACGAGGCCCGGATCGATCATCTTCTCGCGCGCGACTGCTTCAGCGGTTTGCAGCAGTTCGAGCTGGTTGGCAGAGGTGATTGCCATGTCAGTTACTCCTCGTCGCCATCAATGATGGTCTCAACTTCGTCAAACTGGGCCTCGTCGATCTGGCCCTTGTCCTTGCGACCGCGCAGTACTTCGCGGATCAGTTCATCTGTCAGCACCAATTTGGCGTCCGACAGCCATTCGAATTTCAGACCGATGGTCACGTCATCCTTCTGGTCGTCCAGAGTGATGAGGACTTCACCGTCTTCGGTGCCCTGAAGCACGCCCTTAAAGCGGCGGCGACCGTCGATCAGCTCATCGGTTTCGAGCTTGGCCACATAACCGGCCCACTGATCAAAGTCCTTGAGGCGGGTCAGCGGGCGGTCGATGCCCGGCGACGACACTTCAAGGTCGTAAGCTTCGATAATCGGGTCTTCGACGTCCAGAACAGCAGAGATCGCGGTCGAAATCTCGCCGCAGTCATCCACTTCGATGGTGCCGTCGGGCTTCTGGGCCATAACCTGAAGCGTGGTCTGTTTGGTGGTTTTCGTCAGCCGGACGCGCACGATTTCGAACCCCATGTCTTCAACGACAGGGGTAATTATCTCTGCGACACGGCGGTCCATTGCCGCTTTGGCGATAAGATCATTCATCGGTAGTCCAAAAACAAAAAAACGGGCTCGCGGCCCGTCGATATTTCCCGGTGGAACCTCAGGTCAGTGACCGAAGGTGCCGCTGTTGAAAGGCGATATAGGCCTGCAAAAGGAAATTTGCAAGCCACTTGCTCATGCCATCCACCATCGCTCCGCCATACGGGCGTTATCGAGGTGCCAAAGGTTGCCGATGACCTCGGGAGTACCGATGCGTTTGCTGACCCCGTGACGCCAGTCGGCGAACATCGGGATCACCGCCCCGCCGTCATCACGCAGAATTGCTTGCATCTCGTGGTACATCTCGCGGCGCAGATCGGTGTCTAGTTCGGCGCGCGCGGCGAGCAGAAGACTGTCGAAACGGTCGTCCGCCCAGCGCGAATGGTTCCACGGGGCACCTGTCATGTAACCCGCGCTGAACATCCAGTCTTCGGTCACGCGGCCCGACCAATCGCGGGCAGCCCAGTCAGCGCCCAGCGCCGGGTTAATGGTGATCCCCGCACGATCCGCCGAATTGGCGTAGAGCCGCGCAGCAGCGCCGCCCGAGATTTCCACGGAGAGGTTCGGTACACCCGCCTGCGCGAGGTGCCAGCGTGCACGGTCGGGATCAAAGCCGACAGGCAGCAAAGATGCATCGAAATAAGGGTTTGCAGGCCCGATGGGCGTGTCGGCGGCAATCGTACCGTGCCCACCGGCAAGCGTGTCGAGCAACTCATGGCGATCGATGCCGTACTTCAGTGCCTTGCGGACATGGGCATCGTCGAACGGCGCCATATCGGCCGGCATCGCAAAATTGATGTGACGGTTGCCGACGGTCTGGATGATGCGATCCGCACCCACAGTAGCGAGGTCAGCCACGTCGATGCGGCCTTGGCTCAAGGCCTCGGCCTGTGAAGCGGCATCGTTCATCCCGAAGAAATCAAGGCGGTCGAAGTAACCCGCAGAGCCGTCCTTATAGTGACCGTTCACGCGTACAGCGGTCATCCGCTCACCGGGCGTGAAGCGTTCAACACGGTAAAGGCCTGTGCCGATCCCGCGCTCCATCGCAGCCTGCATATCGGCGTGCGGGTAAATAATGAGGTGATAGTCCGACATCAGATACGGGAAGTCGGCGTTCCCCGTGTGCAGCACAAAGCGCACCTGATGGTCGTCCAAACGGTCGATCCGCGCGATTGATTCGGCAATCGGCGCAGCGCCCGAAAGCGTGCCGCCGTGCATCAGGATCGACGCGATTACATCGTCAGCGGTGAAGGGCGCACCATTATGGAAACGCACGTTGCGGCGTAGGTTGAACACCCACTGGCGCGCACCGTCCGACGCTTCCCAGCCAGTCGCGAGTTCACCGCGCAGCGAGCCGTCGGCAGCGACTTCTGTCAGCGTATCAAAGACGGCACCGTGCGCAGCGGCCATCATGAAGGCACCGGCGTGCGTGCGGCTATCCCAGCTATCTGTGGACCATGCACCCGACAGACCTGCCCTCAGCGTACCGCCACGCGGACGCGCTTCGACTGCGACGCCGGTTGCCATAAGCACCGCGGCGGCCACACCCGAATGGAACAGTTTACGTCTGCTGATCGGTGCCATCAGGCCCTCCTCTCACGGACGCACAGCTTACGGAGCTTTATCAGCCACGTAAACGGCTCAGTGATGCGCGATCTCGTCCATGATACGAACGAGTTCGCGCGTAATTCCCGGCTCTGAAAGTGCGTGACCGGCCATCGGGACCATCCGCAGCTGCGACCCTTGCCATTTCTGGTGCACAAGCCACGCGGAACGCGGCGGACAGATCATATCAAGCCGTCCTTGGACAATATAACCAGGGATGCCCTGCAACTTGTCCATGTTGTTCAGAATCGCGGTCTTCTCATCAAGGAAGCCGTGATTGATGAAATAGTGGTTTTCGAGCCGCGCAAAGATGCGGGCGTACTCGCCTGGGGCTTCACCGGAAAATCCGTTGGATTCGATCGACGCGAGCGCGTTCTCCCAGTTGCTCCACGCACGGGCGTATTTCGTCTGCTCGGGGATCGGCGCGTCGAACAAGCGCTTGTGGTAGGCTTCGATCAGATCGCCGCGCTCTTCGGGCGGGATGATGCGTTCGAAGCGGTTCCACAGCTCGGGCCAGAACTGCCCAGCGCCGCCACCATAAAACCAGTCGAGCTCGCGCTGGGTCATCAGGAACACACCGCGCAGGATCAGGCCCTTAACCCGCTCGGGATGCGTCTGTCCGTAGATCAGACCGAGCGTCGCGCCCCAGCTTCCGCCGAAGACATACCAGCTATCGATGCCGAGCGTTTCGCGGATCAGTTCGGTATCCGCCACAAGGTGCCACGTCGTATTCGCTGTCACACTGGCCGACGGCGTCGACCGCCCACAGCCGCGCTGATCGAACAGCACGACACGGTAAACTTTGGGATCGAAATAGCGACGCATGGTCGGGCTACAGCCACCACCCGGTCCACCATGGAAAATCACCACGGGAATGCCGTCGGGCCGACCACATTGTTCTACATAGACCTTATGCCCATCGCCCACGTCCAGCATTCGCTGGTCAAACGGGTTGCTTGGGGGATAAAGGTGCGGCACTGCGCGTCTTTGACCAGAGACCTTGTCCATGGTCACTCTATATAGCACGACATCGCGTCAGACCATCGCAAGTGGAGCACAATATTATGTCCATCACCGTTGACCCCGCCGAAGTTGCAAAGTTCGAGGCAATGGCCGCCGAATGGTGGGACCTGAACGGCAAGTTCAAACCGCTCCACATGATGAACCCCGTGCGCCTCGGCTACATCACCCAGCAGATCGCGGCAGAGTACGGACGCGACCTTGATGACCGTAAGCCATTCGAAGGGCTACGCATTCTGGATATCGGTTGCGGCGGCGGCCTGCTGTGCGAGCCGATGGCGCGCCTTGGGGCGACCATCGTCGGCGTCGATGCAGCGGAGCGGAACATCCCCGTCGCCCAGACCCACGCCGAACAGTCGGGGCTCGATATCGACTATCGCCACACGACCGCCGAAGCGATGGCCGAAGCGGGTGAACAGTTCGACGTCGTTCTGAACATGGAAGTGGTCGAGCACGTGGCCGATCCGCTCGCCTATCTGACCGCGTGCCAGCAGCTACTGAAATCCGGCGGCCTGCACATCTGTTCAACCATCAACCGCAATCCCAAAAGCTTTGCCGTAGCGATCCTCGGTGCGGAATGGGTGATGCGCTGGCTGCCGAAGGGTACGCACGAATGGCACAAGTTCATCACGCCGGACGAGCTCTATGACCTTATTCGCAAGGCTGGCCTCGATCCGGTCGACCGCAAGGGATTTGTGTTCAATCCGGTGCTCTGGACATGGTCGGTGTCGGACAAGGATTTGTCCGTGAACTACGTCACTGCAGCGATTAAGCCCTAATAGGCTCTTTTAATGACACCGGTGATGGTCTGGAACGTCTCGAAACCGAGCCGTTCGTAGACCCGCCGCGCATCGCCGTCTTCGTCGGTCGCAATCAACACCCGAGCGCGGGGCGCGCGGTTTTTGGCCCAGTCGTAGGCAACGCAAAGAAGACCCGACGAAATCCCGCGGCGGCGATACTCGGGCTTCGTCTCCACCGCCTGATAGCGGGCTACGCGTTCATCGTGGAAAATGCCCAACGCAGCGACAAGCGTGTCGCCGTCGAACGCACCGAACCACTGCCCCTCGTCATTTGCGATCTGTTCGCGACGGGTTTTGTTGCGACCACGCAGGTAGTCGTAGTGGTTGGATGCGCCAAATCCCAACTCGACGCCGATGGCGTACTGCAATTCGATCAGTTGGTCCCAGTCGGCATCGCCATTCAGCGGACGCGCGTCGATACCCTCGGGCATGTCGAAACGGTTGATATCACCGTCCACCGACATGAAAATCGTGCTGTCGATCTCGTAGCCGCGCTTTTTGTACCACTCGGCCATCGCTCCAAGGCGGAAATCGGGGATGTCCCAGCCGACGACGAGGTGATTACTGTCCGGCAGCGCCTCTTGGAAGCGTTTGATCGGCGCTTCGGGAGACAGCGGCGGCATTTTCTCGATCACGCAATTGCCCCACCAGAAATCGGGCTGGGTGGGCGTGCGGAAAACGAAATGGTCGCTGTATTCCTCAACCTCGGTTCGGCCGCGCATGACCAGCAGGTCGCTGGCGATGCCTTCGCTCTTAATCATCGGCTTCGCTCAATTGCTGTCTGAGTTCACGCAGGATCGGCAGGACGGCGCGCACTTTGGCCGCGCCGACCTTATTCACGAGGCCCGAAATCACGGGCGTCATTGCAGCCAAAGCGGCATCACGTGCCTGAAGGCCCGCAGGGCTGATCGACACAAGCTTGCGCCGCGCATCGTCCCAATCGGGACGGATATGAACCCACCCCGCCCATTCAAGCTTGCCCAGCGTGTTCGTCATCGCGCCGCGTGTCAGGTGGAACGTCTTGGCCAGTTGCGCCGGCGTGCGCTCTCCGCCTGCATGGGCAAGGTGGTTCAAGACCGAGAAATGCGACAACTCCATGCCCTTGGGCAGTACGCGATCCACGTTCGCACGCGCCAACTGGTCCACAACGAGGATTTCGCTGAACAGCGTGACGGCGAGGTTGTTGGTCGAATCATTCATTTGGAGCGCGATAGGATCGGTCGTGTGTCAGTGAAGGAATGCGGTTTCTCGCTTTTGACACTTCACCGCTATCCAGTTCAATGAAAACAATACCTTCGTCGGTGCCGCTATCCGCAAGAATGTCGCCCCACGGTGAAATCGCCATCGAATGCCCGTAGGTTTCACGCAGCTTTCCAACCTTGGCAAAGTGCTTTCCTGTCTGGGCGGCAGCCAGAACATAGGCACCGTTCTCGATCGCACGAGCGCGCAGCAGCGGCTCCCAATGGGCGCGTCCGGTGGCGGGTGTGAATGCGGCGGGGATCAGGATAATCGTCGCTCCGGCCTTTGCCAGATCGCGGTAAAGGTACGGAAAGCGCAAATCATAACAGATGCTTAGACCGACGGTGCCGAACGGCGTCTCGCATACCTCCGCATGATCGCCAGGACGGAAACCATCGGATTCGCGGTAGACCTCGGTCTCGGAAACCTCGACATCGAACATGTGGATTTTATCGTAGCGGGCGCGGATTTCGCCATCGGGGCCGATCATGAACGACCGGTTAGCAAAGCGCTCCTCGCCTTCAACTTTCAGCGCGAGCGATCCGATCGCCAGCCAGACGCCCAGCGCGGCAGCTTTTTCGCGCAATCCGGCCAGAACGGGGTCTGTTTCTTCGGTCTGCAGATGCTCGCGCTGGTGGCTGCGGCTCATGCTGACCATGTTGGTGACTTCGGGCGTCAGGATGAACCCAGCACCCGAAGTTGCAGCTTGCTCCATCATACCGCTCACCTTGTTAAGGTTGGCGAGCGGATCATCCGACGATGTCAGCTGGAGCAGAGCCGCCTTCATGCCAGCATCGGGTCGAGTTTACCCGCGCGGTCCAGCGCGTAGAGGTCATCGCAACCGCCTACATGCTCACCGCCGATGAAAATCTGCGGAACGGTACGTCCGCCGTTGGCGCGCTGCATCATTTCGGGCCGCTTGTCGGGATCTTCGAGCACATCGTATTCCGTGTATTCGACACCCTTGGCAGTCAGAAGATGCTTTGCACGGTGGCAAAAGCCACAGATCGGAGAAGTGTAGATTTCAACTGTCTTCATGTCGTGCCTCATTCGGTTTACGGAATATGTAGGCCTCCGACACGGCGCGCGCCAGTGTAAGAACGCAAACCTGCTTTGCGCCAGCGAGCAATGCACCCTGCGCTGCTGCCTTGAGCGTGGCGCCCGTAGTCATCACATCATCCACGATCATCACGCTTCGACCATTGAGGCGACTGCCCTTTTTCGGATGCGGTCTGATCGAATCCTGCTGGGACATTTCACGCTCTGCGCGGGTCTGACCTCTGGTCGGTCGGGTGCGATGGACCCGCACAAGGCCATCGACCAGAACAGGCCGCCCGACGATCTTTCCAATTTCGAGCGCGAGCAGCGCGGATTGATTGTACCGCCGCCGCAATAATCGAGACCAATGCAGCGGAACAGGCACAATAACGGTGTCGTCCTCAAGCAGCGGACGCGAGGACCGCGCCATGATCCGCGCCAGCGTTGGCACCAGATCCTGCCTGTCGCCGTGCTTCAACCCCATGACCAGACGCTTTCCGATGCCTTCATAGACCAGCGCGCTCCGCCCTTTTGTCCAAATCCTCGGGGTCTGAAGGCAGTCGTCACAGTGAGCCACATCATCGCCCTGCCCGACCAGTGGCGTCCCGCAGCCGTCACACACGGTTCCGGCAACGAGCGTTGCGTCCCGCCAGCAAGCGGGGCACAAACCTCCGTCCGACTCGATCAGTTCATCGCACAGCACACACTGCTGAGGCATGATGAGGCGGACGACGCTTTGCAACATGGACGACTTTCCCTAAACCATAGTTATGAACAACCAGCCGCTTCTTACCGACCGACAGGCGCTCGCACGCAACCGTGCGCGTATGACTGCAACTTTCATGCTCGAAACGGTTGCCGACGAATTTCATGAAAGACTGAACGAGGTTAACAGGACGTTCACCGACGCTGCTGTTGTCTCGGGTAACCCTGAATTCTGGGGCGACCAATTCCCCAATGCCGCACAGGTGGCCGATCACGATACGCTCGATCTGGAACCGCAGAGCCGCGATCTGGTCATTCATGCGATGGCGCTGCACTGGGCGAATGACCCTGTGGGCCAGATCATCCAGAGCCATCGCGCACTGCGCCCCGACGGGCTGTTCCTTGCCGCGCTCTTTGGCGGTCAGACTCTGCACGAGCTGCGCACCGTTCTGGCCGAGGCGGAGTCGCGTGTGACCGGTGGCCTGTCACCGCGCATCGCACCGATGGGTGAAATCCGCGATGTGGGCGCCCTACTCCAGCGGTGCAACCTCGCGCTGCCCGTTGCTGACGCCGTGCCGTTCACCGTCAGCTATCAGGACGCGTGGGCACTGATGCGCGACCTGCGGGCGATGGGTGAGGCCAATGCTCTGAACGCCCGCCACCGCGCGCCGACCCGCCGCGAGGTGTTCGAAACCGCGGCGGACCTTTACCAGCAGCACTTCGGCACCGAAAATGGTAGGATTACAGCAACGTTCGAGGTGATCTTCCTCGCCGGTTGGGCCCCTGACGAAAGCCAGCAGAAACCGCTGCGACCGGGGTCTGCGAAATTCAGTCTGGCCGAGGCGCTGAATGCGGCAAAGGGTCCGGTGAACCAATCGGATAATTGAAACGTAGAAGCTTCAGCATAAGTACGCGGCACTCACGGGACGGAGAAATATGAAAGATTTTCAAAACACTGGCGGCACAGCGACCCGCCCCGAGCACGCGCCCGCAACCCATCCGGCGATCAAACCGCGCCGCATCGGTGTTTTGCTTGCCAACCTCGGCACGCCCGACGGGACGGACTACTGGTCGATGCGCCGCTATCTGAGCGAGTTTCTCAGCGATCAGCGCGTGATCGATTACCCCGCGTGGAAATGGCAACCGATCCTTCAGGGCATCATTCTGTCGATCCGTCCGCAGAAGTCCGGTGCTGCCTACCGCTCGATCTGGAACAACGAGCGGAACGAAAGCCCGCTCATGACCATCACCCGTGACCAGACCGATGCGATCAAAGCGCGTCTGGCTGCCGAGTTCGGTGACAACGTGATTGTCGATTTCTGTATGCGCTACGGCAACCCGTCGACCGAAGCCAAGGTTCGCGAGATGGTGAAAGCTGGCTGCGACCGCATCTTGTTCTTCCCCCTCTACCCGCAATACGCGGGCGCGACCTCGGCCACCGCGAACGACCAGTTCTTCCGCGCGCTCATGAAAGAGAAATTCCAGCCCGCCGCCCGTATTGTCCCGCCGTATTTCGACAAACCGGAGTACATCAAGGCGCTCGCCGCATCTGTGCAGCGCGCCTATGACGCGATGGATGTGAAGCCGGACAAGCTGGTCTGCTCCTACCACGGCCTGCCGAAACGCTACCTCACTGAGGAAGGCGATCCGTACCACTGCCACTGCCACAAGACGACGCGCCTGCTGCAAGAGGCGCTTGGTTGGGCGGACGACAAGATCATCACGACCTTCCAGTCGAAGTTTGGCCCCGAAGAGTGGCTCCAGCCCTACACGGTCGAGGAAGTCGCTCGTCTGGCCGAAGCCGGTCACAAGAATATCGCTGTGATCGCTCCCGCGTTCAGCGCCGACTGCATCGAAACGCTCGAAGAGATCAACGAAGAGATCAAAGAGAGCTTCGAGCACGCCGGCGGTGAGAAGTTCAACTACATCCCCTGCCTTAATGACGATCCGGCGCACATTGATGCGCTGACGCATGTCATCACGCAGAATCTGCGGGGATGGATCGAATAAGAAAAAGCCGGTGGATCCCCACCGGCTTTTTGAATTGCCGCAGCCTGTTGTTGAGGACAGCGCACGGCACATCAAGTCAGACAACCTGATGGCCCTAATGTGCCCGATCGCTCACGTTTTTGCCAGCGCCGCGTGATATTTGTTTGGTTCAGATAAGCAGAACCTGTGTGCCCACATTTGAGAGGCTGAAAAGTTCGGCAATGTGCTCGTTGTAGAGGCCGATACAGCCGTTAGACGAACGTCGACCGATTTTGCGCGTGTCGTGGGTGCCGTGGATTCGGTAGTAGGTCCACGACAGATACATTGCGTGCGTACCCAACGGGTTATCCGGACCAGGGCCGATATAGTCGGGCCACTCGGGATTACGCTCTTTCATCGACGGAGTCGGACGCCATTCGGGCCCGACGATCTTGCGTGTGATCTCCGTACGGCCCTTACGGGTAAGGTCATCGGTCAGCGGCACAGAGGTCGGGTAGAGCTTGTAAACGCTCTGATCCTGCGACCAGAAATGCAGCGCACGCGATTGAATATCCACGAGAATTGCACCGTTGGTCAGATCGGTAAAGTACGGCTGCCAGTCCAGTGAACGGAAGCTCGAAATGTTATGCGTGACCGAGCGCGAGATATCGGCTTCGACCTCGGTCGAATTTTCGGTTTGCCCGAAGGAAGCGGTCCCTGCGAGGGCGGCTGCGGCTGCAACAAAGCCGCGACGCGTAAGTTGATCGGTCATTCTAAACTCCACACGGGCGGCTGCTCTCCGCCTGTTTCTGCGCTTAACTTACTATTGGCGTGCATTCCCTGCAATTCACAGCGATTTGAGTTGAACGAAACTGGCGCTTTCCCGCGTTTGAAACGATACGAACAAGTCGCTATGCGTTGCTTAGCTAATTTTTGGAGTCGCTTATGAATCGGCGTTTTATGGTTTTCGGTCTGGCTGCAACCGCTCTGGCGGCGTGTGAACCGCCCAAGCAGGTGCGACTCGGTCCCGATGGTCTGCCTCTGCCACAGGTTTACCGCATCTCCGATGCCGATACCGCGACGATCCAGTACCGTTTCCTCGATGCTGTGAACGCCATGCGCCAAACCGCGGGACGCGGCGCGCTGCAACTCAACGCCCAGCTTAATGCTGCCGCAGCGACTCACTCGCGCGACATGGCCGTGCAGAATCGTCCGTGGCACTTCGGTTCTGACGGCTCATCCCCGCTCGATCGCGGTCGACGTGTGGGCTATTCGGGTCGCATTATGGGCGAGAATATCTCGGAAACCTACGAGACCGAACTTCAGACGCTCGCAAGCTGGCTTCAGAAGGAAGACACCCGCTCGGTGATTCTCGACCCGACGGCCAACGAACTGGGCTTCGACTTCTTTCAGGAACGCGGCGGCAAGATCTGGTGGACTATGGTGACCGGCCGCCGCTGATGCCTGTTATGGCATGATGTAGATCGGCGTCGGCGCCTTCACCATCGCGTAGATTTCTTCGATTTCTTCGTTCGTGACCGCGATGCATCCGGCAGTCCAGTCGGAGGTCGAATCGACTCCGGTCGGTGTGCCATGGATGAAGATGTTGCCACCGGGACTACGGCCCATGCTGGCAGCGCGCGCCATGTCGGTCGGATTCGGGTACGAAACCCGCAGCGACAGGTGGTAATTGCTGTTGGGATTGTGCCAATCGATCCAATAGCCACCTTCGGGCGTACGTCCGTCGCCTTCGAATTCTTTGTGACCCTCGGGCGCGAATCCCAGACCGAACTGATAAGTTTTCAGCACCTCTTCGTTGTGAAGCAGGTACATCGCGCGATCGCTCTTATCGATATAAACACTGGTTACTTCCGGCCCATTATAGGTCAGGAATTTTTTGTCTGCGGGATTGGACGCTGCACAAGCGGATAACGCCGCTGCCGCGCCAAGCGCAAAAACGCTACGGATAAACATTGCTCACTGCCTCGCCTTGATGGCTTTTATTGGAGCCACCGTACAAGAAAAGCGTGTTCTGTTCTACCTGTCCGATAGGTCATCACTGACGAGTGAACGCACAGACGACCTCCGTATGTGGAGACCACCTGAACTGGTCCACAACGGTTACCGGACCCATCTCGAAGCCAGCGTCGATCAGCGTGCGGGCGTCACGGGCAAAGGTCACGGGATTACAGGACACCATCGCGACAGTCTTCAGCTTCGACGAGGCGATCTCTGCGATCTGCGCCTCGGCACCTGCGCGCGGCGGGTCGATGACAGCAGCGTCAAATTTGTCGAGCTCGTCAGGCAGCATCGGGCGGCGGAACAGGTCGCGCGTTTCGGTCGTCACCAGCTTGAGGCCACGTGTTTCCCGCCAACCACGATCCAGCGCGTCCATCATCGCCTTTTCGCCCTCCACAGCGTGAACCTCGGCATTCCGGGCGAGCGGCAGGCTGAACGTGCCCGAACCCGCGAACAGGTCGATAACCTTGGCAGCCCTACCGAGGATCTGTTTCACGGCGGACTGGAGGGCATTTTCGCCCTGCACCGTCGCCTGCAAGAACGCACCCGGCGGTGGGAGGACGCGAATGCCGTCAAAAGACTGCACCGGCACATTGATGGTCACCACAGGTTCGTCGCGCCACACGAGACGGGCAATGCCATGCGCATTCGCCCACTGCGCCAGTTCGATGCGCAGCTCCTCGGTCAGCTCCTTATCCGCCTCGACACGAATGTCGGGACCGCTGGAGCTTTCGGTGACTGTCATCGCGACTTCACCTTTGCGGCTGCCGGCAATCTTGGTCAACTCGTTCAGCGCGGGCAACGTCGCCTTGAGCGCAGGCGAAATCAGCTGACAGTCGGGGATCTCGACAATCGTATCCGAGGCGCGCGCATGAAAGCCGACCAACGCGGCCTTCTTCGTGCGGCGACCGCTGAACTTCGCACGGCGGCGGGAGTTCGCGGGTGATGTATCTACACCCTGTATATTCGCATCAATTCCATGCGCTGCCAATGACTTAGCGACGTTCGACGCCTTCCATTCAGCCACGAATCTGTCAGAGGCGTGCTGCATCGCACAGCCGCCGCAGGCTTTGAAATGACGGCACGGTGGGCTGACGCGGTCTGCGGACGGTTCAAGAACTCGGGCGCCATCGTCGGTCAGTTCGACGGTTTCGCCAGGCAGAACGCGCGGAACGAGCGTGCCGTCTTCGGCGCGGCCCATACCAAGGTGTGTGATGCTTTCGATTTTCATGGGAGCGCTTTTACAGCGAAGCGTTGACCCGCGCCAGCGGCCCTAGTCGTCTGTACCGATAAAGCCGCCCGACTGCCGCACCCAGTACCGCGCATAGATGCCACCTCGTGCCAGCAGATCGTCGTGGGTGCCGTCCTCAACGATGCGCCCACCCTCCATCACAATGATCCGGTCCATCCGCGCAATGGTCGAAAGACGGTGCGCGATGGCGAGGACAGTCTTGCCCTCCATCACCTGATCGAGGCTTTCCTGAATGGCAGCTTCGACTTCGGAGTCGAGCGCGGAGGTCGCTTCGTCCAGAACGAGGATCGGTGCGTCCTTAAGGATCGTGCGCGCAATCGCGATACGTTGACGCTGGCCACCTGAGAGTTTCACGCCACGCTCGCCTAGAAACGCGTCATAGCCGGTCCGTCCGCGTGCATCGCGAAGGTCGGGAATAAAGGTATGCGCCTCGGCCTTGCGCGCGGCCTCCATCACCTCTGCATCCGTTGCATCGGGACGCCCGTAGCGGATGTTGTCCATGGCGGAACGGTTAAACATCGACGTGTCCTGCGTGACCATGCCGATATGACGGCGGAGGCTGACCTGCGTGACGTTCGAAACGTTCTGCCCGTCAATCTGCACGCGGCCCTGTTCGGTGTCATAAAGGCGCAGCAACAGCGACACGAGCGTCGATTTGCCCGCACCCGATGCGCCAACGATCCCGACCTTTTGGCTCGGCTGAATCGTGAGGGCGATGTCACGCACACCGCCGTTCCGTTCGCCGTAAGCAAAGGTGACATCGTCGAATTTGATCTCACCGCGCGGCACCACAAGCTCTGCCGCGTTTGCATCGTCGGTCAGGTCATGCGCAGGCGTGAGGGTTTTCATACCGTCCTCTGCCTCACCCAGATGGCCATACATGCCCATCAGTGTGAAGCTCACCCAGCCCGTCATGTGAGACAAACGCAGCGCAATCGCGCCTGTCGCGGCGATATCGCCTGCCGTCGCGCTCCCCAGCGTCCACATGTAAACCGTGCCGCCGATCAGCATGACGGGCACCACGCCAGCGATCGTCATCAGCGCCAGACGGAAGGCAACCGCTACGCGCCCGAACTCCACCGCGCGATTACGGAATTCGTTCATGGCGTCCAGCGCGACGGCGTCTTCGAAATCATCGTGGGCAAAGAGCTTCACGGTGCGGATGTTGGTAAACGTGTCCACAACCTGCCCCGTGATCGCCGCCCGCGCATTCGCCCGTGCTTTGGCCCGCAGGCGGACCCGCGGAATAAACCACGAGATCATCAGGATATAGGCCACAAACCACGCAAGCAGCCCGACCGCCATCCAGATGTCGACGCCAAGGACGAGGATCAGCGCGCCCACGACCGACGCGATGGCGAAGCAGATGGTGTTGAGAAATTCGCTCGTCAGCTCGGTGACAGAGTTTGACACCTGCATCTGTTTCTGCGTCAGACGCCCCGCGAAGTCCTCATCAAAGAACCGCACCGAATGACCCATCGTCCAGCGATGCAGACGCGAGAGGATCTGCGGGCCGACGTTGGGCTGGACGATGATGCTGTTAGACAGCGCGGAGACGCCGAAGATGATCGGCCGCAGGACGATGTAGAAAACGATGAACACCACGGCGAGCGGCCATTGGTCCTGCCAGAATCCCTCTGCCGTGCCCGAGGTCGCATCGAGCACTGCGCCGAGCAGATAAGCCGTCACAACCTCGAGCGAGCCGGCCAACGAACAGGCAATGGCAGCAATCGTCAGCGCGGGCCACGAACCGGATAGACACCACCAGATGAACGGCCAGAGCGTATTCGGCGGCGGCGTGTCGACACGGCGGAACGGGCGGATCAGGTCGACAAGCTTCATGCGCTTTCTCCGATGAACCCGCCCGATTGGTGCTGCCACAGACGCGCATAGATGCCGCCCCGCGCCAGCAGTTCGTCGTGCGATCCGTCCTCGACCACGCGGCCTTGGTCCATCACGACGATCCGGTCCATCTGTGCAATCGTCGAAAGGCGGTGTGCGATGGCGATAACCGTTTTGCCCTCCATAAGGCCATAAAGGGTGTCCTGGATGGCCGCCTCGACCTCGGAATCGAGGGCGGAGGTCGCCTCGTCCAGTAAAAGGATCGGCGCGTCCTTCAGCAGAACACGCGCAATCGCGATACGCTGACGCTGGCCGCCGGACAGTTTCACGCCGCGCTCACCCACGCGGGCATCGTAGCCCTTGTTGCCCTCAGCATCCTCCAGATCTAGGATGAAGTCATGCGCCTGCGCCTCTTTCGTTGCGCGGATCATATCGTCCTCGGTGGCATCAGGACGGCCATAGAGGATGTTTTCGCGTACCGAGCGGTGCAGTAGCGAGTTATCCTGCTGAACCATGCCTATAGTCTGGCGCAAACTGTCCTGCGACACCTCGGAGATGTCCTGCCCGTCGATCAGAATGCACCCGCTTTCGGCATCGTAAAACCGCAAAAGCAGCTTGAGTAGAGTCGATTTACCTGCACCGGAGCGCCCAACAAGGCCAACCTTTTCGCCCGGTTTCACAATAAGGTCGATATTGTCGAGGCCGCCGGTTTTACGTCCGTAGTGGTGGCTCAGGCCTTGAAGGGTGATCTCACCCTTGCCCGCCGACAGCGTCTGCGACGTCGGCTTATCGGTTAGCGTGATCGGCTGCGAAATGGTCATCATGCCCTCACGCACAACGCCAAGCTCGCGGAAGAAACTGCTCGTCGCCCACATGATCCAACCGCTCATCGCATTGAGGCGCAGCGCAAGTGCAGTCGCCGCAGCGACGACACCGACCGAGGCCAGCGCGCCGAACCAGAGATACATCGCGAAACCGACAACGCCGACGATCAGCAGACCGTTCAGCACCATCAGAACGAGGTCCATGATCGTCAGCAGGCGCATCTCGCGGATAAAGGTCTGACGTGCGTCCTCAATGGCTTCTTGGGCGTAGTCGACCTCTTTGCCGTGGTGCGCGAACAGCTTGACCGAGTGGATGTTGGTGTAACTGTCGACAACCCGCGCCGTCACGCGGCTGCGCGAATTCGATGACGCTTCGGCCGCGGGTCCGGCACGTTTCACAACCCACACCAGCAGCGCGATGTAGGGGAACAGCCAGAACGACAGCGGAATGAGCAACCGCGCGTCGGCATCGGCCAACAGATAGGCCGCACCGATGACATAGGCGACAGCAAAAGTCATGGCGTCGAAGGTCTGGAACGCGACCTCACCCGCTGCGGGCGGCGCTTGCATGATGCGGTTCGCGATCCGTCCAGCGAAGTCATTTTCGAACCAGCCGATGGATTGGCGCAGCACGTGGCGGTGCGCGCGATACCGGATCATGGTCGGGAAATTCACGAGGATCGTGTTGTTCAACAGCGCAAACTGCGCGACGTAAATGATCGGGCGCAGGGTCAGGATGACGATTGCAACGATGATGAATTCGGCGGCGTGGCTGCCCCAGACCTCGATCGGTTCGCCATCGAGCAGGTCGATCAGACGCCCCATGTAGGAGATCAGCCAAACCTCGAAAAACGCGATACAGACTGACAGGATGCCCGTAATCGCGAAGACCCAGCGGAATTCATACGCAAATGACCGCAGGAACGGCCAGAGCTTCTGCGGCGGATTGTCGTTTTCTTGGTAATTGCTGTAGGGATCGACCAATCCCTCGAAAAATTTGAACACGGCGGCCTCTCGAATATGCCGCAACATAGCGCGGCGCCTCGCGAGGGGAATTAGTCACGTTCGCACAGTTCTGCCGCGGAGAGGGTGAAGCCCGATTTGATCCAACGTTCCTCAAGCTCGCGGAGGCGCTGGCCGAGGGCTGGTCCTTGGTATTCCGGCATGAGATCGGCAGCTTTTACTGGAAATACCTGACGGGTCGCGTGCTGGATGTCGGCGAGTTCATCAAGATCAAAGGGCTGCCCCATCAACGCTTGCCGCACGAGGTATGTATCGACGGCGGTTTCCTTGAAACGGTAGCCGAGTTCGTCGATATCAGTCCCTAATCCAGCCCGAATTATCTCCAGTTTCTTTGCCTCAGCGTTCGACAAACGGAGCCGTTCGACAGCTTCTTTCCCGCCGATAGTGGCAAGACGGCGCATCGCGTCAGGCGCGGTCCCCCCTTCCAGATGGACCAGCACGGCAAGCGGCTGAGCGGTTGCCCCTGGCAGGATCGCGTTGAGCGCACCGCAACTTTGCATCGCCGCCAGCGCAGGCGCAGGATCGGGGGCGCTGAGCAGTTTTTTCATCTCCGCGCCGATACGCTCTGCTGAAAGAGCCTCCAGCCCGTCGATATTCTCTGCGCAAGCAGCAAGGCCATCGGCGTCGATCCCGATCTCAGGGTCGCCGTACCACGCGGTAAACCGGAAAAACCGAAGGATGCGGAGGTAGTCCTCGCGGATGCGCTTGTCCGCATTGCCGATAAACCGGACGTGCCGCGCTTCGAGATCGGGAATGCCGCCGACAGGGTCGATAATGGTCCCGTCCGGTGCGGCGTAGAGCGCGTTCATCGTGAAGTCGCGACGCTTTGCGTCGTCCTCGATATTGTCAGCAAACGCCACGACCGCGTGCCGACCGTCAGTTTCGACGTCTTGGCGGAACGTGGTGATCTCGTACGGCTCACCGCCCGAGATGACGGTGATCGTGCCGTGGTCGATGCCTGTCGGAATGGCTTTCAAACCGGCCTTTTTCGCCAGTGTTAGAGTCTTTTCAGGCAATGCACTGGTGCAAACATCGAGGTCGGACACAGGCGCGCCGATCAGCGCATTCCGCACGCAGCCGCCCACGAAAAACGCCTGATAGCCTGCATCCGTCAGCATACGGCACACCGTTTGCGAGCGTTCGGATGTGAGCCAGTCAGCCGTTATGCGCATAGCCGTTCCGCCAGTCCTCTGAGCATGCGCGCTGTGGCGCCCCAGATATAATACGGACCATACGGGACAACGTAAAACGACCGTCTGGTGCCCTGCCAACGGCGGCTTTCGATGCGGTAGTTCGCCGGATTTGCGATATGTTCGAAGGGTACGCGAAACACTTCTTCGACCTCGCCAGCTTCGGGGATTGGGGTGAAATCACCTTTGATCAATGCGAGCACCGGAGTGGCGAGGAACGCCGTCACCGTTTCATGTGGCGGCAAAAGGCCAAGAATTTCAACTTGATCAGGGTTCAGGCCGACTTCTTCGTTGGCCTCGCGAAGTCCGGCTTCGATCAACGTCTCGCCCGCTTCGACCTTACCGCCGGGAAAGGCGATCTGTCCGGGGTGATGCTTCAGACGGGCAGAACGCTTTGTCAGCACCAGTTGGCCAGCCTCATCGAACGCCACCAGAACGGCGGCGGGGCGGAGCTGGCGCTGTTGGGGGAGTTTCAGGTTCGGATTCAGGTCGAAATCCGAAGAGTCGCCGCCCTGAACAGTCAGGGCAGCGCGCAATTTTTCATGCGGATCAAGCGTCGGAGTCATCCGGCTTTTCCGTGGCTTCGAAGCCGAGCGTTTTCGGGTCGAACTCGTAATGAGCGCCGCAGAACTGGCAATCGGCGGTCACGATGCCTTCGTCGGTGGTCATGTGCGCGATGTCCTTTGCCGAGTAGATCGACAGGCTTTCGCGAACGCGATCGGACGAGCACGAGCACCCGAATTTCACCGTTTGCGGATCGTACACGCGCGGCTGTTCTTCGTGGAACAGACGGACGAGCAGTTCGGTCGGCTGAACGGTCGGCCCGATCAGTTCGAGGTCATCGACCGAGTCCAGCAGCACATTCGCACGGTTCCAGTTGTCGCCTTCATCCTCGTCGAGGATGTCGTTCGCGGTCAGCAGGCCCTCTTCGCCGCTGCCACCTTCGGACGCGACAAACGGGGACGCTTTGGGCATGTGCTGCAGCATAACACCCCCAGCGCGCCAGCTTTCGACACCGCCACGCATCTGCGACTTGCCAAACGACAACTCGAAACGGGTCGGCAGCTGTTCGGACTGGGCAAAGTACGTCTCTGCGCACGAGGTCAGCGAGCCACCCGAGATCGGGGTAATGCCCTGATACGGGGTCGTGCCCTGACCTTGGTCGATCAGAATGGCAAAGTAGCCGCGTCCGATCTGGTCAAACGCAGGTGCGTTCGGGTCCAGCTTTTCTTTGTCGAACGACGCATAGGCGCGGATGCGGGCCAGCTCGCCCTCTTTTTGGGGAGCGTAGTAATCGGTCGCGATAATGCGAGCACCACCATCACCGCGCACCTGAAGCGACAGCTTCCAGCGCAGTTTCATGGTCTGACCGATCAGCGCGGTCAGCAGCGCCATCTCGGCCACCAGAGCCTCGATCTGCGCAGGGTAATCGTGCTGGCTCAGAATTTGGTCGAGCACTCCGTCAAGACGCGCGACGCGGCCGCGAACGTCCGAGCGATCGAGTTGAAACGGAAGGACGGTATCGTCCCAGGCGATTTGACTGCCGAGGGTCATGGGCTTTCCTTGATGTGCGGAAGTTGGCATACCGCTTCCATATAGGCACATCAAGCGCGGGTCCAAGGGGGTACGTGGTGATCAGACGATTTGGCGAGGCCGTGAGGGCCGATCAACGCTACCGCAGGCGCCCCGGCGCGTATGTGATCCTTGAGCGGGATAGACGTTTTCTGCTGACGTTTCAGGAAGCGCCGGAGCCCGAATTCCAGCTGCCTGGCGGCGGGATCGATCCCGGCGAGCATCCAGTCCCTGCCCTTCACCGCGAGGTCTATGAGGAAACCGGCTACACAATGGGCGCGCCGCGCAAGCTGGGTGTCTACAAACGCTACTGCTACCTGCCCGACTACGGCTACTGGGCCGAGAAGGTCTGCCACATCTATACCGCGCGCCCGATCCAGCGGCTCGGTCCACCGCTGGAAAAGGGTCACACGGCGGTCTGGGCAACGCTCAACGAAGCGCTTGTTCTGCTGACCAACGAGGGCGATAACTGGTTTGTTGCCAATTACTTCGGCAACTGACGCCCTTCGACGATCATGCCGTAAAGCGTGGTCAGGATGCTGATGCCAACAAGCGTCATGATCCACGTGCCGAGCATCGACAGACCCTCTGCGACGATGGGCATATAAACACCAATCGCTGTGCGCACCGCCTCGATGACGGTATTGATCAACGCGATGAAAAGCGCCGCTTGGAAAATCGCGCCCGACAGTTCTGCCGTTTTGCTCCAGCTTTCGCGGATACCCATCTTTTCCCCGATGGCGCGGGCCGGAAGGCAGATCGAAAGCCGGAACACGAGGTAGCTGACACCGATACCGAAGATGAATGCGTAGAGGAACAAACCAAACGTGAACCCGAGCAGCGGGAAAAGCACCACGCTCAACAGTCCGATCGCCAGCATGATGATCAAGCCGATCAGAAGGGATTTTCCTGCATAGGCGGTCACAGTGCCAAAGTTGAACGAGGGCACGATGCCGAGCTTGTCCTCGACAAGGATGTAGCGGTGCCACGACACGGCCATCCAGCTTGCCATCAAGAGGTAAAGAATGATGGAAATGGGAACGAGCATCGCAACCGATTGCAACTGCGGATCCGAAAGACCGCTGGCCGGATCAACAGCAGATGCGTCACCTGAAAGCGTGTCCAGAACGGCGGGATCAGTAAACAGCGCACCGAAATCGACGCCGAGCGCCAGGCCAATCAGATAGACGAGGAGCAACCCAATCACGATCGGCGCGAGGGTGACGCGCAGCGCGGCTCCGAGGTTCATAACGACCATGCGAAGCGAGTGTTTGACGATGTCCCAGCCCATAATTTGACCCTTTGAATGAAATACAGAGTTTAGATCGCAATCTCTTTCCGTTCGGTCAATGGCGTTCCCTTGCTTGCGGTCGCAAAAACCTATATCGCGCTGGCGATACGTGAATTTGGAGGCCTGCCGATGTCCGCGCCCAAGAAAGTCGTCCTCGCCTATTCTGGCGGTCTTGATACCTCGATCATCCTGAAGTGGCTGCAGACGGAGTACGGCTGCGAAGTCGTGACCTTCACCGCCGACCTCGGTCAGGGTGAAGAGCTGGAACCGGCCCGTGCCAAGGCAGAACTGCTCGGTATCAAGTCCGAAAACATCTACATCGAAGACGTCCGCGAAGAGTTCGTGCGTGACTTCGTCTTCCCGATGTTCCGCGCCAACACGCTTTACGAAGGTCTCTACCTTCTGGGCACCTCGATCGCCCGCCCGCTGATCTCCAAGCGCCTTGTCGAGATCGCGAAAGAAACCGGTGCGGACGCTGTGGCTCACGGCGCAACCGGCAAAGGCAACGACCAGGTTCGTTTCGAACTGTCCGCCTACGCGCTGAACCCTGAAATTCAGGTCATCGCGCCGTGGCGTGAGTGGGATCTGACCTCGCGCACCAAACTAATCGAATTCGCCGAAGCACACCAGATTCCGATCGCCAAGGACAAGCGCGGCGAGGCACCGTTCTCGGTCGACGCCAACCTGCTGCACACCTCGTCGGAAGGTAAAGCACTGGAAGATCCGGCTGCAGAAGCACCTGAATATGTCTACCAGCGCACCGTTTCGCCGGAAGAAGCACCGAACGAGCCCGAATTCATCGAAGTGACTTTCGAAAAGGGTGACGCGGTTGCCATCAACGGCGAAGCCATGTCCCCCGCGACCATCCTGACCAAGCTCAACGAGCTTGGCGGCAAGCACGGCATCGGTCGCCTCGACTTCGTTGAAAACCGCTTCGTCGGTATGAAGTCGCGCGGCATCTACGAAACTCCGGGCGGTACCGTTCTGCTCGAAGCTCACCGCGGTATCGAACAGATCACCCTCGACGCAGGCGCTGGCCACCTCAAGGACAGCATCATGCCGCGTTACGCAGAGCTGATCTACAACGGCTTCTGGTTCTCGCCCGAGCGTGAGATGCTGCAAGCCCTGATCGACAAGTCGCAGGAAAACGTCACGGGCACCGTTCGTCTGAAGCTCTACAAGGGTTCGGCAACTACCGTTGGCCGTTGGTCGGACTACTCGCTCTATTCCGAAAAGCACGTCACCTTCGAAGAAGACGCCGGTGCTTACGATCAGAAGGACGCCGCTGGCTTCATCCGCCTGAACGCGCTGCGCCTCAAACTGATCGCGACCCGTAACCGCCGCGTTGCCGACAAAGGCTGACGCAGCGTTTCGATTGATTGAAAATGGGCCGTCCCCTAGCCGTTGACGTTAACGGCAATCAGGGGGCGGCCCATGACTTTTGAAGACAACGTTGCGATCATTCGCAAAGGCACCGAGCGCGCGTCGCTCAGCGATACGCTGAAGTTCGACTGCGGCGATGATGGTTGCATCGTGCTTGGGCCGGAGGGCGTTGCGACCGCTGACGCTCCAGCCGACTGCACTATTCGCATTTCTACGGATAATCTGTCGAAATTGCTTCACGGCAAGCTCAACCCCATGACCGGCGTCATGATGGGCAAACTGAAGGTGTCGGGCAATCCCGCAGTGGCGATGAAGCTTGGTCAGCTGATTTCGCAGTCTCTATGAAATCAATGGGTTAGAGGATTTCTGGTAATTCTGAATCAGCTGACGACCAACCACACCTGCAACTGGACAAAACAAAGCCCGCTCGCGCGGGCTTTTAACATAATCTTTTTGCGTATTCCGCTGGTTTAGAGCCGCATTTCCTGAACTTCGGCCAGATCGGGAATCACGTCAGCGGTACCCTTCCGCGTCACCATCAACGCCGCCGCGCGCGTGGCCTGACCGATCGCCTGACCGATCGGCATTCCACGATCCAGTCCGGCGAGGACGTAACCGGTGAACGTGTCACCGGCCCCCGTCGTATCGACCGGCGTGACAGGCAGCGCGTCGAACTGGGTCCGCTTGCCATCCTCGACCAGCAACGCACCCTTCCCGCCCATCGTCACGATAACAGACTGAACGCCAAGCTCTTCGGGTTCCTTGCCCAGCGCATCGCGGAGCTGCTGCATCTCGATCTCATTCAGGATGAGGAAGTCGAGCAGCGGCAGAACCTTTGCCACGGCATCCGCGCTAAACGGCGCAGCGGCGTAGGCGATCTTGAGGCCCATGCGCTTGCCAAGCTCCAGCGCTTCCACCTGCGCGTTGGTTTCGTTCTGCGTCACGACCCAGTCACCGACCTGAGCCTCGGAAAGAGCGTTCGCCACGAGGTCCATCGGGATTTCAACGTTCGCGCCTTGGTGCAGGATGATCGAGTTTTCACCATCAGCAGCCACGGCAATCACTGCCTCTGCCGGATCAGCCTCGATGCGACGGATCGCACGGGTGTCGACGCCGTATTCGGTCAGACGTTCAACGGTCCAGCCGGCGCCATGCCCCACCGCGCCGATATGGCGAGCGGTACCGCCCGCGCGGGCGATGGCGACGGACATGTTCGCGCCCTTCCCTCCAAGGAACACCTGCCGCCCCGTGGACGGCAGGGTTTCACCTGGAGCAACGATGTGCGGCACAAAGTAAACGATGTCGCTATTGATCGACCCGAGATTCCATACCGCCATAGTTCGCTCCGTTTATTTGACCTTGCAGGCCGCCATTACTGCCATGTTCAGGATGTCGTTGACAGTCGATACCGTCGAACAGATCTGAATCGGCTTGTCCACACCAGACAAAATCGGACCGATCACGGTTGCGCCAGCCATCTCCTGCATGAGCTTTACCGAGATCGAGGCCGAGTGACGGGCCGGAACGACAAGCACATTGGCGGGCCCTGTGAGACGGCTGAACGGGTAATGCTCTGCCGATTTGGGGTTCAGCGCGACGTCTACGGTCATTTCGCCTTCGTATTCGAAATCCACACCCCGCGCGTCGAGGATTTTCGGCGCAATGTGCATCTTCTCCGCGCGTTCAGACACAGGATAGCCGAAGGTCGAGAACGAAACAAAAGCGACGCGCGGCTCGAGGCCGAGGTCACGCGCAACTTCAGCGCCGCGCTCTGCGATGTCCGCAAGGTCCAACTCGTCCGGCCATTCGTGAACAAGCGTATCCGCGATCAGGACGATGCGGCCCTTGTTCAGCACTGCAGAGATGCCGACCGCGCCGGTTTTCGGCTGCGCATCGAACACGTGGTTGATCAATTCAAGAACGTGGGCCGATTTGCGCGTCGCGCCAGTGACCAGACAGTCGCCGTGACCATGCGCCACCATCAGCGCTCCGAAGACGTGACGATCACGCGCCGCGAGGCGGTGGATGTCCTGACGGTCGTAGCCTTTGCGCTGGAGCCGCTTGTAGAGGAAGTCTTTGTAGGTATTTAGATGCTCGGTGTTACGCGCGTTGACCACTTCGATTTCCGAAACAGCGTCGGCCATCCCTTCGGCGATGAGCAGGTCCTCGACTTCCTTCTCGCGGCCAATGACGAGCGCTTTGCCAAGGCCGTTGCGCTGGTACTGTACCGCAGCGCGCAGCACGCGGGGATCGTCGCCCTCCGCGAACACGATGGTTGCTTGGGCCGCACGGGCGCGGGCGTTGATGTTGCGCAGGATGTTCGCGGTCGGGTCCATACGGGACTTCAGCGACAGCTCGTATCCTTCCATATCCACGATCGGACGACGCGCAACGCCGGTGTCCATACCAGCACGCGCCACGGCGGGCGGAATGCGGTGGATCAGACGCGGGTCGAACGGGGTCGGGATAATGTAGTCACGGCCAAATGACAGCTTGCGACCATAGGCCAGCGCCACTTCATCCGGTACGTCCTCGCGGGCGAGTTCGGCCAGAGCATTCGCACAAGCGATCTTCATCTCGTCATTGATCGCACGGGCATGGATGTCGAGCGCACCGCGGAAAAGGTACGGGAAACCGAGCACGTTGTTCACCTGGTTCGGGTAGTCCGAACGACCGGTAGCGACGATGGCGTCTTCGCGGACCTGATGCGCTTCTTCCGGAGTGATCTCCGGATCGGGGTTCGCCATTGCGAAGATAACGGGGTTCGGCGCCATCGTGGCAACCATCTCCTGCGTCACGGCACCTTTGGCCGAAACGCCGAGGAACACGTCAGCATCCTTCATCGCATCAGCGAGGCTGCGGGCATCGGTGACAGCGGCGTGGGCAGACTTCCACTGGTTCATACCTTCGGTACGGCCCTGATAGATCACGCCCTTGGTATCGCACATGATGCAGTTATCCTGCTTCGCACCCATGGCCTTAACCAGTTCGAGGCACGCGATACCGGCAGCGCCAGCGCCGTTGAGGACGATTTTGCAGTCTTCGATCTTCTTGCTCGACAGATGCAGCGCGTTGATCAGACCGGCAGCGCAGATCACGGCGGTGCCGTGCTGGTCGTCGTGGAAGACGGGAATGTCCATTTCTTCCTTGAGGCGCTGCTCGATGATGAAACACTCGGGCGCTTTGATGTCCTCGAGGTTAATACCACCGAACGACGGTCCCATCAGGCGCACGGCACGGCAGAATTCGTCCGGATCTTCGGTGTCGAGCTCAAGGTCGATGGAGTTCACATCGGCGAACCGCTTGAAGAGCACCGATTTGCCCTCCATCACCGGCTTCGAAGCCAGCGCGCCAAGGTTACCAAGGCCGAGAACAGCCGTACCGTTCGAAATCACCGCAACAAGATTGCCCTTGTTCGTGTAGTCGTAGGCGGTTTCAGGATCGGCGTGGATTTCTTCGCACGGGATCGCAACACCGGGGGAATACGCAAGCGACAGATCGCGCTGCGTCATCATAGGCACGGTGGCCGAGACCTCCCACTTGCCCGGGGCCGGTTCCATGTGAAACGTCAGCGCATCTTCTCGCGTGACACGTGCCTTGGTCATATTTGTTCCTCCGTTAGCGCCCATCAGGATTACAGCCCCTTGACCCTCAGCCGCAACGGCGTTGTTTTCTACTTTCGTCGCTAACATTGGCGCTTTAGGTAAGTTTCCGCACGAGCAGAGGAACAGATATGAGCAACGTGACGCCAATGATGGCGCAATACCTCGAAATCAAGGAAGCCCACCCCGGCGCGCTGTTGTTCTATCGCATGGGCGATTTCTACGAGATGTTCTTTGACGATGCGGTTGCGGCGTCAGAGGCGCTCGATATCGCGCTGACAAAACGCGGCAAACTGAACGACCAGGACATCCCCATGTGCGGCGTCCCCGTTCACGCCGCCGAAGGGTATCTGCTCACTCTGATCCGTAAGGGTTTCCGTGTTGGTGTCTGCGAACAGCTCGAAGATCCTGCAGAAGCGAAGAAGCGCGGCTACAAGGCCGTGGTCAAGCGCGACGTCGTGCGTCTGGTCACACCCGGCACGCTGACCGAGGACTCGCTGCTTGACGCCCGCCGTCACAACTTCCTTGCTGCATTTGCCGAGGTCCGCGACGAGAGTGCGCTGGCTTGGGTCGATATCTCGACCGGCGCCTTCAACGTGATGACCTGCGGCACCAACCGTCTGTCCCCCGAACTGGCCCGCCTGACCCCGCGCGAAGTTCTGCTCGCCGATGGATCGGCGATGGAGAAGGTCGTTCGCGAAGCTGGCGCCTCTGTCACCGACCTCGGGCGGAGTGCATTTGACAGCACATTGGGCGAAAAGCGCCTGTGTAGTCTCTATGATGTCGCCTCACTGGATGCGTTCGGCACCTTCACCCGCGCCCAGATTTCCGCGATGGCCGCAATCGTTGAATATCTGGAGATTACGCAGAAGGGCAATCTGCCCCTGCTCCGCACACCGGTTGTCGAAGGCGAAGCCGCCAATATGCAGATCGACGCCGCCACGCGTCGCTCGCTGGAGCTGACGCACGGCACCACTGGCGGTCGCGCTGGATCACTGCTGGCAACAATCGACCGGACGCTCACGGCTGCAGGTGCGCGTTTGTTGGAACGCCGGCTGTCGTCGCCCTCCCGCCACCTCGAAACGATCATGGTGCGGCAGGACGCTATCACCTTCCTGACCGAAGACAGCAAACTACGCGGCACCCTTCGCGATTGTTTCCGCAGTGTTCACGACGTCGACCGCGCCCTGTCCCGCCTCGCACTGGATCGCGGTGGTCCGCGCGATATCGCAGCGGTTCGCAATACCCTGACCCAAGCCGAGCAGGTTGCGGCCTACCTGAACGACGACATGCCCGCGCTGCTCGCCCAATCCGCAGCAGATCTGACCGGCCATGACGAGTTGCTGGACCTTCTGGACCAAGCGCTTGTCGCCGAACCGCCTATGCTCGCCCGCGACGGCGGCTTCATCGCACCCGGTTATGATGCCGAGCTCGACGAAGCGCGCGAGCTCCGCGACGAAGGCCGTGGCGTGATCGCTCGGATGCAGCAGCAGTACGCTGAGCTCTCCGGCGTCAATTCACTGAAGATCAAGCACAACAACGTCCTCGGCTACTTCATCGAAACCCCCGCCACCCACGCGGAAAAGATGATGGCTCCGCCTCTGAACGAGACCTTCATCCACCGTCAGACGACCGCCAATCAGGTGCGTTTCACGACCGTCGAGCTTAGCGACATCGAAACCCGTATCCTGAATGCCGGTGGGCGTGCGCTGGAGATCGAAAAGCGGCTTTTTTCCAGCCTAAGAAACGAAATCATCGGCCAAGCCGGTCGTCTCTCTGCCATGGCCCGCGCACTAGCCGAGCTCGACGTTTGCTGCGGCCTCGCCGACCTTGCCCGCGCTGAAAACTGGGTCCGCCCCGTGATCGACAGCTCACGCGCATTCGAGCTCAAAGGCGGCCGTCACCCCGTCGTGGAACAGGCGCTAAAAAAGGACGGCGAAGCGTTCGTTGCCAACGATTGTGAGCTGACCGACACAAACATTTGGCTACTCACTGGTCCGAACATGGCCGGTAAGTCGACCTTCCTTCGTCAGAACGCGCTAATCGCTGTCCTCGCTCAGATGGGCGCTTGGGTTCCAGCCCAGTCCGCCCACATCGGCCTCGTCAGCCAGATCTTCAGCCGCGTCGGCGCCTCCGACGACCTTGCCCGTGGCCGCTCGACGTTCATGGTCGAAATGGTGGAAACCGCCGCGATCTTGAATCAAGCCGACGACCGCGCTCTGGTGATCCTCGATGAAATCGGTCGCGGGACAGCCACCTATGACGGCCTCTCAATCGCGTGGGCCACTCTCGAGCACCTGCACGACGTGAACCGCTGCCGCGCGCTTTTCGCAACGCATTATCACGAAATGTGCCAGCTCGCGGACAAGCTCGACGGCGTCGCCAATGCCACCGTGGCCGTCCGCGAATGGGAAGGCGACGTTATCTTCCTGCACGAAGTTCGCAAAGGCACCGCCGACCGCAGCTACGGTGTGCAAGTCGCCCGCCTTGCAGGGCTGCCGCCTGCCGTGGTCGAACGCGCGAAGGTCGTCCTTGAAGCGTTGGAAAAAGGCGACCGCGAGGGCGGCAGTAAACAGAAGGCGATTATCGACGACCTGCCACTCTTTGCCGCTGTCGCCGCGCCGCCCACTCCGCAAACCAAGATCGAACCGTCAAAGGTCGATGCCAAACTCAAGGACATCTTCCCCGACGACCTGAGCCCGCGTGAAGCGCTTGCCCTGCTCTACGAACTGAAAGAGCTGGCGCAATAACGCACCAGCCCTCTTCATTCTGATAAAAATACCTCGGGGGTTCGGGGGCAGCGCCCCCGAGCGACCTCAGGAAGCAGGCATCGACGACACGCCAACCTGTGCCGGACGCAGTAGGCGGTCGTGCAGGAAGAAGCCGTGGCCCGAAACCTGAATGATCTCGCCTGCCTTTGTACCCGGAACTGGAGCTTCGAACATCGCTTCGTGCTGCTGCGGGTCGAAACGTTCACCGACTTCCGGCGCGATGCGGCTGATGCCGTGCTTTTCGAACACGTTGATCAGAGCACGCATGGTCAGTTCGATACCTTCGATCAGCGCAGCCTGCGCCTCACGCTGGTCTTCAGAAATCGCTTCGATCGCGCGCTGCATGTTGTCGTAGACCGGCAGCAGATCGCGGGCGAGCTTGGAGCCGCCGTACTGTTCTGCTTCACGGCGGTCACGTTCACCACGCTTGCGGGCGTTCTCGGCATCCGCAACGGCACGCATAAAGCGGTCCTTGAATTCGTCACGCTCTGCGGTCAGGGCAGCGATCGTTTCGGCATTCGCTTCATTGGCTTCCTGCTCGAATTCGTCGCCTTCTGCTGCCAGTTCATCGAGGCTTTTCGGTTCTTCGCTCATTCTCGTTTCCCTCAATTCTGGCCGGAAATCATACGCCCGACCAGCTGCGCTGTGTAATCCACGATCGGAACGATCCGGCCATAGTTGAGCCGCGTCGGTCCGATGACGCCTACGGCGCCAATAATCTTACGGTCGGCGTTCATATAGGGAGAAACCACCAAAGAGGAACCCGAAAGTGAAAAAAGCTTGTTTTCGGAGCCAATAAAAATGCGCACACCCTCGCCATCTTCGGCGAGTTCGAGGAATTCGGCGATGTCCTGCTTGCGCTCAAGGTCGTCGAACAGCGTTCGGATGCGTTCAAGGTCATCCGGAGTGCCGGATTCGCCCAGCAGGTTGCCTCGCCCACGCACGATGAGTCGCTCGGTGGATTCGCCGCGATCTTCCCAGACCGCGATACCGCTCTCGACCATCTGAGCGGCAAGCGTGTCGATCTCCTGACGGCGCTTCTTGATCTCTGCGGTCACGGCGGAGGCGAGCTGCGACAGCGTTTTCCCCTCTGCAATCGCATTGATGAAGTTCGCAGCCTCACGCAGCGAGCTCGGCGTTTGACCGGCGGGCGGTGTAAACAGGCGGTTCTCGACATTGCCGTCTGCAAACACAAGAACGACCAGCGCCTTTTCGGCTGCAATAGAGACGAATTCGATGTGTTTGATCGGTGCTTCATGCTTCGGCGTCAGCACCAGCGACGCACCATGCGTCACGCCGGATAGCGCTGAGCCAACACGGTCCAGCAGACCGTTTAAATCGCCGGAATTGGTGCCCATCGTCTGATCGATCTTCTGACGATCCTCGCCCGACAGGTTCACCTCGAGCAATCCGTCAACGAACATCCGCAACCCGTTCTGCGTCGGAATGCGCCCGGCAGAGGTATGCGGACTGCCCAACAGCCCCATATATTCGAGGTCCTGCATCACGTTGCGGATCGTGGCCGCGCTGACCTTTTCGGACATGCTATGGGTGAGAGACCGCGATCCTATCGGCGAGCCGGTTTCCAGATAGCCTTCGACAACGCGGCGGAATACCTCGCGCGAGCGGTCGTTCATATCTTCTAACAGAGGCGATCGTGTCATCGTTTCCTAACCCTTCCATTCAAATAAAGGGCACCTATGTGGAACGTCAATCGGGGTTGGTTTTCAGTATCAACCCGCGTATCCCGCTAGCGGTACAGCAAGGAGATTGAATATGCGCCCTTCCGGTCGTCAGGTAAATGAAATGCGCCCCGTCTCGATCGAGGTCGGCGTCACCAAACATGCCGAGGGTTCCTGCCTCATCAAGGTTGGCGATACCCACGTTATGTGCACCGCTACGATCGAAGATCGCGTGCCTCCGTTCATCAAAAATTCCGGCCTCGGTTGGGTCACTGCCGAATACGGTATGCTGCCCCGTTCGACCGGTTCGCGTATGCGCCGTGAAGCTGCCAGCGGCAAGCAAGGCGGCCGTACCGTTGAAATCCAGCGCCTGATCGGCCGCTCGCTGCGCGCTGGTGTTGACCGCGTGGCCCTTGGCGAGCGCCAGATTACCATCGACTGTGACGTTCTTCAGGCCGACGGCGGCACCCGCTGCGCCTCGATCACCGGTGGTTGGGTCGCGCTGAAGCTGGCCGTTAACAAGCTGATGAAAGCCGGCCTCGTCACCAGCGATCCGCTGCCCGAGCCCGTCGCCGCTGTCTCCTGCGGTATCTACGCAGGCCAGCCGGTTCTCGATCTCGATTATCCTGAAGACTCCGAAGCAGGCGTCGACGGCAACTTCGTCATGACCGGCAACCGCCTGATCGAAGTCCAGATGAGCGCCGAAGGTGCCACCTTCTCGCGCGATCAGATGACCCAGCTGCTCGACCTCGCGGACAAAGGCATCGCTGAACTGGTCGCCGCACAAAAGGCCGCGACCGCATGACACGCCGTTTCGAGGGAAAAGAGCTCGTCTTAGCGACCCACAACAAGGGCAAGCTCGAAGAGATCAGCGAAATGCTCGCGCCGTTCGGGATCAAGGTGACATCAGCCGCCGATCACGGCCTCGAAGAGCCTGACGAGTCCGAAAACACGTTTGTCGGCAATGCGCGTATCAAAGCACATTACGCTGCAAAAGAGACTGGTTTGCCCGCACTCGCCGATGATTCCGGCATCGAAATCGACGGCCTGAACGGCGCCCCTGGCGTCTACACTGCCGACTGGGCCGAAACGCCCAACGGTCGCGACTTCGTCATGGCGATGGAAAAGACGTGGAACAAGCTGGAGGAGGCAAACGCCCCCTTCCCGCGCACTGCGCGTTTCTGCTGCACCCTCGTACTTGCATGGCCTGATGGTCACGACGAAGTCTTTGCTGGCGTTATGAATGGACAGATCGTCTGGCCGATGCGTGGCGATCAGGGTCACGGCTATGATCCAATCTTCCAGCCCGAGGGCTACGACGTGACCTTCGGTGAGATGGATCGTTGGGAAAAGAACAAGATCAGCCACCGCGCGGACGCGTTCGCCAAGTTCGTGCAGGGCTGCTTTGCTTGAAGATTGGCAACACGGGGGCTTCGGCCTCTACATTCACTGGCCCTTCTGCCAGTCGAAATGCCCCTACTGTGACTTCAACAGTCACGTGGCGAGCTCTATCGACCAGGATCGATGGGCTCGCGCCTACCTCTCCGAAATTGACCGCGTCGGTGCGCTGACCCAAGGCCGCTTATTGAAGTCCGTCTTCTTCGGTGGAGGGACGCCCAGCCTGATGGATCCGGAACTTGTTGACGCGATCATGACGAAGATCCGTAGAACTTGGCCAATGACCAACAGCGCAGAGGTCACGCTGGAGGCCAATCCGACCTCTGTCGAAGCTGGACGCTTCCGCGGCTACCGCGACGCTGGTGTGAACCGCGTCTCGATGGGAATTCAGTCACTAAACAATCTGGATTTGCGCGCTCTTGGGCGTCTGCATAGTGTCGAAGAAGCCCTCGCAGCGTTTGATATTGCGCGCGGTGTGTTTGATCGTGTGAGCTTCGACCTCATCTACGCGCGGCAGAACCAGACAACACAAGAATGGCGGAACGAGCTGAAACAGGCTCTTTCTTTGGCGGTCGACCACATTTCAATGTACCAACTGACGATCGAGCAAGGCACAGCCTTCGGTGATCGGTATGCCATCGGAAAACTTCGCGGCCTCCCCGACGAGGACTCCGCTGCTGACATGTACGATGTCACACAGGAAGTCGCTGCGCAGATGGGCTTCCCCGCTTACGAAGTGTCTAATCACGCGCCTGAAGGCTCTGAGAGCCAGCATAACCTGATCTATTGGCGCTACGGTGACTACGCGGGGATAGGCCCTGGTGCTCACGGACGCCTGACCCTTGGCGGTCGGAAGTATGCAACTGAAACCTATCGTATGCCGAACGCTTGGCTCGAAGCGGTAGAGCAGCGCGGAAATGGTGAAAACGTCTCTGATACGCTGAGTTTGGACGATCAATTGCATGAGTTTTTGCTTATGGGCCTTCGCGTAACGGACGGCGTTGACCTCAACAGGCTTTCTAATTTTGGCGGCGACGCCTTGCAGCCGAATGTCGCGCGGCTCGAAGACATGGGCTTCCTGACCCACGAAAAAGGCCGGCTCAGATTGACACCTGAAGGCCGGCCCCTGCTCAACGCAGTGCTGCGCGAGTTGCTGGTCGATTAAGACGACGACAGGATCCGCATCACGTCATCCAACTGGTCAAGTGACTCGTAGCGGATACTGATGCGGCCACCTTCGCCATTTGCGTCGTGATCGATAGACACCTTCATCCCGATCTGAGACGAAAGTTCCTGCTCGATTTGGGCCGTATCAGGGTCTTTTGCGGCAGCACGAACGCGGTTGTTTTGGGTCGCTTTTTGCTTCGCCGGATCAGCTTTAGTCAGCTTTTCAGCATCGCGCACCGAAAGTCCCTGTTGAATAATTTTTTGCGCGATTTCCGCAGCCTGCTCGTTGCCAACCAACGTACGCGCGTGCCCAGCGGATAGCTGGCCCTCGATCACATAAGTCTGAACATCACGGGGAAGATTGAGCAGACGGAGCAAATTCGCAATGTGCGAACGGCTCTTCCCTAGTGCCTGGCTCAGCTGCTCTTGCGTATGGCCGAAGCGGTCCATGAGTTGCTTATAGCCTGCCGCCTCATCAATCGCATTGAGATCAGCACGCTGAATATTCTCGATGATCGCAACCTCGAGAACTTCGGTGTCAGAGAATTCGCGGACGATGACTGGCAACTCATGCAGTTGCGCGATCTGCGATGCACGCCAGCGACGTTCACCGGCAACAATCTCGTACTTCGAAGCGTCACGCGGCGACGTCCGGACGATCAAAGGCTGAATGACGCCCTTCTCTTTTACGGAAGACGCAAGCTCCTGTAGCGCTTCATCCGCAAAAGAGCGGCGCGGCTGGTCCGGATTAGGCTCGACACGTTCAATCGCGACCATCATGTCCGGGCGGCGCGGTGCGCTGTCAGCGGCAGCCGGCGTGCGTTCTATGGGTGCATTCACATCAGCCATCAAAGCCGAGAGGCCACGGCCCAACCCACGATTACGGTTCGGTTTGTCTGCCATATCGGCCTCCTGCTCTTATGCTTGGCGCTGAATGAGTTCGGCTGCCAATTCTCGGTACGCGTTCGCACCTCGCGAATTGGGATCATACTCCATAATCGACATCGCGTAAGACGGAGCTTCGCTCAAACGCACATTTCTCGGGATCATCGTCTTGAACACGAGATCCTTGAGGTTTTCGCGAGCGTCCTGCTCTACCTGCGTCGACAGATTGTTGCGGCGGTCAAACATCGTCAGAACTACACCTTCTATCCGAAGATCAGGATTGGCTGTCTGGCGGACCTCGCGAATAGTCAACATCAGCTGGGATAGACCCTCAAGCGCATAGAATTCGCTCTGGAGCGGAACAATCACGGAGTCTGCGGCGACCATTGCGTTGATAGTCAGGAGGTTCAACGACGGTGGACAGTCGATGATGATGTAATCTAACGCGAATGCGTCGACAGAGGGCTGACGAAGCGCATCGTAGAGAAGAAAGCTGCGCTTTTCGTTGGAAATAAGTTCAATATCGGCCGAGCTTAGGTCCGTATTTGCAGGAATCGCCAAAAGATTGGCGATACGCGTCTCCTGCACGGCATCGTAGAGGTTCGCATCGCCAGCAAGAATGTCGTATGTAGTTACTTCGCGCTGATCAGGCTCGATGCCGATCCCGGTCGATGCGTTGCCTTGCGGGTCGAGGTCGACCAAGAGCACGCGACAACCCAACTCAGCCAAGCCAGCCGCGAGGTTTATCGACGTCGTTGTCTTGCCAACTCCGCCCTTCTGGTTTGCGATTGCGATGATTTTCGGAGCTGTCGTTCTGCTCAGGTCAGACACGGGCGATTTCCCTCACTGCTACCAATTTGGCCTCAGCGTCGGTGATACTGTCGTGGAGTTCATAGGCAAAGGACCAATTCTGCTTTGCGGCATCAATTTCGTCGTTGACACCTTTCCCCTTCTGGAAAAGTGCGACACCGCCTTTCCTCAGGTGCTGGTCAGCAAATCCCAGCAGCAGATCGAGGGACGCAAGCGCACGGGCGCTAACGACATCAGCATTCTGTGGGTCGGCCTCTTCGATCCGCTTGGCGATAACCTTTGCATTGAGGTTCAGTTCCCAGATTGCCGTGCGGAGGAAAGTTGCTTTCCGTTGATCGCTTTCGATGAGGGTAAACCGAGCGCCTGGCATCTGTTCTCTGGCGATTGTAGCAAGAACGATGGCTGGAAAACCTCCGCCAGAACCGATATCGACCCAATTGGAGAACTCTGCAGGCGCATTCAACCAGACCTGGGCGGAATCGATGATATGTCGATCCCAAATGTCATCCTGAGTGCCCTTCGCGATCAAATTGATCTTTGTCGTCCACTTGAGAACGAGATCAGAGAATGCTCGAAGGCGGTCCTCTGTTTCACGTGAAACATCAAGACCGGTGATCATGCCGATTTTGCTTTCGATTGCTTTCGTATCTGGGAAATTAGCAGCACCAAAGCGGCCGGTGTCATTCCCTCGATGCGCCCCGCCTGTCCGATTGTAGACGGCCGCGCCTTTTCAAGCTTCAACCGCAGTTCGTTCGAAAGCCCCGAAATACCTGAATAGCTAAATGCGCCTGGAATTATGAGTTGCTCGTCGCGTTGAAGGCTCTCGATATCTTTCTCCTGGCGAGAGATGTAATGCGCATACAAAGCATCCCGCTTGATCTGTTCGCGAATAGGCTTTTCGAAAGCGGTCGCGCTCGGCACCAAGCTAACAAGTTGCTCGTCTTCAAACTCTGCTAACGACAGAGCATCAAGAGCAGACCGAGTTTGCCCGCTTGGGCTAAGGTTCACCCCAGAATTCGCAATTTGGGACGCGGTCAAGCTGACCTGCTGCAGCTCCACCTTGGCCTCGCGAATATCATCCATCTTTTTTGAAAATGCAGACCAGCGCTCATCGCCGACGCATCCGGAATTGCGGCCGAATTCGGTTAGACGCTGATCGGCATTGTCAGCGCGGAGAGACAAACGAAATTCAGCGCGCGATGTGAACATCCGGTACGGTTCCGAAACGCCGCGCGTGATAAGGTCGTCAATCATCACTCCGATATAGCTGGTTGTGCGCGAGAACGTAATCGCGTCCGCATCGCCCCTCGCGGCGTTCAAGCCAGCTACCAGACCTTGGGCAGCTGCCTCCTCATAGCCGGTCGTACCGTTGATTTGGCCTGCGAGATACAGGCCCTGCACGTCGCGCAGCTCCAACGTCGGCTTAAGTGAACGAGGATCAACGTAATCGTACTCAATCGCGTATCCCGGCTGGAGGATCTTCACATCCTCAAGGCCATAGATCGAGCGAACGTAATCCTCCTGAACCTCCACAGGAAGCGAAGTCGAAATGCCGTTGGGATACACGGTGGAATCGTTAACGCCTTCGGGCTCAAGGAAAACTTGGTGGGACGTTTTGTCAGCGAAACGCACCACTTTATCTTCGATCGATGGGCAATAACGCGGCCCTACCCCGTCGATATGTCCGCCATACATCGCGGATCGCGACAGATTTTCGCGAATGATGTCGTGCGTGCGCTCATTCGTATGCGTAATACCACAGGCGATTTGAGGCGCGATAACCGCCTTGGACATGAATGAGAACAGGACCGGCTCGTCGTCTCCAGGCTGGTTGCCCAGAAGATCCCATTTGATCGTCCGGCCATCGAGGCGAGGCGGAGTACCCGTTTTCAGTCGGCCCAGCGGCAATTCGAAGCTATCGAGGCGCTCGGCGAGCTTAATCGAAGGCCTGTCGCCCATCCGGCCTCCGGGTTTTGACACGTCGCCAATATGAATGACGCCACGCAAAAAAGTGCCTGTAGTCAGCACAACATTGCGGCAATTGATCTGCGATCCGTCAGCGAGCTCGACGCCCGAAACGCGGTCGCCCGACATAAGGAGGTCTGTGACTTCACCTTCAACGACGGTCAGGTTGCGCTGGTCGACAGTGAATTTCTGGATAGCTTGTTTGTAAAGCGCTCGGTCAGCCTGCGCGCGAGGCCCCTGCACCGCCGGGCCCTTCTTGCGGTTCAGCAAGCGGAATTGGATGCCCGCAGCATCAGCAGCGCGCCCCATGACGCCATCCAAGGCATCGACTTCGCGCACCAAATGGCCTTTCCCAAGGCCACCGATTGCCGGATTGCACGACATAACACCGAGCGAATCGAACGTCAGCGAGACCAGAGCGGTCTTTGCCCCCATACGGGCGGAGGCATGGGCCGCTTCGGTACCTGCATGGCCACCGCCAATGACGACAACATCAAAGTCCATTTGTTTCACGTGAAACACTCCTATTTGCCGATGCAGAAGCTGGAGAAGATCACGTCCAGCAAATCCTCGACATCAACACGTCCAACAAGCGATTCCGTCGCCCTCGCCGCTGTACGAATCTCTTCCGCGATAAGATCGGCCAACTCGGTCTGCGAGTCCACTAAACCCATCGCGAGGTCCAGCGCGTCACACCCCTTCAGCAACGCAATACGATGGCGTTCACGCATTGCAACGCCGATCCGCGCTGTTTTAAAGCGCAAGCGTTCTTCAATCACGCTCACCAGGCGATCAACGCCAGCGCCGGTTTTACCCGAAATCCCCAAGCCATCAGCCTTCTGATCATCATCTTTGGCGATCACCACAAGGCTGTCATTGCCGAAGTCATGTTCGACCTCAGACGGATCGAGAACCATGTAGATCACTAGATCTGCGGCCGCGGCACGCTGTTTGGCGATCCCGATACCAAGGCTTTCGACCACATCGTCGGTTTCGCGCAAACCGGCAGTATCGAGGATGGTGACCGGTAGGCCACCAAGGTCCATTCGAACCTCGATAACATCACGAGTCGTACCTGCGATGTCGGACGTAATGGCAGCCTGACGACCAGCGAGACGATTGAGCAGAGTCGACTTACCGACGTTGGGCGCGCCAACGATGGCAACCTCAAAGCCGTCGCGGATGCGCTCTGCCACGCGGACGCCATCGGCCTCGATTTGCATCTCATCGCGAACGGACGTCAGCAATTCCCGAACTTCGGGCATTACGTCGACGGGCACGTCTTCATCCACAAAATCGATGGTGGCTTCGACCAAAGCAGCAGCGCGTACCAACCGATCGCGCCAGCTTTCAACCTTGGTCCCCAAAGCACCCTGAAAGACGCGAAGTGATTGTTTTCGCTGAGCTTCTGTTTCAGCCTCAATGAGGTCGGCGAGGCCCTCGACCTGTGCGAGGTCGAGGTTCCCGTTCTCCAACGCGCGGCGGGTAAACTCGCCAGCTTCGGCATGACGCAGACCTTCGATTTCGGACAGCTCACGCAAAACCGTCGCCACAATCGCGGGTGAACCGTGCAGCTGGAACTCGACAACAGCCTCACCGGTGAAGCTCTTGCCTGGCTCAAACACCAGCACCAGCGCTTCGTCGATCAGATCGCCCTGCCCGTCTACAATCCGGCGGACGCCACGGCTTTTGGGCAGATCGCCAGACATGCGGCGTCCTGCCTCAAAGGCCAACGGGCCCGAGACGCGAACAACCGCAACGCCGGCTTTGCCTGACGCGGTGGCCAGGGCGTAAATGGTATCCATGTCCGCCCTCCGCGGATCAGGTGTTCATTGAGTCGAAGAATTCGCCGTTGGTCTTGGTCTGCTTCAGCTTGCCCATGAGGAATTCGATAGCATCGGTGGTACCCATCGGGTTGAGGATGCGGCGAAGCACATAGGTCTTCTGAAGGTCCTTCGGCGAGACCAGCAGGTCTTCTTTACGGGTGCCCGACTTGAGAATATCGATAGCCGGGAAGACGCGCTTGTCAGCAACCTTACGGTCAAGCACGATTTCCGAGTTACCCGTACCTTTGAATTCTTCGAAGATGACTTCGTCCATGCGCGAGCCGGTGTCGATCAGCGCGGTCGCGATGATGGTGAGCGAGCCGCCCTCTTCGATGTTACGGGCAGCACCGAAGAAGCGCTTCGGACGTTGCAGCGCGTTGGCGTCGACACCACCGGTCAGAACCTTACCCGAGGACGGGACGGTCGTGTTGTAAGCACGGCCAAGGCGGGTGATCGAGTCGAGCAGAATGACGACGTCGCGCTTGTGTTCGACCAGTCGTTTCGCTTTTTCGATAACCATTTCAGATACTTGCACGTGCCGGGTCGCCGGTTCGTCGAAGGTCGACGAGACGACTTCACCACGGACCGAGCGCTGCATGTCGGTGACTTCTTCGGGGCGTTCGTCGATCAGCAGAACGATCAGGTAGCACTCCGGATGGTTCTTTTCGATCGAGTGCGCGATGTTCTGAAGCAGAACCGTCTTACCCGTACGCGGCGGCGCCACGATCAGCGAACGCTGACCTTTACCGATCGGGGCAACGAGGTCGATGATACGGGCCGAACGGTCCTTGATCGTCGGATCCTCGATTTCCATGTTCAGGCGCTGGTCGGGATAGAGCGGCGTCAGGTTGTCGAACGCGATTTTGTGACGTGCACGCTCCGGATCTTCGAAGTTGATCTTCTCGACGCTGGTCAGCGCGAAATAACGTTCATTGTCGTTGGGCTCTTTGATGACACCCTCGACGGTGTCACCGGTGCGCAGCGAGTGCTGACGGATCATGTCGGGGGAAACGTAGATGTCATCCGGACCCGGCAGATAGTTTGCTTCGGGCGAACGCAGGAAGCCGAAGCCGTCCTGAAGAACCTCAAGCACGCCGTCACCGCCAATGACCCAATCGTCGTCGGCAAGTTCGCGCAGAATGGCAAACATCATGTCGCCCTTGCGCATGGTCGAGGCGTTCTCGATCTCCAGCTCTTCAGCCATCGAAAGGAGGTCTTTCGGGCTCTTGGCTTTGAGATCGGCAAGGTTCAAACGGTCTTGCGACATGGCATACCCTTTAGGGGCCATCCGGCCCGCGTTCGTTTTAGCAATATTCAGACAGATTCCTTCCCCGGACGGGGAGGCACCTCTATTAGCCCTGCCCTGCGGCGCGAGTCAAATTCAGAATTTAACGACGACCGAGATAACGATCACGATCATGAGAAGCGTCGGCAGCTCGTTCATCATCCGGTAGTTCCGACCGGTCAGGGTGTTCTCGCCCTTCATAAAGTCCTTACGGCGCTTTCCCAGCCACATGTGAAACCATGTCATGCCAATGACCGCGATAGCCTTCGTCCACGGCCATACGAAGCTCCAGTCGACGACTCCGGGCGTCAGGACCATCAGGAGCCCAAAGATCCACGTTGCGATCATAGCGGGGTTCATAATCGCTTTCAGGAGCAAGCGTTCCTGCTTCTGAAACAGGATGTCCATATCGCTGCCCTCGGGTACGCCTTCTCTTCTCGGCCCTTCGACGTGGTACACGAAGAGACGCGGGAGATAGAATATCCCTGCCATCCACGAAATCACTGCCATGATATGGATCGACTTGGTCCAAGGATAAGCCCAGCCAAGAAAGTCGTAAAAAGTGTCGAGCATGCGGTCCTCACGCTTTCCCTCTTAAATAATAAATAAAGAAAGAAAGATTGTAGTTGTTTGTTGGTAGTGTGGATAACTGGCTTATCGGGACTTCTCCACCAACTTATCTACATTTCCACAATGACTCACAGTCATGCAGATTCTTGTGGGAATCACTATCGGCCTTATTTTTAAGGCAGACTTGACTCGGTGAGTCGCGTTGACTCTTTTTGGCTGTGGAGTCTTTTGTCGATTCCCATCCACATACCCACAGGGCCGCTTTATCCCATCCCCATCTGTGAAACCTGTGATGGAATCGTGGTCGACTCAGAGGGTGTTTGCGTGGAAAGCTGTCAACGCCTAAGACGTCCACGAGTTATCGCTTCGAAATCACAGGGTTACCCCCGAAATTATCCACAATGACTGACCAGATCATCCTCGCCTCCGGATCGGAAATCCGTCAGACGCTCCTGCGTAACGCCAACATTCCGTTCGAGTCCGTTCTGCCACGGGTCGATGAAGAAATGATAAAGATGTCTCTTCAGGCGGAAGAGGCACACCCGCGCGACATCGCTGATGCGCTGGCAGAGGCAAAGGCCCGCAAGGTGTCCCAGAAGAACTCCGGCAAACTGGTGATCGGCTGCGATCAGGTGCTGGATTTCGATGGTCAGGTCCTGTCCAAGCCCGAGAGCCCCGAAGAGGCGCGCGCGCAGCTGAAAGCCATGCGCGGCAAAACGCACCGTCTGCTTTCGGCTGCTGTCATCTATAAGGACGCAGAACCGCTCTGGCGTCATGTCGGTGTGGTGCGCATGACGATGCGGGATTTCAGCGACGCTTACCTCGATGATTATGTCAACCGGAACTGGGACAGCATTCGTTGGACGGTCGGTGCCTACAAGATCGAGGAGGAAGGCATCCGCCTGATGGCCCGAACCGAAGGCGACTACTTCACGATCCTCGGGCTGCCGATGGTCGAACTGGTGAACTATCTGATCGTGCGGGGAGTACTGGACGCATGAGCGAAGAACGCATTCCGCTAGCCGGTGTCATCGGCTGCCCGATTTCCCATTCCCGCTCGCCGATCCTGCACGGACACTGGCTGAAGCGCTATGGGATCAAGGGCCACTACATTCCGATGCACGTCGAGCCTGACAATCTGGAACGTGTTCTGCGCACCATGCCCGAGATGGGTTTCGTTGGCTGCAACATCACCATCCCTCATAAGGTCTCCGCTCTAGAGATTGCGGATATGGTGTCCGACCGCGCCTCGCTGATCGGTGCCGCGAATACGCTGATCTTCCGCGCTGACGGCAAAATTCAGGCCGACAATACTGACGGCTATGGTTTCATGGCGAACCTGCGTCAGAAGGCACCTGACTGGGACCCGACAACCGGCCCTGCCCTTGTGCTCGGTGCGGGTGGGGCGTCGCGGGCTATTCTGACGGCGATGCTCGATGCCGGAACGCCGGAAATTCTGCTGACGAACCGCACCCGCACCAATTCGGACGCGCTGCGTGATGAATTCGGTGCCCGCATCCGCGTGGTCGAATGGGTCCACGCCGGTGCTGCGATGGGCGAATGCGATACGGTGATCAATACGACTTCATTGGGGATGAAGGGCGCGAACGAGTTCAAAGTGCCGACGAACCAACTGCGGTCTGGCACGCTGGTCACGGATATTGTCTACAACCCTCTCCGTACCAAGCTGCTGTACGAGGCAGAACAAATGGGCTGCGTGACCGTTGATGGCCTCGGAATGCTGCTGCACCAAGCTGTTCCTGGCTTCGAGCGCTGGTTCGGGAAGCGCCCCGAAGTCGACGACGATCTGCGCGCTGCGGTTCTGGGATGACGTGGAAGCTCGGCCTCACCGGTTCGATCGGCATGGGCAAATCGACGACCGCCAAGATGTTTCGCGACGAAAGCGTTCCCGTCTGGGACGCCGATGCGACGGTTCACAAGCTCTACCGCGTCGGCGGCGCGGCTGTCGGACCCGTCGGTGATGCCTATCCATCCGCGATCCGTGACGGTGCAGTTGACCGTAACGCACTAAAATCGCTTATTTCCGAAGACCCTATGGTCCTGAAAACGCTCGAAACCATCGTTCACCCGCTTGTCGCTGCCGACCGTGCGGAGTTTCTTGCCACCACCAACGCGCCGCTGGTCGTGTTCGACATTCCGTTGCTGTTCGAAACGGGCGCCGACAGTTGGCTGGATTCCGTCCTCGTCGTCACCGCCCCTGCCGATGTGCAGAAAGACCGCGTGCTTTCCCGTGGAACAATGACCGAGGACCAGTTCGCCCAGATCCTCGCGCGGCAGATGCCCGATGCCGAAAAACGTGAACGCGCCGACCACGTGATCGAGACCCTGACCCTAGACGGCACCCGCCAAGACGTGCGAAACCTGATCGCCGAACTGACAGAGCGGAGTTCCCATGCGTGAGATCGTACTCGATACCGAAACGACAGGCTTTGATCCCGACAGCGGCGATCGTCTGGTCGAAATCGGTTGCCTCGAGCTCCAGAACCACATGCCGACGGGGCGCACCTATCACGTCTACATCAACCCAGAACGGTCAATGCCTGCGGACGCGTTCAAGGTCCACGGGATTGGTCCCGACCTTCTGGAGCCGCCGCAGCCGCTGCAACCGGGTCAGGTGCTGCTGAAGGACAAGAAGGTTTTCCGCGAACACGCGCAGGATTTCCTGAACTTCATCGGCAACGCGAAGCTCGTCATTCACAATGCGGCGTTCGATATGCGCTTCCTCAACGCGGAGCTTGGTTGGCTGAACCTGCCGCAGATTCCGTGGGATCAGGCCATCGATACGCTGGCCATTGCGCGCAAGAAATTCCCCGGCTCTCCCGCATCGCTCGATGCGTTGTGCCGCCGGTTCGGCATCGACAACTCGTCGCGTACGTTGCACGGCGCGCTTCTCGACTCCGAAATTCTGGCCGAGGTCTATCTCGAACTGATCGGGGGGCGTCAGCCCGACTTCGGTCTGTCCAGCAATGCTGGAAGCGCGTCGGGCGGCGATACCGAGGACTGGCGGCCCAAGCCGCGTCCGAATGCTCTTCCTTCGCGGATTACCGAGGAAGAGGCCGCCGCCCACGCTGCCTTTGTCGACAAACTGGGCGACGACGCACTCTGGAAAAAGCTTAGTTAGCGACCGGAGCTTCGGCGCCTTCTGCCTTCTGCGCTTCCACGCGGCGGGCAAGTTCCTGACGGTAGATCGTCACGAAGTCGATCAGGTCGAGGTTCACCGGCGGGAAACCACCGTCACGGGTCACGTCGGAAACAACACGGCGCAGGAACGGGAAGGTCAGACGCGGGCATTCGATCATCAGGTAGGGGTGCAGCTGGTCTTCCGGCACGCCTTCGATGTGGAACACACCGGCGTAGTCAACTTCGAGGATGAACAGCGGCTCTTTGTTCTCTTTGGTCGACGAGTTGACCGTCAGCTTGGTGCTGACTTCGTACTGGTTTTCACCGCGCTTGCGAGCGTCCAGAGCGACCTTGACGGACATCTCGGGCTGCGGGTCACCCTTCAGGCCCTTCTGGGCGAGGATGTTTTCGAACGACATGTCGCGGATGTACTGAGCGACGATGCGGTTCTTGATTTGCGCCTGTTGCGGCTGCTGCGGATTGTCCGACATTTGTTGGCTCCCATAAATTCAAGTCGGAGACTGCTTATCAGTCCGACATGGTGGTGGCTAGTGGCGCGTCCAACCGGACGGATGGGTGGGCCGTTTTTCCGGATCTACCTCTACGAAATCGCCATCGATGGTGTCGCCGCGCTGCGGATCACGCGGTTCGCGCTGCATCGTCTGGCCATAGGTGAAGCTCTGAACCTTCACCTTGCCGCGCAAATATTTGTACACGGAAGTACGGACGGCGGGGATCAGCAGGGCAAAGCCGACCGCATCGGTGAAGAAACCGGGCGTCAGCAGCAGTGCGCCCGAAAACAGGATCATCGCGCCACCGGCGAGGTTTTCGCTCGGATCACGTAAATCGTTGAAGGACTGACGGAGGCGTAGCAATTCTTTTGCGCCCTCACGCTTCACAAGATTGGCACCGAGGATCGCGGTCAACAGAACGATGAGCAGCGTCGGCCACAGCCCGATAAGACCGCCAACGTTGATGAAAAGTGCGATTTCGATCAGCGGAACCGCGATAAATGCCAACAATAGCCACATGATAGGTCCTTTCTGCCCGAAGGTAGACTTGATCGGGCCTGTGACATACATAAGTGCGAGGCAACGAAATGGAATGCCCCCACTATCCCGAAGAGGTTTGGAATGAACTCTCCGCTTATCCAACTGCTGGTTCTTGCCGGCATTGCGATTTTTTTGATCATCAAGCTGCGGAGTGTTCTTGGTACTCGTGAAGGCTTTGAAAAACCGCCCGTTCGTGCCGATCAGGCCGCTGTCCAGAAACGTGCCGACTTCGAGGTGATCGAAGGTGGGCCGGACCGCGACATCGTGGACTACGTTCCCGAAAGCAGCCCGACCGCCAAAGCTCTGGCTGAAATGAAAAAGCAGGATCCCGAATTCACCGTTGGTGATTTCATTGGCGGCGCTCGCGGCGCTTACGAGATGATCCTCATGGCGTTCGAAAAAGGCGACATTTCCGACGTGCGTCCCTTCCTGTCGGCTGACGTCGACGAAGCTCTTTCGTCCGTGATTGCTGAACGCAACGCGCAGGGCCTGACCATCGACGCTGAATTCCTTGGTGTTTCCGAGGTTGCCATCCAGCACGCTGAGTATGATCCGACCACCAAAGAGGCTGAGATCACCATGCGTATGACTGGTGAATTCACCTACACCGTGCGAAACGCCGAGGGTGAGATCGTCGAGGGCGGAGATAAAACTCCAAAGCGCCAGCGCGATATCTGGACTTTTGCGCGCCGCATGACCGAGAACGATCCGAACTGGACGCTCGTCGCGACCGACGAATAATAGAAGCCGGAGGCCGATATGGCTCACGCCACATACAGGCTTCTGACATTTTCCGAATTGAATGGATGGGCCGAGGACGATCACGCCGCGGCCCTTTCTGTTTTCAGAAACACGGCCGATCTGCTGGGGCCCGATTGGGCTGATTGCGTTGTAGCGTTGGATGGCGCTGAAGATGCGCGCATGTATTTCGAAACGCACTTCGTGCTTGTCGAAATTACCGACGGCAACCCTGCCCTGTTCACCGGCTATTTCGAACCCGAACTGTCCGGCAGTCTGACGCCCGATGACACCTACCGTCATCCGCTCTATCGCCTGCCCGAAGGCGACCTACCGACCCGCGCGGAGATTGAAGACGGTGCTCTGGCTGGTCGCGGGCTCGAACTCGTGTGGCTCTCCGATCCCGTCGAAGCGTTCTTCCTCCATATCCAAGGCTCGGGGCGCGTGACTTTGCCCGATGGTGGCACCCTGCGTGTCGGCTTCGCAGCAAAGAACGGCTACCCCTATCAATCCGTTGGCAAAAAGCTGATAGACGCAGGCAAGATTGACCCGACAGAGATATCGGCCGAGCGCATCAAGGACTGGATGCGTGCTCACCCGACCGACGCTAAAGAACTGATGCGACAGAACCAGAGCTACGTCTTTTTCCGCGAACTGGATGTCCCGCCCGAGAGCGGACCCATTGGCGTGATGGGCCGTAGCGTGACGGCCGGTCGTACGATTGCGGTCGATCCAGAATACAATACCTACGGCGCTCCGGTTTGGATCGAGAAAGACGCGCCTGACGCTATCGCCAGTTTGATGATCGCCCAGGACACTGGCGGAGCCATCAAAGGAGCACAGCGCGCGGACATCTTTGTCGGCACTGGTGCAAAGGCAGGACATATCGCGGGCAGCTACCAGCAGTCGGGCCGCATGGTCGCATTGCTGCCGTGCAAGCTGGCCGAGGGGCTCATCTAATGGCCCGCCGTCCGCGTCATATCTCGCAGGAAGAGAAGGACCTCTGGGACCTCGTTGCGAAACGGGTGACCAAGCTCGACCCGACCCGCAAAAAAATCGACGCGCCCGAAGCGATGCCTGCCCCGCTCTCGAAGAAACGGGAACCCGTGGCGCCTTCGCCGCTGCCAAAATTCCGCGTCGGTCAGAAATCCAAAGGTCGCAAAGCAGACGACCTTGCCGCGCCGATTGCTGACGCGCTTCGTTCCGCGCCGCTGTCGATGGACCACAAGACGCACCGCAAAATGACCCGCGGCAAGATCGTGCCGGACGGCAAACTCGACCTTCACGGCATGACCATCGCCGAGGCGCACAGCGAACTTATCGCGTTTGTCCTGTCGTCCTTCGAGATGGAGCGCCGCCTGCTGCTCGTCATCACCGGCAAGGGCAAGGACCGCGACGAAGGCGGACCGATCCCGACGCGCATGGGCGTTCTCCGCCATCAGGTGCCGCAGTGGCTTCGCCTACCGCCCCTCAATCACGTTGTTTTGCAAGTTACGCCCGCCCACGCCCGACACGGTGGACACGGCGCTTATTACATCTACCTCAAGCGAGTGCGCTGAGAGGGCGCACTATTTGAGGTGCGGATACTGTGTCGAAATCCATTTGTGTGATTACCAACCCGAAATCGGGAACGAATAGCAATGACGCGAATGCTATTGATCGCGTGATGGCTATTCTGGGCGACCAAGCCCAGCTGATCGAAACCGACCCCGAGAGTGGTTTCGAAGGTGCCGTCGAAAAGGCGCTGGAGCAAGGCTGCGCGACAATCGTCGCTGCGGGCGGTGACGGCACCATCGTGGGCATCTCGTCGCTGCTGCTCGACAAGGATGTGACGATGGGCGTTCTGCCGCTTGGCACGTTCAACTTCTTCTCGCGGGGATTGGGCATTCCCGAAGACCCCGAGGAAGCTGCCAAGGCGCTGCTGCATGGCGAGCCGAAGAAGATCTCTGTCGGGTCGGTGAACGGTCAGATTTTCCTCAATAACGCCAGCCTCGGCGTTTATCCGGTGATCCTGAAGAACCGCGAGGCGACCTATAAACACTGGGGTCGTTCGCGGATCGTTGCACATATCTCCATGCTCAAGACGTTCCTGCAGTTCGATCGAGTGCTGAAAATCCGCATCATGTCGGAAGGCGTGCAAAAGACCATCGAGACCCCGCTCGTGTTCGTCGCGCGCTCTTCCTACCAGCTTGATATGTTCAACCTCGAAGGCGAGGACGCCATCAAGGATGACAACTTCGCCGTCTTCACCGCTGTCAGCCAAGGCCGCTTTACCATGCTGAAAAACGTTTGGCGTCTCGTGCGCCGCACGATGCAGCAGGGCCGCGACTTCGACCTTTACAAGGTTCAGGAGCTCGATATCGACACAGGCCGCAAAGAAGAACTTGTCGCGTTCGATGGCGAGAAGGCCAAAATGAAAACCCCGTTAGAGTTCCGTATGCACACCGATGCTTTGCGGATCCTTGTCCCCAAGGAAGGTGCATGAAACGCGTAATCCATATTTCCGACCTCCACTTCGGCAAGATCAGAGACGAGCTTGTCGATCCGCTTGTGAAGACGATCAACGATCTGAAGCCCGACCTCGTGTGTGTGTCGGGTGACTTCACCCAGCGCGCGCGCCGTTCGCAGTTCGCTGATGCGCGTCAGTTCCTCGACCGTATCGAAGCGCCGACACTTTCGGTGCCGGGCAATCACGACACCCCGCTGGAAAACCTGATCGAGCGTTTCTTTCGTCCGTTCCGCCGGTACAAGAAGGCGATCAATCAGGATCTGGAGCCGACGTTCTCGGACGACGAAATCCACGTGATTGGTGTAAACACGGTGAACCGTTTTGCGCACCAGCGCGGCAAAGTTGGATCGCACACGGTTAAGCGCATCTGTGACACGTTCCAGAGTAAGCCTGATGACCGCTGCCGCATTGTGGTCCTGCACCACCCTCTCGAACACCTCACAGAGACGGACAAACGTCTGACCTCCGGTGCTGCCAAAGCGATTGAGGGCCTCAGCGAGTGCGGCGCTGACGTGCTGCTGTGTGGCCACTTGCATACGACGGTCACGTCACCGTTCACCGCCGCGCCGGGCTTGCTGCTCGTTCAGGCAGGCACAGGGCTGTCGTCCCGCCTACGCGGCGAGGAAAACACGTTCAATCTGCTGACGGTGGAAGGTGCGAAGCTCAAGATCGAGCGGTTCGCGGCGGGCGAGACGCCCGAGTTCGCTGTCGACGAAACCCGAGATTTCGAGTTCGTCGACAACGCTTGGGTTCATCAGAGCACGTAACGGCTCATGTCGGCGGACCGGCTGAGTTCGCCGACGTTCTTTTCAACGAATGCAGCATCGACGGTGATGTGCTCGCCCGAACGGTCCGGCGCGGTGAAGGACAGTTCTTCAAAAACGCGCTCCATGATCGTGTAGAGGCGGCGCGCACCGATGTTTTCGATGTTGCGATTTACGTCGGCAGCGATCTTGGCCATCGCCTCGATCCCGTCAGGCGTGAACTCCACCGTCACCTCTTCTGCACCCATCAAAGCCGCGTACTGACGTGTCAGCGCGTTGTCGGTCTCTGTCAGGATGCGAACGAAGTCGCCTTCGCTCAGCGCGCCGAGTTCAACGCGGATCGGCAGACGGCCCTGAAGTTCGGGGAGCAGGTCCGACGGTTTGGCAACGTGGAACGCACCCGAAGCGATGAAAAGGATGTGGTCGGTTTTGACCGCACCGTGCTTCGTCGAAACGGTAGTACCTTCGATCAGCGGCAGCAGGTCGCGCTGAACGCCTTCACGGCTGACATCAGCACCGCGGGCTTCGGCGCGGGCGCAGACCTTGTCGATTTCATCGAGGAACACGATGCCGTTCTGTTCGACCGCTTCGATAGCGGCCTTTTTCACGGTCTCGTCGTCCAGCAGTTTGTCTGCCTCGTCAGAGATCAGGACTTCGTAGCTTTCAGCCACGGTCATCCGCTTCTTCACATTGCGCTGGAACGCTTTGCCGAACAGATCGCCAAGGTTCATCATGCCGCCCATCTGCGGTTGGCCAGGAACCTCAAAGCCGCCCATTGGGTTCGACGTGTCGGCAACCTCAATCTCGATGATGTGGTTATCCAGCTCACCGCTCCGCAGTTTTTTGCGGAAGGACTCGCGGGTACCCTCGCGGGCATCGACGCCGGCAATAGCCTCGACGACACGTTCTTCGGCCGCTTTGTGGGCATTCGCTTTGACGTCTTCACGCATCCATTCGCGGGTATCGTTGATCGCAGTGTCCACCAGATCGCGGACGATCTGTTCGACGTCACGACCGACGTAACCAACCTCGGTAAACTTGGTGGCTTCGACTTTGATGAACGGTGCGCGGGCCAGTTTGGCAAGGCGGCGGCTGATTTCGGTTTTACCGACGCCAGTCGGTCCGATCATCAGGATGTTCTTGGGGTACACCTCGTCACGGAGGTCATCACCCAGTTGCTTGCGGCGCCAGCGGTTCCGCAGGGCGACTGCGACGGCGCGCTTGGCGTCTTGCTGCCCGATGATAAAGCGATCGAGTTCGGAAACGATTTCGCGCGGGGTCAGATCGGTCATGGCATCCTCTTAATTTCAGGACCGATCTAGGTACTGCGAAAGAGAAATCCAACCCGATTGTCCAAAACGGTCTATGTATATACGCTAAGAGCAGCTTCAGGAGGGTAATGATGAGCGTCGAGCCGCCGAAAATCCGCAAGATCGTCCGTCGTATCCCGACGACCCAGCCGACCGTTGAACACGTCGCGCCGGTTGAGGAGCCAGAACGTGCTGCCGAACCCGAGCCGCAACAATACGCGGCCCCTGATGAGCCGTGGCTGCGCGAAGAGCCCGAGATGCCGCAGACAAAGCAGGCCATCTCGCTTCGTGTCGATCGTGATGTGCTGGATTACTTCCGCGATGGCGGAAAGGGATATCAGACCCGCATGAACGCTGTCCTGCGGGCCTATATGAACGCGAAGAAGTAGTTACTTCGCGATTTTCTCGATGGTGAGTTTGCCGTTGGTGTAGACGCAGATGTCGGCAGCGATAGCCATAGCTTCGCGCGCAACGGTCTCTGCATCCTTATCGCTGTCCATCATCGCACGGGCCGCAGCGAGCGCGTAGTTACCGCCCGAACCGATGGCGGCCACGTCATGTTCCGGCTCCAGCACGTCGCCAGCACCGGTGATCACGAACAGATCGGTGCCGTCGGTCACGATCAGCATGGCTTCGAGCTTCTGAAGGTATTTGTCCGTGCGCCAGTCCTTTGCAAGCTCCACGCTTGCGCGCATCAACTGACCGGGGGTGGCTTCGAGCTTCTTTTCCAGACGTTCCAGCAGGGTGAACGCGTCAGCGGTCGACCCGGCAAAGCCGCAAACCACATCCTGACCACCAGGGGACAGGCGGCGAACCTTGCGCGCAGTGCCTTTGATCACCGTCTGGCCCAGCGAGACCTGTCCGTCACCGGCAACGACGACTTCGTTGCCTTTGCGCACGCCAATGATCGTCGTGCCATGCCATCCGGGGAATTCGTTATCGGCCATTCGGGCTCTCCTGTCTTTTGCCGGAATATGGTTAGCCGGCGGCACAGGTGCAACCCGCGTGCTCAACTCTCAGCGCAAAGAAGCCGCCTGAACTATGAGAGTGCCCGTAATCTTTTCCGACGTATAAAAAACAAAAGGCCCGCTCACCTCATCAGGTCAGCGGGCGCTTTCATAGAATTTTATGCGTGCTTAGATCGAGGACTCGATCCAGCTTTGCAGAGCGGCTTTGGGAGCAGCGCCTGCCTTGTTCGACTGGACTTCGCCGTCCTTGAAGATGAACAGAGCCGGAATGCCGCGAACGCCGAGCTGGGCTACGGAATTCGGGTTTTCGTCAACGTTCACTTTGACGATTTTGACCTTACCGGCCATCTCGTCCGACAGCTCTTCCAGAGCGGGGCCGATCATGCGGCACGGGCCACACCATTCTGCCCAGAAGTCAACGAGGACCGGAACATCGGACTGACGCACTTCGGCGTCAAAGGTTGCATCGGTTACAGCTACGGTAGCCATTTGAAAATCTCCTGCGGTGTCGGAGGCAGAACGTAAGGATGCCTCAAAGGATGGTCAAGCTATGGCACAGCGATGCAATGCCGCCATGACGAGATCGTCTGGCATTTCCATCAGCAGCGGTCCCGCAGTCCAGAGGATTGCGGTCTTCACCTCGTGGTCTGGATAGATCTGACGCAGCGCCGAGAGGTAGGCGCCGAGCTGGCGTTTGATACCATCAGGCACCGCCTGTGGGCTATCGGGGATCGCACGGTTGGACTTGTAATCCACGCAAAGCACGGTGTTTTCGGACACAACCAGCCGGTCGATGGTGCCGTGGATGCGCTCGCCGTCCAGCTCGGGCAGATCGGCGGTCACTTCGACTTCTGCCAGAACCGGACCTGCGAAAAGGTGCGCGAAAGCGGGGTCATCAAGCATCGCGATCACATCTTCGGCAAAGATATGTCGGTCCGCAATGTGCGCCGTATCCGTATCGGCGTTGATCAAAGTTTCAGCAATCTCCCAGCGCTCGTCTGCTTTGTATTGCGGCAGATGCTCAAGAAGCAGGTGGATGAGCCGCCCGCGCGCCTTCGCGGTTTCCTCATCATCATCAATGAACTCGGCCGGAAGCGCCTTCGCTCCGCCAAGGTCGGACGGCGACAGCGTCTTTTTCCGTGCGGTCGGCGCATCGACAACGGGTAGGTCGGGCGCTGTGACAACGGGCGGCTGCGGTCGCTCGCCATCGACCAGCGGCAAGCCATCCCAGTCGTGCATCTGGTAGCGGTTAACGCTCTGACCGATGATGGTGATCGGCGTTGCCCCAACATGCCCCATCGCGTCCGAAATGAGCCCATGCCACATCTCAGGATCTTTGACCGAGTTGGAGGCGCCAAAGACGACCAGCCACTTTTCGGCGCGGGTCATCGCCACGTACAGCAAGCGTCGACGCTCGCGGGCGGTGGCATCCTGCATCTGTTCGTAATGACCAACAAGGTCTTCTGGCGTCTCGTCCTTGGACATCTTCCAAAACGCGCCATCCTCGGTGCGGATCACCTCGTCCTTGACCTCGTTCCTGCGGCCAGCGGTCTCAGGCAGGATGACAATCGGAGCCTCCAGACCCTTCGAGCCATGCACCGTCATCACGCGGATTTCGTCGCTGGCGGAGTCCATCTGGCGCTTCACTACGATCTCTTCTGCGTCCATCCAGTGCAGGAACCCCGTGAGGCTCGGCGTCGATGACCGCTCATAAGCCAGCGCTTGAGCAAGCAGCGCATCGATGGCATCCTCGGCTTCGGCACCAAGCTGGCCCACGAGTTTGCGGCGCCCGTCATGGCGAACCAAAATGCGGGAAATCAGATCGTAAGGGCGCAAGAAATCAGCCTGCCCACGCAGATCGTTCAGGATAGCCAGCGTGTCGGGGAAGCGGTCGGCCTTGCCGCGCAAAACGCGCCAGAGGTCATCGACGGTCTTCTTTTCTTTACCGTCCTTGTCCATCAGAACCCGTTCGCGCCCTTGTGCAATCGAGTACAGGTCCTGTTCGGTCCAGCCAAAAAGCGGCGATTTCAGCGCGGCAGCCAGCGACAGGTCATCTTCGGCCAGTGCGAGGAAAGACAGCAGCGCAAGGATATCCTTTACCGCGAGTTGTTCGGTCAGGGTCAGGCGGTCCGCACCCGCAATCGGCAGACCAGAGTCCTTACACGCGCGAATGATCTCGCGGAACAGTTCCTTGCGGCGCTGAACGAGGATCAGGATATCACCAGGACGGACGGGACGGCGTACAAACGTGCCGCGCTCGTCGCCATCGGTCGGGATGGTCTCGTATTCCAGCATCCGCTTGATCTCGTCCGCGATCTGGCGGGCAAGCTGCACTTCGGTGTCGGTTTCTTTGACCTTGTCGACAGGATCGTACCACTCGCCCGGTTCTTCTTTTTCCGGCGGTTCGATCATCGGCCAGACATCGACACGTCCGGGAAGCACGTCCTTGAACGCGATATGGCTGACCTTGGCTTCCAGCCCCTCGGCCCGCTCACCGGTGAAGGTCTGGTCGACCAGCGACAGGATCGCGCTGGAGGAACGGAACGAATGCTGAAGCTCGGTCGTGCGCAGCGGGGTGGGTGTTTCTTTCAAAGTTTCGCCGAAATAGTCTCTTTTCCGGTCGAATTCTTCAGGGTCGGCTCCTTGGAACGAGTAGATCGACTGCTTCTTGTCACCGACGACAAAAATCGTGCGCGGACGGTCCGAACGCGCACCCTCACCGGCGGTGAATTCACGGGAAAGCGCGTCGATGACCTGCCACTGTTCGGGGCTGGTGTCCTGCGCCTCATCCACGAGGATATGGTCGATCCCGCCGTCGAGTTTGAACAGCACCCAAGCGGCCTTGTCCCGCTGGGTGAGCAGCTCATTCGTCTTTGCGATCAGGTCGTCGAAGTCGAGCAGACCGCGCAGCAGCTTCTGTTCTTCATAGGCAGGGATGAACAGCCGCGCGAAGTCATGCAGCGCGATGGCTTTCTGCATGGCCGCGATGGCAATGCGCTTCGGTCGGACTTCCTGCACACGCTCCATCAGGTCGTCGAGCTCACCGCCCAGCGCGTCGTGTTTCGCGCGCAGATCCTTGGTCGGGATTTTGCCCACCTTGGCGGTGAACGGCTCTTTCGCGCCCTTGCCGGTTAGGAAGACGCCTTCCATCAGGATCTGGTCGGCAGCCGTGATGGAGCCTGCCGCGCTGAAGTCCTGTAGGGCCGTGGCGGCTTTGATGTCGGTCGATTTGCCGGTGGCAAACACCTTCACCGCGGCCTCGACCGTCTTACGATCCTTGTCGTCAAAGGCATCATCCAGAAGCGACCACATCGTCATGCCCGCAGGAACACCGAACATCTTGGCCAGCTCGTCACGAGTGATCGGCGCAGCAAAGTGGCGCTTGTGCTGGATGACCTCCTTTGCGAGCTTCAGAAGCTGCTGGTCGTGGACATAGCGCGAGACATTGTCGATCACGTCGCTCTTTGGACCGTCTGAGAGGGTGTCGAGCACCTCCATCCGCAGCAGTTCCGACGCGCGATCCTCCATCTCGGTGAACTGGGGCGACACCCCTGCTTCCAGTGGGAAACGCCGCAAAATGGACGAACAGAACGAGTGGATCGTCTGGATACGCAGACCGCCCGGCACCTCGATCGCGCGGGCAAACAGACGGCGGGCTTGGCGCAGCGTGTCCGAGCCGAAACTCTCGCCTGCACCCATGTCGCGAAGTTCGTCCGACAGACGCGCGTCGTCCATCATAGCCCAACTGCCGAGGCGCTTGAACAGACGGTTCTGCATCTCGGACGCGGCGGCCTTGGTGTAGGTCAGACAGAGAATGTTCTTCGGGTCCACACCATCAAGCAGCAGCCGCGCAACGCGGTCGGTCAGAACGCGTGTCTTGCCCGAACCCGCGTTCGCAGAAACCCATGTCGACGCACGCGGGTCGGCGGCAGCGATCTGGCGATTGGTGGCTTCATCCCTCATTTCAGCCGCTCCTTTTTCGGGGCGTGGGACATGTCCCATTCGCCGTAGCGCGACAGGTGGTCGTAGTCCGATCCGAACGCCAGTTTCTCGGCTGCCATCCGTGCGGTGTATCCCTTTTCTACATTGCGCCATGCTCTGATCAGGTCGAGGAACCGCGCCCATTCTTCTTCGGGCGGGGCATCTTCGAACGGCGCAGGCGTATCCTTACCGCTGCCCACCGCGACGAACTCCGCGGCCGCAGCAGTGCGCTTGCCGACGTTTTTGAACGCGCCGCGAGCAGCCATCGCCGCTTCGATCAGGAGTTGCTTATCAAAAGCTTTTTGCTGGTCTACAGTCGAAATAGAGCCTGTTTTGTAGTCGTAGAGGATCACTTCACCGTTCTCAGTCAGGTCGATGCGGTCGGCTTTACCGACTAGCTTCATATCCAGATCGGGGATATCCAACTCGCCCCACTCTTCGAACCATTCCGGCGTCCCGCTCGCCTGCCTGCGGATCTCACCGCGTAGGAATTTGTCCACGACACGCTCCATCTTCGCATACCAAAGCCGCCGCGCGGTGGGCCACGGGCACATCTCTGCAAGGCGGCTCCGAGTGATCTCCATGAGGCGGTCACGGGAGGCGGGGAGCGCGGGATCGTGGCCCTCTCGGATGAAATCCTCCAGCACCTTGTGAATGATGTCCCCCCGTAATGGGGCATCGGCTGTCGGCACCAGCGGATCGAGCTTTTTCAGCCCGAGCACACGCTTGGCGTAAATCGAATAGGGATCGCGGATCAGCCGCTGGATTTCTGTCACCGACAACTGCTTGGGCCGCGCATCAACGGGTGGCTGCGGCGAGGGGCGGTGGGCGTTTTCGGTACGAACGGCGGGTTGGCTCAGCACATGGGCCTCGGCAATCCACTTGGCGCCGCGTTCGCGCATTGCGGCCAGCGCCTTGCGGCCACCCTGATCCGGCAGACCGTCCAGCAGGTTTGTCAGACGGTTTACCCAGCGCGACGGCACGGTCTCCGCCTCGTCGGATCGGATCGAACGCGTGATCCACACCGTCTTTGCTGCGACGGCTTGCTGGTAGTCGTGCGCCGAAAGGCCGATGCGCCGTTCAGGCAGCAATAGACCCGCTTTCTGGCGCATCTCGCGGTTCAGCCACGGATCGGGCGACGGCGTTTCCGGCCAGACACCATCGTTCATCCCGCCAAGGATCACGAGGTCGGCGGATTGTACACGGGCTTCGAGCGCACCCCAGAACAGCACGTTGGAGTGCACCAGATCGGGGTTGCGGACCTCATTGGCCTGAAGGATCGACGACATCATCGTCAGGTAGTCGCGCGCGTTGATGTCGCCCGCGGCATCGGCCTGTTTCCCGAATTCCGACATGACATTGAGCGCTGTACGCCCCGCGCTTTCTTTCCAAAGCTCACCACTGTCGGATCCATTCGGTCCGGCGGCGAAGGCTTCGGTCAGGGCGATGTGTTTGGCAATGTGATCGACCAGCGGGCGCTCATGCGCACTGTTCTGCCACGCGATCGCGTCATCCAGCAGCTTGCCGACCCAATGCGCCCACGGCTGATCGGCCTCGACCTTGGCCCATTCGTTCATGCTCGCGCTGTCGGGATAGGCAGGCCCATAGCGGCGGATGTGCATTTCAAGCTTGTTGGTCAGACGGATATGATCGCCGCGTTCATTCGCTACGCCTGTCGCAACGAGCGGGTGTTTGAGCAGCGAGAGCAGCATCTCGCCCGTGATCTTCTCTGACAGCAACGCCGCCACCTGACGGAGCATACGGCCGGGGGCAGACAGATGCAGCGGATGACCGGCGGAGTCGTCGGGCTTGATGTTCCAGCGGTCCAAAGCAGCAGCAACCTGACGCGTCAGCATCCGGTCCGGCGTGATCAGCGCGGCCTTCAGCCCTTCGTCCATCGCGGCCCGCAGGCGCAGCGCAATAGTCTCGGCCTCGGCGCGAGGGGTCGGAGCCTCTACCAGCGTGACGCCGTCCATCGCGTGGTCCAGATCGCCCAGCGCAGGGCCATCGACGAGCCATTGGTCGGTCACGGGCGCTGGCCGCAGCGACAGCGACACGACCTTATTGCGGGCAGGAGCAAAGGGCACGGTGTCAGTCCAGCGCGCCAGATCGCGGATGTTCACCTCCATCCGGTCGAGGAAATGGCGGAAGCGGTACTGGGGGTGATCCTCCGACGTTGTCTTGTCGGTCATCCCGTCCCAAACGCTTGCTGGCATGTCGAAATCGACGCCAGGCAGGATAATCGCACCCTGCGGCAGGCGCGACACCGCATCCATAAACATCGCCGTCGCACCGCGCGAACCGGTCGAGCCCGCGACGATGATCGGATGGTCGGGTGGCTGGGCCTCCCAGCGTTCGATCAGCTGTTCGATCACCATCCGCTGACGTGCTTCGGTGTCGGGGGGCGTTTCGACGTGATCGTAAAACTGCGTAACGATGCGGATGAATTTCAGCGCGCGTTCCCAGTGACCAGAGCTATCCGCCACGTCGAGGTCGAGGATCGCTTCAGGCGGTACGCCTTCGCCGTGCATTTCATCCATGAGTGCCGCAAGGCTGTCGGAAAGATCGTAAAGGGCGGACCGCGGCGCCAGATCGGGCTCGCTTTCGAGCAGTGCTGAGACGAAACGCGACAGCTCCAGCCGCCGACGCAGCGGTGAAATCGGTTGCGGCAAAGTCGAAGACGCAGGATCGCGGGCGAGGTCCGTGACCAGCCTGACACGCGGCAACAAACGTGCCGGCCCCTGATCAAACACCTCGCGTAGACGGCGCTGCATACGGCGGGTGTTCAGGTAGACCTCGGTGCGGGCAATTTCGTGCGGAGCCATCCCGCCGAGCCGGTCGGTGATCCCCTTCGCAAGCTCCGACGCGAAATCAACGCCAGTGGGGAGACCGTAAATACGCGGTCGGTCGGTCGGTTGGAACATCATTGGCGCAACATTTCTTCGGCAATCGGAATACAATCAGGGCGGCCCACGTCACACCAGTTTCCAGTGTAGCGCAGACCATAGAGTGATCGCTCCTCCAGCAGGCGGTTCCACAGTTCCCACATGGAGAATGCGTCGGTTTCGACTTCGCTTCGACGGTCGGGTCGAATGATCTGACATCCCGTATAAATCAGACCCTGTCCTGGCGTAACACGCGAGTTTTTATCGACGACGAAATCGCCCTTTCCGACGTGGCCACGCGCATCTTGGGGGTCAATGAGCAGCAAGAGGCCGCCCATCTCATCCCGCCAAGCGGAGCGCAGCATGTCGAACGGGTTCGGCCCTTTCCACACGGCGTCGGTGTTCATCGTGAAAACAGGTCCGTCGCCCAACAAAGGCAGTGCCTTACGCAATCCGCCGCCGGTCTCCAGCAGTTGGTCGGTCTCATCAGAGATCATGACGCCATCAGCCACCGCATCACGGATCTGCCCAGCGCGGTAGTGGACGTTAACGACCTTCCGCTCGATGCCCTCGGCCATATCCATCGCGTGACGGAGGAGCGGCTTGCCTGCCACTTCGATCATCGGCTTGGGCCGATCGTCCGTCAGCGGCGCCATGCGCGTTCCCAGACCAGCGGCAAAGAACAGAGCGGCGTTTGGCGTCATCGGTCGAGCTCCGGTAGGATGATGCGGCGTAGTTCCGACAGTTCGGGATGCGCCAGATCGCATTTGAGATGGCCGATCACGCGGGGCATGAAGGCGGCGTATTTCGCTTTCCCATCGCGGCGGACGAGCCGGTGGAAAATCCCGAGGATACGCAGATTGCGCTGCACGGCAGTCACCGCAAAGCTGTGCTGGTCGATGCCGTCGGTCAATTCCTCGACCACAGCGTCCGAGACATCCCGCCGCACATCGCGGAGCAGCGAAACGAGGTCATAGTGCGGCTGAGCCAGTAGAGCGTCCTGAAAATCCAGAATGCCGACGCGGTCGGTACCTGTCAGATGTGGCCGCCAAATGAGGTTCTCGGCGTGGAAATCACGAAGCGACAACGCAGGCGGTTGATAGGTGTCGTTCAGAACATGCCGAAGCGCATCGAGCAATGGCTGCTGGCTCTCAGGGTTGATGAACCACTCTAAAACCTCGCCAACAAGGTTCGTGCCGACTTCGGGCGTCATTTCGGACAGCCCATCGGTGCGGGCGTCCCCGTAAGCTGCGATGCAGCGGGTCGCTTCGGCGTAAAGCTCCCGCTCGTCCGAGCCGTGATCGACCGCTTGGGCAAAATGGTACGGGCCAAGGTCTTCGATCACCGCGAAGCCCGTATTCTGATCAGAGGTATGAATGCGCGGCGGGCAGAGGCCTTTTTTACGCAGCAGACCCGCAATGCGGATGAACGGCGCGAGGTCCTCACCGCTGTCGGGCGGGGCGTCCATCAGGATGACGCTCTCATCACCTTTTGTCAGGCGTACATAGCTGCGGCGCGAGGCGTCACCGGCGATCGGTTCCTGCTGCCATTCGCTCCATTCGGTGCCGCGTAGGAAATCGAGGCGTTGGGCGATCCGGTCAGACACCGGCGGCCTCCAGCCTTGCGGTCCAGTTGTCGTCAGCGGCGAAAGTCACGCTATGTTCGTCGCTTGCTTTGAACTGCAACGTCAGCGCGGTTTTCGGCGCGAGGTCGGCGAGCCGGTCGGGCCATTCGATCAGGCAGATCGCTTCCTCGAACGCTTCCTCTAGGCCAAGTTCAACAGCCTCATCAGGATGGGTGAGCCGGTAGAGGTCGCAATGCCAGATATCGACCTCGTCCTCGTAGGTCTGGACCAATGTGAACGTCGGCGAGGGCACGTCTTCGTCATAGCCGAGCCGCGCACGGATCAGCGCCCGAGAGAACGCGGTTTTTCCCGCGCCGATATCGCCTTCCAATAGCAGCACGTCACCGGCGCTCAGCATTGGTGCAAAGCGCTGGGCAAGCGCAGCGGTATCGGTTTCGGACGGGAGCGTAATGGTGCGGGTCGTGGGCATGTTCACAACCTACGCACTCCCCCCGAACCTTCAAGTGATATCAGAGCAATGCCGCGCGGAGCGGGGGTAATCCCGCCGAAAGTCCGGCCTCGATGAAGGTGTCGAATTTCACGATGGTCTCGCCTGATTTCAGTGTATTCACACGGCAAAGGAGCGAGCGGCCATCGGTCAGGCGTACGGTCTGCTTGATAGGTTCAGACAGCGCATCGCGGTAAACAAGGCTGCGTACCTCGTCCCAGAATTCGGTGGCGATTGTCATTTTGCGCCACTCGGCGGTTTCACCAAGCAATGTGCTTGCGGCATCGGGACGGTCTCCACCGTGCCAAAGGTCGACGTAGGCGCTGTTGCAAAGAATGAGAGTGCCGGACGGATTGAACAGCGCGGTGGCCTCGTCAAAGGAGTCCAGAACGACCTGCTGCATCTCCAGTTCGTACTGGTACTGACGACCGGCGGAGGCGTGGGCAGAGATATCCTCGAACATCAGCGCGATGGATCGGTCGGGGCTGGGACATCCGATGACGCGGTAGGTCTTGCCGTTCGGCAACTCCCAGTTTTCGACATAGGTGCCGTTGCGGGTTTCGCGTTCGAGCTTGCCGATGAACTCGCGCCATTCACGGTAGTTGGCGGTCGTGGGCATATATCCACCCTCGTGCATCCGATGGAGGAAGTCGTAAATCGGTGGGCGGTTGCTCAGGAAACCGATCGGCAGGTCGGTCAGGTCCGCCAGCGCAGGGTTGAAAGTCATCAAGCGATGATCGCGGTCAAAAATCGCGAGGCCCACGGTCAGGATCGCAAACGGCCTACCGAACATCTGGAGGTGATTTGTCTTGGCCGCCTCGGCCTCGACAATTTCGGTGACATCGACGGCGTAGTGCACGGTGTCCTCACCACAGGCGACCGAAGTGATGTCGAACATGCGCGGTCGTGCAGCGGTCCCGTGCGACAAGGGCATCCGTTTCTTCGCGGTATCGCCGGCACAGACTGCTTCAGGGAATAGGTTGATAAGGGGCCAAGTGGCGATCTCGCGAGTGTCGAAACTGTCGGCGAGATTGCGATATGCCTCGTTGAACCAGATAATCTGACCATCCCGCGCCTGTCGCCAGATCAGGATCGGTGCGGTTTCCGCGGTGAAGCGAAGACCGTCCAGATCAGCCTCTAATGCAGCGTAAGTGGCGCGATCAACTAGCTTGCTCTGTTGCGCACCGCTGTCGGCGTAGCTGATACGGGTGAGGCCATCGCACACCTCGGCGCTGATGGTTTTTGCAGGATCGGTGGGGGAGACGAGTTCTTTTCTCCCCTCGTCCAATTGCTGCAACGCGCCGCGCATGTCGGGAAAATGAGGTGCGAACAGCGTGAGGAACCTATTCCAATCACTTCCAGCCTCCTTCCGCGATTTCAGCATCTTCCTCGCGCTGGGCGTGGCATCGACAAGGTCGGCGCTGTCGAACAGGAACAGCACCGCCTCATCCGCCTCACGCATCATGGCCCGCGCGCTCCGCAGTCTGGAATCGGTGAACCGCACGATGCCGACAACGGCAAGCATCGAGATACAGACGGCGATGAGCGGCAGAGCCAGATCGGTCAAATCCATGAGCGCGAATCCCTACTAAGTACGTCAGCAAGGTGCGCGAACGCAGTTAATCCGCAGTAAATGCTAGGGCAGAATAGGGAGGTTCTCGCCCAGCGCTTCGCGTTTTCCGCGCTCTGGATCAACGATATCGCGGGGCCATTGCACCATGACAATCGCACCGCCGACCTCTTCGTTGGCAAAGTCCAGCTTCGCGCCGGACCGTTCGAGCAGCGTTTTCGCAATAAACAGACCGAGGCCCATACCCTCATAGCCTGGGCGGTTCTCGGTCTCCTTACGGCGGCGCACGAAGGGATCGCCGATGCGCCCGATGATGGTGGCGGGATAACCGGGGCCGTCATCGCTGATCCTGAGGCGAACGGTGGTCTCGTCCCACGTGCTCTCGATCTTCACTTCGGTCGCCGCGAAATCGACGGCGTTCTGCACGAGGTTACGAAGACCGTGGATAATCTCGGGCCTGCGGAAGAAGATCGGCTGGCGCTGCGGGTGTTCGGTATTTGCGTTGACCGAGAACGAGATCTCCTTGCCGCGCTGCATGTGTGGGGACGCGGCCTCCTCCAATATCGCCTGCAAGGGCGCGCGCCGCATGTGAAGGTCGTCTTTCCCCGCCTGCCCCATCGACCGCATGATATCACGGCAACGGTCGGCCTGCTCGGCGATCAGGGCGATGTCCTCATAGACTTCGGGGCGGTCCTCGACCTCGTCCAGTAGCTCCTTGCTCACCAGTTTGATCGTGGCGAGCGGTGTGCCAAGTTCATGCGCCGCCGCCGCGATGACGCCGCCAAGGTCCGTCAGTTTCTGCTCGCGGGCCAAGGCCATCTGGGTCGCCAGAAGCGCCTCGGACATGTCGTTGACCTCGGACGTGATCTGGCGCGCGTAGACGGCGAGGAACACGACACCGATAGTCAGCGCGGCCCACGACCCGAACAGGAAGATCAGAGGCAGGGCAAGCACCAGACCATCCGCGCCTTCGAGCGGGATGTACCACATGCCCAGCGCAGAAATGATACCGACCGCCAGAAACCCGAGGATCGCGGTGTTCCGCATTTGCAGGAATGTCGCCGCGATGGTGACGGGCGCGAGCACCAGCACGGCGAAGGGATTGTTCAAGCCACCTGTTAGATACAGCAGCAAGCCGAGCTGCAATAAGTCGAAGAGCAGCATCAGGAACGCCTCGCGCTCCGACAGACGCTTTGTTTCGGGATAGAGAAACGAGAAGAACAGGTTCGCGACGATGGACGCGCCGATAGTTGCTGCGGCCAGTCCGACCTCCAGGTGAAGACGGAACAGCTGTTGGGCCACGATCAGCGTGCCCATTTGGCCGATGATCGCGATCCAGCGCAGGATCACAAGTGTTCTGAGGCGCACCCAGCTACTGCGTTCGCGGTCGTGAATGTCGAGTTCTTCGCTTGCGGCCATGCTGTCCTCGGTGCGGCAATGTGCTCCTATTGTTATTGCCCGCCATTCACGCGATCAATGCGACAACAAAGGAGCGCGCTCATGGAAAAGAAAATCGCGATCGTTGCAGTCGTTGTCGCCGCACTGTTTCTGGCTGGCACATTCATCGCGACGAAAATGAAATCTACCGATGCTGCTCTGGCTGCGTGCGGTGCTGGTGCGATTGCTGGCGGCGCTGTCGGCGGCCCCTTCGAGCTGGTCAATTCCAATGGTGAAACCGTCACCAACGAGGATGTGATCACAGAGCCTTCGCTGATCTACTTCGGCTACACTTTCTGCCCTGACATCTGCCCGACGGATGCGATGCGCAACGCAGTTGCGACCGACCTGCTGGACGAGCAGGGCACCGAAGTTACTCCGATCTTCATCTCCATCGACCCCGAGCGCGATACCCCCGAAGCTGTGGGCTACTTTGCGAATAACTTCCACGAGCGCATGATTGGTCTGACCGGCAGTGTCGAGCAGACGACCGCTGCCTCGAAAGCCTACAAGACCTATTTTGCAAAGGAAGCAAACGGCGATCCCGATTACTACCTCGTCGACCACTCGACCTACACTTACCTCAACATTCCGGGGATGGGCGTTGTGGACTACTTCAACCACACGGATGATCCGGAAACCGTAGCCGAACGTACTGCTTGTATCGTTGATACGGTCGGCGCAAATTGACCTGACGCGATTGGCCCGTTACCCCTGATAGACGTAATTGAGTAGGCAGTACCGATGGACAACGAACCGCTGGATCTGGGAGCAGACAAATCCCTCCTTCTGGTCGATGACGACGAGGCATTTCTGAAACGCCTCGCTCGCGCGATGGAAAAACGCGGCTTCGAAGTGGAAACTGCCGGTTCTGTCGTTGCCGGACGGGCTATCGCTACGGGCCGCCCGCCTGCCTACGCTGTGGTCGACCTGCGGCTTGAAGACGGCAACGGCCTCGACGTCGTAGAAACCCTGCGTGAGCGTCGCCCTGATAGCCGCATCGTCGTTCTCACCGGCTATGGCGCTATCGCGACTGCCGTTGCGGCGGTGAAGATCGGTGCGACCGATTATCTGTCGAAACCTGCCGATGCCGACGACATCGTGAACGCGCTGCTGGCGCGTGGCGACGCCCTGCCGCCGCCGCCCGAAAACCCGATGAGCGCGGACCGCGTGCGGTGGGAGCATATCCAGCGCGTCTACGAGATGTGTGATCGCAACGTGTCGGAAACCGCGCGCCGCCTGAACATGCACCGCCGCACGCTCCAGCGTATTCTGGCAAAGCGCAGCCCGAAGTAATCACTTCAACGCAGCAAGAAGCTCCGCATGACGTGCGGTGAAATCCTTGCGGACCTCGACCGGAGGCCGCAGGTGGATATCGAGTTTTTCCGCATAAACAGGGTCGATTTTACCAAAGAGCTTGGTCGCTTCGGCCTCGGTAAAGCCTGCAATCCGCGTAGCCTCCAGCCACGCGCTAACCTTGTCTGCCGCTTTGATTTTCTTCTTCACCGTCGCGGGGATCTGCGCGGGAACGCCAAAACGGATGTGGATCGCGGCTGTCAGGCGGGCATCCAGCTCACCATAAGATGCGCCGACGGCGGCTTTCACGGGGCTGATCATATCGCCGATGACGTATTCGGGTGCGTCATGAAGAAGCGCCGCCATCTGCCATTTCACAGGGGCGGAGGGGTTCTGCATCCGAAAGATTTCTTCGACCAGCAGCGAGTGCTCGGCCACGGAATAAGGCCAGTCACCGACCGTCTGACCGTTCCAGCGCGCAACGAAGGCAAGGCCATGCGCAATGTCCTCGATTTCGATATCCATCGGTGTCGGATCAAGCAGATCGAGCCTGCGACCCGACAGCATCCTCTGCCATGCGCGTGGTTGTTTCATGTCGCCCCCGTGTCGAGGCCTTAATTAAGCCTCCCCCCGTGCCGTTGTCGAGAAGGCAAACCGGTGCTATGGCATCACGCAAACGACATACGGAGAGGGCTCATCATGGCCAACGACTACATCGTCAAAGATATCGCGCTGGCCGGTTATGGCCGCAAGGAACTCGACATCGCTGAAACCGAAATGCCGGGTCTGATGGCTCTGCGTGCCGAGTACGGTGAGAGCAAGCCGCTCAAGGGTGCCCGCATCGTCGGCTCGCTGCACATGACCATCCAGACCGCTTGCCTGATCGAAACGCTGGTTGCGCTGGGCGCTGACGTGCGCTGGGCATCGTGCAACATCTTCTCGACGCAGGACCACGCTGCCGCTGCGATCGCCGAGGCTGGCATTCCGGTCTTCGCGATCAAGGGCCAGAGCCTCGAAGAGCATTGGGACTACCTCGACAAGTCCTTCATGTTCGAAGACGGCCCGAACCTGATCCTCGACGACGGTGGCGACGCGACCCTCTACGTTCTGCTCGGTGCACGCGCCGAAGCTGGCGAAGACATCATTCCGGTTCCGCAGTCGGACGAAGAAGCTGTCATCAAAGCCCAGATCAAGAAGCGCATGGAAGCTTCGCCGGGCTGGTTCACCAAAATCCGCGACCAGATCCTCGGCGTTTCGGAAGAAACCACCACCGGTGTTCACCGCCTGTACGAACTGCAAAAGAACGGTCAGCTGCCGTTCCCTGCAATCAACGTCAACGACTCGGTAACCAAGTCGAAGTTCGACAACAAATACGGCTGTAAGGAATCGCTGGTCGACGGTATCCGCCGCGCCACCGACACCATGATGGCCGGTAAGGTCGCTGTCGTTTGCGGTTACGGCGACGTCGGCAAGGGCTCGGCTGCCTCGCTCCGCGGCGCAGGTGCCCGCGTGAAGGTCACCGAAGTCGACCCGATCTGCGCGCTGCAGGCTGCTATGGACGGTTTCGAAGTCGTCACCCTCGAAGACGCTGTTGCTTCGGCTGACATCTTCGTCACCACCACCGGCAACAAGGACGTCATCCGCATCGAGCACATGCGCGAGATGAAGGATATGGCGATCGTCGGAAACATCGGCCACTTCGACAACGAAATTCAGGTCGCATCGCTGCGTAACCACAAGTGGACCAACATCAAGGATCAGGTCGACATGATCGAGATGCCCTCGGGCAGCCGCATCATCCTCCTGTCCGAAGGTCGTCTGCTGAACCTCGGCAACGCCACCGGCCACCCGTCGTTCGTGATGTCGGCGTCGTTCACCAATCAGGTGCTCGCGCAGATCGAACTGTGGACCAAGCACGACGAGTACGCACCGGGCGTCTACATCCTGCCCAAGCACCTCGACGAAAAAGTTGCCAGCCTTCACCTCGAACGTATCGGCGTGAAACTGTCGAAGCTCAGCAAAGAGCAGGCCGACTACATCGGTGTGACGCCGGAAGGCCCGTTCAAGCCGGAACACTACCGCTACTAATTCCAAACGCCGCCCCTCGGGGCGGCGTTTTTCTTTCTTTTCAGAACAATTCTCGCGGCTTACCCTACGTTTGCGTCAAGCGGACTGCCGGAGGGTTTCATGGGAATACGTGACGAGTTGATCGCGAGCTATGCCGAGGACCTGCGCACCAAGTGCGGAATGGTGCCGGACATGGACTTGCTGACCAAGGTCACACTTGGCTGCGGGCCGCTGATCTACCATGAGAACACCAATTACGTTGACGCGACCTCGCCCGCCGAGATCAAGCAAATCAAACGCAACTACCTGATCAAGAAGCTCAGCCTGCGCGATGGGCCGGAGCTTGATGATGGGATCGACGTGGTGCTGGAAATCTACGATGCCGAGCGGAAATACCGCGTTGTGGTTTACTACATGCTGACCAAGCATTTCGGCAAAGAGGCTTACTACAAGTAAATGCCTAAAATCCGCGGGGCATTTGGTTTGCTCTGTGATGCGCGCGGCCCTATCCTTGGATCAAACGGCCAGAACGGCTGGACCGACCTGCGTGTGGGAGCGCTGGGGGATAGGGGTCCGACTGATAAGGCCGGACCCCGCTTTTCAGATCAGCACAAGCACCGCGCCGATGATCGCGCAGCCGAAAATGGCGTAACCGCTGTCGATAGCAGTCAGCTTGAACGGTCGCATCCCGTAGGCGTTATTGATCATGATCCACGGCGCGATGAAGAACGCTCCGATCCCGAGGCCGGAGACGATCCCCGCGCCGAGCGTCGCAATGCCGGACATCATGAACAGGTGACGCATCATGCCCGCGACGATGAGCATCGCGATGGCCGATAGAATGAACGGCATCGGGCTGCCGCCGTTCTTGGGTTTGCCGTTGTCGTCGCACTCGATGCCGGACGCTTCGAGCCACGGCTTCGATAGGGCCATGTACCACACGGCCCCGAAAATCCATGCCGCCGCAGCGGCCACAATCACTGAAAGAATTCCCATTTCGCCCTCCTGTTCGCTATCGCGATGATAGGAGCGGCGCCGGAAATCTCCTACGACAATCCACCGAGGGCGCAGATGAGGTTCCACTCCTCGTCGGTCACTGGCTGGACCGACAGGCGGGAATTCTTCACCAGCACCATATCAGCCAGCCGCTCGTCGGTCTTGATCAGGTCTAGCGAGACGGGGTTGGGCAGTTTCTCGACAGCTTTGACGTCGACGCACTCCCAGCGGGGATCATCGGTCTTGCTGTCCTGATGCGCCTCGGCGCACACCTCGACAATGCCGACGACCTCCAGCCCCTTGCGGGAATGGTAGAAAAAGCCGCGATCTCCGACGCTCATGGCCCGCATGTTATTGCGGGCCTGATAGTTGCGCACGCCGTCCCACTCTTCGCCCTTATCCCCTTTGGCGACGAGATCGTCCCAACCAAAGACGTCGGGCTCGGATTTGAACAGCCAGTAGGGCATTAGCCGATGACCTTTTTCCACTGCTCGATGCGCACGCGCTCGAACAGACCGGCTTTGGCGTAGGGATCGCTCTCGGCCCATGCTTCGGCAGCCGCGCGGTCCTCGACGTCTAGCACGATCATCGAGCCGTGCATTTCGCCGTCTGCGTTGATGAACGGACCCGCCATCTGCACAACGCCGGTGTCGGCGATGTAGGCCAGATGCGCTTCGCGGTTGTCGAGGCGGGTCTGAAGCGCGCCCTCTTTGTCTTTGGTGATGATAGTATAGAGCATTTATTCCTCCTTCAGCGGGCGCGAGAACAGCGCCTGAATTGCTTCCGCAACACTCACATCATGCTCCAGTAGTTCGGCAAGCATGGTGACGATGGGCATGTCGATCGCGCGCGCGCGTGCCAGTTTGGCCACGGCGTGAGTGGTCGCAACGCCCTCCACGGTGATCGACGGATCAAAGTTTTCCTGACGCCCCAGCGCGAGGCCGTAGCGGTAGTTGCGCGACTGTTCTGAGGTGCATGTCAGGACAAGGTCACCAAAGCCCGAAAGGCCCATCATCGTGTCCGGTCGTCCGCCCAGCGCACCCGCGAGGCGCATCATTTCGGTCATGCCGCGGGTCATCAGCGCGGCGCGTGCACTATCACCCATGCCTTCGCCGATGCAGGCACCGCAAGCGATTGCCATGACGTTCTTCAGCGAGCCGCCAAGCTCTGCGCCGACGGTGTCGGTGGTCCGATAAAGGCGCAGGTTCGGCGTGGTGAGTTCTTTCTGAAGTGCGGCGCCTTTGGCATCATCCTGACAGGCCAGCGTCAGCGCGGTCGGCAGGTTACGCGCGATGTCCGCAGCAAAGCTCGGTCCGGTCAGCAGCGCGGCGGTGGCGTCAGGCACGACCTCACGGATGGAGGTCACAGTGCCGGTCATGGTCGAAGCGTCGATGCCCTTGGCGCAGGACACGAGCGCCTTGCCTTTGAGGCGATCCGCATGTTCCGACAGAAAGCCGCGAAGCTTTTGCGCTGGAACGGCTAGTAGAATGGTGTCGGCGGCAAAAACAGTCTCTATATCAGCCGAAGCACGGATGTTTTCGGGCAGCAATACACCGTCCAGACGCGGATTTAGGCGCGTGTCAGACATCGTTTCCACAGCCTCGGCGTCGCGCGCCCAAAGTGTCACCGGACCGTTTTGTGCCAGTGAGACGGCGAGAGCGGTTCCGAATGCCCCTGCTCCTGCGACTGCGATGCTCATGCCTTGGCTCCCTTTTTGCCCGATCCCAGCAAAGCTGGTGCGCGTTTATCCAGTGGCCAGCGCGGACGGGCCGTCAGATGTTCGGGATCGTTCGCACCCTCAGCAAAACGAACGGCGCCGGCGTAGGCGATCATCGCAGCGTTATCGGTGCAAAGTCGCAGCGGCGGCGCGACGAATTCTGTGTTGTGCTCGCGGCAGAGACCCATCAGCGCGTCACGGATCGGACCGTTGGCCGCCACACCGCCTGCAATCGCAAAGACGCGGTTTTCAGGCTCCAGCGCGAAGTATTCGTTCAGCGCGCGGCGGGTTTTCTCGACCAAAATATCGGTGACGGCTGCTTGGAAACCTGACGATAGGTCTGCGCGGTCCTGTTCGGTCAGGCCGCGCTTTTCCGCCACAACCCCGTCACGGGCACGGAGGATCGCGGTTTTTAGTCCGGAGAACGACATATCGCAGCCGGGCTGGTTCAGCAGTGGACGCGGCAGCGGGAATTTCTTGGGATCGCCATCCTTGGCGCACTTTTCGACGTGCGGACCGCCGGGCTGCGGCAGGGCCAGCAGGCGCGCGGTCTTATCAAACGCCTCCCCAGGGGCATCGTCGATGGTGCCACCGATCCGGCGGAAGGTGTCGAAGCTTTCGGCAATCAGGAATTGGCAATGCCCACCCGACACGAGCAGCATCAGATAGGGGAACGTCACGCTATCGGTCAGGCGCGGCGTCAGCGCGTGGCCCGCAAGGTGGTTCACACCGATCAGCGGCAAGCCCGTCGCGGCAGAAAGCCCCTTTGCGCACATCACGCCAGACAGCACACCGCCGATGAGACCGGGGCCGGAAGTCACGGCGATCGCATCAAGCCCGCTTAGCGCGTAACCACTTTCGGCCAGTGCTTCCTCTACACAGATATCGACGCGTTCAGCGTGGGCGCGGGCGGCGATTTCGGGAACGACGCCGCCAAATTCGGCGTGCAGATCGTTCTGACCTTTGACGATCGAGGACAAAACCTCGGCCTTGTCGCCTTGCAGACGGACAATCGCCGCGGCGGTGTCGTCGCAACTGCTTTCGATGCCAAGAACTGTCAGAGTTTGCGTCATGTGGTCCGGTTGCACAGTTTCCCAAGGCAGGTAACACTCCGCCACACGCAGAACAATGGCGGAGCCGCGATGACCATCCTTCTTTTGACCCGCCCAGAGGAGGCGTCGCGCAGTTTCCTTGCTGCCGTGGAGGCCGAGGTGGGAAAGGTTCGCGCCGTGATTTCTCCGGTGATGGAGATCGTGCCGCTGGAAGCGCATCTGCCGAAGTTCGACGAGGTCATCCTGACGTCCGCCAACGGGGCCAAGCAGGTGGGACGGCTCGGCGTCCCCGCCGGAACTGTTGCGTGGTGTGTGGGCAAGCGTACGGCCGACGAGGCGAAAGCTGCCGGATTAGAGCCGATTTCTGCAGGTCGCGACGCCGAGGCGCTGATTGACTTGATCCTCAACAGCGACACAGGCCGCCTCTGCCATATCCGCGGCACCCATGCGCGGGGACAGGTCGCAACCAACCTCACTGTCTCGGGCAAGCCCTGTAGTGAGGTCATTGCCTACGACCAACGTGCCTGTGCGCCCTCGGATGATGCTTTGATAGCTTTGTCGGGGACCGAACCCGTTTTGTTGCCGCTTTTTTCACCAAGGAGCGCGATGCTGATCCCCGCAATCACCTCTGCGCCTGTTCATGTCATCGCGATGAGTGCCAATGTAGCAGCCGAAGTTGCAGACTTGGGCGTAGACACGGTTCGCACAGCAATAAGGCCGGATTTTGATTCCATGCTTGCGGCGACCTGTCGCCGTTGGAACGAGTTGTGAATTGTTGCAGTTTGCTTGAGAGAGACCTCTCGGCGACTAAGTTGTCTGGGAGGGAAATTGGTTGACGAAGGATTTGACGGTGAACGAGGACCAGAAGTCCAAGGTAGATGAAACTGAAGCGGCAGAGGAAACTCAGGCCGAACAGACAGACACCTCTGAAAAAGTAGAGATCGAACACGAGGAAGTCGTCGAAGACGCTCCGGCTGAAGAGGCTGTCGAGCAGGACGAGCCTTCCGATGAGGTTTCCGAAGAGACTGCCGACGACAAGGTCGTTGAGGAAGTTGCAGCGACCGAACTGACGGAAGAGGAAATTGCAGCCTCGACCGAACAAGAGGTCACCCCTACCGACGTCGAAGTCGAAGAGCCGGTGGTTGAGCCGCAGCCTCCGGTCGTCGAAGAGAAATCGAGCGGGGCAGGCGCATTCATCGCCATTGTGCTGGGCGGTCTGATCGCGGGTGCCATCGGCTACGGCGTGTCGTGGTACACTCTGCCCCGTATTGACGAGGCCGACGTCGAAGCACGCTTGAGCCTCTTGGAAAACGAGCTTTCCGCATCCGGTTCGGTCGATACCGAGGCGCTTATCGAAGCGGCTATCGGTCCCGCAACTGCCGATTTCACGACCCGCATCGATCTGCTCCAAGCGGATGTCGAAGACATCAAAGCTGCGTTGGAAAACGTCGGTACCGGAAACGGTAGCACCATCGACATGAGTGGTCTGGAAGAACAGATCGCGGAACAAGAAGCCCGCCTGAAGCAACTCGCCGACGATGCGGCCGCCCGCCTTGAACAGGCGCGCGCAGATGCCGAAGCCGAAGAGCAGGCCGCCATGGCTGCCCAGCGCGAGGTAGCTCTGTCCCGTGTGCAGACGGCGCTCGACACAGGCACGCCCTATCAGGACATGCTTAGCGGTCTCGAAGACCTCGATATGACCGTCCCTGCCGATCTGTCCCGTCCGTCGTCCACTGGCGTTGCCACGCTGGGCGAACTGCAAGCCGATTTCCCGCCTGCGTCCCGTAACGCCCTGGCCGCTGCGCGCCGTGCAGGTACCGCAGGCGAAGATGGCGGCACGTTCGCTGGTTTCCTGCGTAACCAGTTCGACGTCCGCTCCATTGAGGCGCGTGATGGTGACGACGCCGATGCGATCCTGTCTCGCGCAGGCGCTGCCGTGCAGGACGGTCGTCTGTCCGACGCCCTCGCCGAAATCGACACCCTGTCCGAAGAAGCGAAGACCGAGCTTGACGGCTGGGTTGCCGCTGCGAAGGAACGACAGAACGCAATCGCCGCTGTTGGCTACCTGAATAACACATCGAACGAGTGAGGCTGTAACTGATGCTCTGGTCCCTACTGAAGATCGTATTCTTCATCGTTGCAGTTACCGCGATCACCTACGGCGCGATGGAACTCAGCACTGTTCCTGGTGAGCTGATGCTGACCTATGGCGGCCTCGAAATGCGCCTCGGCCCGCTCGAGGTTCTCGCCGCGCTGGTTGCGCTCGTCGTGCTGGTCTGGGTGGCGTTCAAGCTGCTCGGCCTGATCGCTGCGTTCATCCGTTTCCTCGCCGGCGATGAAACCGCCGTTACCCGCTATTTCGCCCGCAACCGTGTGGAGCGTGGCTATCAGGCGCTGTCCGACAGCATGATGGCGCTGGCTGGCGGTGAAGGTCACCTCGCCATGACCAAGGCCCAGAAGGCCGAGCGTTTTCTGAACAAGCCCGAGATCACCACCCTGCTCGTCGCCCAAGCGGCAGAGCAAACTGGCGACCGAACCAAGGCTGAAAATGCCTACAAAAAACTGGTCGAAGATGATCGCACCCGCTTTGTCGGTATCCGCGGCCTGATGCGTCAGCGTCTGGAGCAAGGTGATACAGACACGGCCATGAAACTGGCCGAGAAGGCATTTGCCCTGAAGCCCAAGCACGAAGACACGCAGGACGTTCTGCTCCGTCTTCAGGCCGAGAAAGGCGACTGGAAAGGTGCGCGTGCGACGCTCGCCGCCAAAGCCAAGACTGGCAGCCTTCCCAAGGACGTTCTCAAGCGCCGCGACGCTGTGCTGGCCCTGTCCGAAGCCAAAGAACTGCTGGACGACGATGTGTCGATTGAAAAGCAGGAGCAGGTCATTGCGGCGCACAAACAGTCGCCTGACCTTATCCCCGCCGCCGTGCTGGCCGCTCGTGGTTATATCGCCAAGGGTAACAAGAAGCACGCTGCCCGCCTGCTGACAAAGGCTTGGAGCGCATCGCCGCATCCGGACCTTGCTACCGCATTCGCGGAAATCGAACCCAACGAAACCCCACAAGAGCGCCTCAAGCGGTTCAAGTCGCTGACCAAGGTCAACATCGACGATCCGGAAACCCGTATGCTCATGGCCGAACTGCACATCGCTGCCGAGGAATTCCCCGAAGCACGCCGCGCACTGGGCACCCTGCCCGAAACAGATGCCACCGTTCGCGTTCTGACGCTGATGGCGGCGATTGAACGTGGTTCGGGCGGCACCGATCAGTTGGTGAACGCATGGCTTGCCAAGGCCGTTACCGCGCCGCGCGGCCCGCAGTGGATCTGTGACAATTGTCAGAACATCCACGACCACTGGGAGCCCGTCTGCTCGAACTGCCACGGCTTCGACACGCTGTCGTGGCGCCGTCCGCCTCAGAACGACAAGCCGCTTTCGGGTGGTCTGGAGATGCTGCCGCTGCTCGTCGCGGTTAACGGTTCTGCCGAAACCGCACCTGTTGTGGTCGATGCGGATGCAGAAGAGGCAGAGGTAGTCGAGGCTGAAACAGTCGACGCCGAAGTCGTGGAAGAGCGGTAAATTTGCTCTTTTCGGGGCGGCTCTAGGGTGCTAAGAGCCGCCACAGTGCCGGTGTAGCTCAGCTGGTAGAGCACGTCATTCGTAATGATGGGGTCGTAGGTTCGAGTCCTATCACCGGCACCACTTCCAGACATTAACCAGCGATTGCGGACGCTTCCTTGCAGGGCGTCGTCACGGTTTCGCGGAATGTCAGGATTTCTCTCAAACCACAGTTACCGCGCACGAGGTCTTCGAGTGTCAGCATATCGAGTTCGTGGAAGAATGCTTCAAGCGCGCGACCAATCGCGCTCTTAAGGCGGCAGGCGTCGACCAGCGGGCAGGTGTTGGTTTCGGGCGACGCGCATTCGGTAAACGGCACTTCGGATTCGAAAACGCGGAAAACCTCACCGACATTGATGTTTTCGGGCGTCGTGGCGAGTTTAATCCCTCCCATCCGGCCTCGGGATGCGGTGATAAACCCATGCTGGTGAAGCATATTCACCACCTGTGCGAGGTGGTTCACAGACGCATTGCAGGCCTTGGCGATATCAGCGGAGCGCGACACGCGATCCTGATTAATGCCGCAATACATCAAGATTCTGATGGCGAGATTTGTACGTGTGGTCAGGCGCATCAGGCTCACTCCCCTCTACAATCGGATGGACTGAAGTTAGGGGCATGAAAAAGGGCTGTATCTGATCCATGTCAGAAACAGCCCTCGAAAGTCACATTTTTCGGACGAATTTTACGGCGATCAGTCGTTCAGAACTTCGACCGACAAAACCGTCGGAAGGTGCTGCGCGATTTCTTCGTACGATTCGCCATCATTGCGGGTCATGTAGACCGAGCCGGAGTTGGTGCCGAAGTACATGCCGCCATTGGCGTCGGTCGCCATCGCCTGACGCAGCACTGTGAAGTAGCAGTTCTCGGTCGGCAGACCGTTCTGGGTCTTCGTCCAGCTATCACCGCCGTCTTTCGACACATAGACCGCAGCCGAGGCATCAGGCGGGAAACGTCCACGCGAGTCTCCGTTGAGCGGCAGGACAAAGATCGTCTGCGGGTCAATCGGGCTCACGGCAATCGGGAAACCGAAGTCGCTTGGTAAGCCCTCGTTGATCGACTGCCAGCTCCGTCCGCCGTCATAGCTGCGCCAAACGCCGTGGTGGTTCTGTTGATACAGGAGATCGCCGTCGGTCGAGGCGCGGGCCATGTTGTGAACGCAGTGGCCGACTTCCTTGTCGTCCTCGTTAGACTTGCGATTGCGGCGCTCCCACGTTTTGCCGCCGTCCTCGGTTGCGAAAACACCGGCGGCGGAAATGCCGACCCAGAGTTTTTCAGGCGCCCCAGGATCAGCGAGGATCGTGTGAAGCGTGAGGCCAGCACCACCCGGTTGCCAGTTCTCGGCGCCTTCCTGATCGGTCAGGCCGTTCACCTTCTCCCACGTCTCGCCGTCGTCGTCGCTCACGAACAGCATCGCGGGCTTGGCACCACAGTAAAGCTTGCCGCCCACGCGTTTCAGCGACCACAGGGCGTCGATCTGGCCATTGAACGGCAGGACTTCATCCTCGGGAAGGCCGAACATATCGGCCAGTTCAGGCTCTTTTTCGAGCCAATCGTCAATTTCCCCACCGGACAGACGCTTGAACGTCCACTTCTCGCCGCCGTCGGTCGAGCGCAGGATCGCAGCGCCCCAGAAAGCGTTGCCGCCACACGCCCAGAGGTTATCGCCCTCGCCGACAACATGGTTAACGGGCCAATTGGTGCAGTGCGGACCGGAGAAATTCCATTGGTCACCGCCTTTGTCAGACAGAACGAAAACGCCCTTGGTCGTACCTAAAAGAACTTTAGTCATGGGATGCTCCTCTCCCTAAATGTTCTTGAAATGTACACCCCTTAAAGGCGAGTCGCCTACGACTAAAGTGCAATGATGTGGTTGTCCCAGCTTACATCATGTTTTTTCAGTTGAATTAATTTGTCACCACTCACCTTGGCGAAGTTGCCAAAGCCGTCGCTGGCCAGAAAACCGTCTTTGAGCGACACCAGACCGCACACATCGGGCTGAACCACAGCGCCGAGGAACGCGCCTTCGGGAGTGAAACGGTGTATCCGCCCGCCCTTGGGTGATGTGATCGCAACCTCTGTGCCGGCGCCGTTGAAAGCGATGGAGCCAGCGTAGCCCTCCATAAGGATCGCTTCGGTCAGCGAGGCGTCTGCCAGCACAGGCTCTTCCCCGCGGCGATGCAGGCCAAGGAGCGGCGGCGCATAGGACGGATCGTCCTGCCACTGCATCGCAAAGGCAACCAGCCCGTCGTCCCGCAGCGCGAGGTGACGGATGGAGTTGAAGTGCAGTTCCTCGTCAAGCTCGACCTTTTCCTGCACGCCGTCCAGCGTGAGGTAGGCAAGGTTCGGCAGCATGTCGGGCACGTTCAGCTTGGTCCGGTCGCTCGGGTCGGTCGCGATGCCGCCGTTTGCGATGACCAGCGTTTCGCCGTCGGGCATGAGTTTGATGTCGTGCGGACCGATCCCGCCGGTCGCGATCTCGCCCATGCGGGCGTAACCCTGCGCGACATCCCACAGGCCGATCTGGCCCTGACTGTCGTCATCGCGCTGTTCAACGGTGACCAGCAGGCGGCCTTCGTCGAGGAACAAGCCGTGACCGTTGAAAGCGATGCCATCGGGCGGCGTGAGGCTTTGCAGGACGCTGCCGTCGGTGCAGTCGATCACGAGCGCGTAACGGCCGGGGCGACGGGCAAAAGCGATTGCAATGGGGAGCGTCGGATGCCCTGCGCCAGCGTGACCGCGTGCGGGCAGCGGGACGCTGAACGCCACCTGCCCGTCTGCGGTAAAGCCGGACATGGAAAAACCGTCTCCAACCTTAGCCGCTGCGATGAAGTCGGGATTACCGACCGAGGCCCAGCTGAGGCGGGGCGCTGTGACCACCGCCGTCATCGATGCGAGGAAATGGCGGCGGGTGGTCATGTCAGTCTCCGTCAGCCGAGTTGAAGCCCGCCTCGATCCCGAGAACAGAGCCTATTTCGACTTCGATTGCAGTTTTTACGTTCACGATGTTGTCGCGCAGGATTTGCAGCTTCAGCCATTCGCCGCTGTCCTCTTCGATAGAGGCCAAGGTCGGATCGCTGATCTTCTCCAGCGTCTCCTGAGCGGTTTCGAGGTAGCCAAAGGTCTGCGGCAGGTCGCTGCCCATCAGCAGCAGCGCATCGGCCACCATCGCGTTGAGAGAGATGTCGATATTGCGCAGGGGGCGCCCCGAACGCCATGCTTCGGCGCGGGTGGGACGCGGACGGTCGAACTCACCCAGCGGGCGGTCGATGCGGACATTCTCCAGCGTCTCGATACCGGAAATGATCTGGGTGTAGAGAACCTGAAAACCGTCCATCTCGGTCATGGTTTTGCCGTCGGCCTTTGGCGCATCGCCCTTCAGGATCGGCGCGTACTCCTCGGCCCAAGCGGTGCTCTGACGTTCGGCCTCGATCGCGAGGTCGAGCGCAATCGCGGCCACCAGATCGCAGGTGTAGCTCTCCGCGCCGTAGCTATCGTAGCGCTCGTCATAGAGCAGCATATCCAGCGCAAAAAGGCCGCGACCGGCGATGGAGACCGTGGCGAAATCCTCGGGATCGTTAATCACCGGATCTTCGGCGTCGATCAGGCCCGACAGCGTTTTCGGCACGAACCCGCGGTTGTCCGGCCAAAAGGCAACGTGCAGCGCGCCTTCTTCGGTCGGCCCCACGCGGAGGTGCTGGACCTTCATCCACGCATCGAATGTTGCCTGATAGTGCGGCACCACAGCGCCGGGGGTGCAGTCCTCGGCGGCGGCGTCAGCCATCGCGCGGGCGGAGGTAGCAAAATTGGCGAAATCAGGCAGGATTTTCTGGTCGACCACCGTGTCCACGTCCGCAAAAACCGGAGTGGCGATGGTCGCAGCCAGAGCAAAGAGAGTTGTGCGCATCAAAGGCTATCCAAATATGCGAGCAGCGCCTCGCGATCTTCTTTCGGCATTTCCACGACGGTATCTCGGGCCGCTTGCGCCTCTCCGCCGTGCCACAAAATAGCTTCGAGGACATTGCGGGCACGACCGTCGTGCAAAAAGAAAGTGTGGCCGCTGACACGTTCGGTCATTCCCAGACCCCATAGCGGCGCGGTGCGCCATTCGGTGCCCGTCGCACGGGCCTCGGGGCGGTGGTCGGCCAGACCTTCACCCATGTCGTGTAGCAGGAAGTCCGAATAAGGCCAAACCAGCTGGAAGGATTGTTCGGGCTGATCCTCCAATCTGTTGGTCACAAATTTGGGAGTATGGCAGCTGGTACAACCTGCGCTGTAAAACAGTGCCTTGCCGCGCAACACCTGAGTGTCCGACACGTCACGGCGTGCAGGCACGGCGAGGTTGCGGCTGTAGAACGTCACGAGGTCGAGGCCCTCGGCGTCGATCTCCAGTCCATCGCGGTCTTCGTCACCGCCGTCGATCAGCTCGCGGCAGGCAATCTGGCGCTCGGTACACTCACCATAGCCGCCATCGTGCAGAGGGTTCGAAATCCCGATGTCACCGGCAAAGGCGTCGGCGGACTGCTGGCGGATCGTCGGCGAACCGGCTTTAAGGCCAAAGCGGCCAAGCATCGGGCGTTCGAACTCGGACGACCAGACAATGTTTGGGCGGCCGGAAATACCGTCGCCATCCGCGTCGTCCTCATCCGCATTGGCGAGGATATCTTGCGCAGGGATCGCTTCGACGAGGCCAAGGCCGATCATCTGCGGCGCAATGCGCGGGGACAGCATCGCGTCGGCGTGCAGCGGCCCATAGCCGAGGTCGGCAGCAGTATAGGTCGGGGAGCGTAGCGAAACAGTCTCTCCACCAGCCAATTCGACCTCGATTTCCTCGTAGTCGATCTGGAGCTGGTATTCGGCGGGCTGTCCGGCAACGGCAAAATCCTGAAGCTGGAAGCCGTAATTCGGATCGGGATCGACCTGAATGTAATCCTCGATCTCGGCAATCGCGTCATTCACGTCACCGGGGATGGATATACGCAAGAACATCGACACCGCGTTGTCTTCGGGCCCGTTCGGCGTATGGCCGCGCCCGTCCTTGAAGTGGCAGTTCTGACAGCCGCGCGCGTTATAGAGCGGGCCGAGGCCATCGGAGGCAAGCGTCGACGACGGCGCGGAAACCCAAATCTTGCGGAAGAGGCCGTTGCCGACTTTGAAGTCCAGTTCGCGGTCAAACGGCATGTTGCCCGACGACTGGGAAAACGCATCCGCGTTGGTGCGTGCGCGGACGGTGGCAGCGCCAGCGGGGTTCTCTTCGAAACTTTCGGGTTGGGTGAAATCTGTCGTCGGGGCGACGACGGCGGCGATGCGCTCTGCTTCGGCTTCGGTACGCGGCACCACGTTGAGGTGGATGTCGTCCAGCATACTGTAGTCTGGATTTTCAGCGAAAGTCGCAGTGCCGGTGAGGGCAATCAACGCGATCAGGCTGAATTTCGGTGCAAAGCGGAGGGAAGATGGCATCGTCCGGCTACTCCCAATTTTAATCAAAAACGGCGTAGGGCCGATGTGGCCCTACGCCTGTTCAAACAGTGAGGCAAGTCTTACTGGAAGACGCCTTCGACAGCGCTCGGATCGTCGAGGCTGTCGGAGCCTTCGAATGCGATCGAGTCGAGGTCGAGCGATGCCACAACGGCTTCGATGGTCGAGGTCTGATCGATCAGCGCGTTGACGGCGCCCATGATCAGCTCTTCGCCTTCTGCGTTACCGCGAGCGAGCATCTGGTCGTAGGACATGCCGTTTTCGGCTGCCGCTTTGACGTCGCCCAGCGCGGTGACCGATGCGTCCAGCTTGGCCTTCATCTCTTCGTCCAGCTCGGCGTTGTTCGCTGCAACAAGGTCGGAGACCGAAGCGCCTTCAACAACAGTGCCGTCAACGCGGGTGTAGTGACCAAGGTAGGCATTCTGGATGCCGAGGCCGTCGTAGTAGTGCGAGTTATGGGTGTTGTCCGAGAAGCAATCGTGCTCTTCTTCGGGGTCGTTCAACATGACGCCGAGACGCATACGCTCACCAGCCAGTTCGCCATACGACAGCGAACCCATGCCGGTCAGGATCGCGATCAGGCCTTCGCCTTCGTTCGCCAGAACCGCTTCGCGCGCTTCGCCGCCTTCGGCCCACTGGCCAGCCATGTATTCAAGGTCCGACACCAGCAGCTCGGTCGCCGAGGTCAGGTAGTCCGCACGGCGGTCACAGTTACCGTTGGTGCAGCCTTCGCCCTGAACATAGTCGGTGAACGGACGGTCGCCCGCGCCGTGTTCGGTGCCGTTAAGGTCTTGGCCCCACAGCAGGAATTCGATGGCGTGGTAGCCGCGGGCGACGTTGGTTTCGATGCCGTCGGCTTCGTTCAGCGTGTCGCCGATCAGTTCGGGGGTGATGTCGGTAGCGTCAACGTCAAAACCGGCCAGTTCGAACTGCTCGTTGCCGATGACGTTCAGCGCGGCAAACTCGTTCTCGTCGGTCGGGCCACCGTAGTTGGCGTCAACGTAGTCGATCAGACCTTCGTCCAGCGGCCAAGCATTCACTTTGCCTTCCCAGTCGTCGACGATCGGGTTGCCGAAACGGTAGACTTCCGACTGCTGGTAGGGATTGCGCGATGCCAGCCACGCGTCGCGAGCGGCTTGCAGGGTTTCTTCGCTCGGGTTGGCGATCAGCGCATCGACGGCACCCTGAAGGTCCTTCGCGGTGGTCAGCGAGTCCTCGTAGATTGCGGCCGCGATGTTGGCATAGTTGTCCAGAACCGCCGCAGCGTCCTGTGCCGAGGCCATGCCGGCGGTGACTGTCAAAATGGCCGAAGTTGCAAGCAGCTTGCGGGTCATCACGTTATCCCTCTGAATTCTTGTTCGCGCATAATGCTGTTTCCGCCGCCTCTGCGTGCAGCCGCAGGGGAGCGTTGTGATCTCGGCGCATACCTGACTGATTTAGTCGGCTCTGTCAATTCCGACTTTTTTGGTCGGAATACGGCCGGAGTGTTGCAGCCCCTCACATCACCGTAGGACGATTGCAGCGCCGCACCATTTTCGGCAAAGTGCGGGAAATTCAGGAATAATCATGCTCGACGCCTATGCCCGCCGCCTCATCGATCCGCCGCTGAACCGCGCTGGGCGTGCCATGGCATCGACGGGAATCACCGCAAATACCGTCACGCTCATCGGGCTTGGTCTGGGCCTTTTGTCTGCCGCATTGATCGTGTTGGGCTATTTTGGCGCGGCGCTTATCGTGCTGCTGCTAAGCCGTATTGCTGACGGGCTCGACGGTGCTGTCGCGCGCGCCACGCAGAAATCCGACTTCGGCGGATACCTCGATATCACCTGCGATTTCCTGTTGTACGGCGCGGTTCCGATGGCTTTCGTCTGGCATGATCCGTCCAATGACGCTGCCGGAGCGTTTTTGCTCACCTCCTTCTATTTCAACGGCGCAAGCTTCCTCGGCTACGCGATCCTCGCCGAACGGCACGAGATGGAGACCGAGGCGCAGGGCATCAAGTCGCTCTATTACTCCAACGGGCTGCTCGAAGGGACGGAGACGGTGCTGTTCTTCGTCCTCCTCTGCCTGTTCCCGAGCGCGTTCCCCGCGCTATCGTGGGTCTTCGGCTGCCTGTGTTTTCTGACCGCCACCTTGCGCCTTTATGGCGCGTCCAAGCTATTTTCCGATGGAAAGGACCATTGATGAAGTCTCCGCTCCTTGCTCTGGCGCTGATCGCCCCGACTGCCCTCTGGGCCGAAACCGACCCCGCAGATTGGGACGCCGTGCTTGAAGTCGCCAAGGGCCAGACGGTCTATTGGAACGCATGGGGCGGCTCCACGGCGACCAACGATTTCATCGCGTGGGTCGGTGATCGGGTCGAAGAAGACTTCGGCGTCACCCTCGAACACGTCAAACTCACGGACACCGCCGATGCCGTCACTCGCGTGCTATCCGAGCGTGATGCGGGCAAGGACGACGACGGCGCGATCGACATGATCTGGATTAACGGTGCGAACTTCGCCTCGATGAAAGAGGCTGGTCTGCTCTACGGTCCCTACGCCGAAAGCTTGCCGAATTGGGCCTATGTAGACACTGATGGCAAGACTGTCCGCACCGACTTTACTGTGCCCACCAACGGCTATGAAAGCCCGTGGGCTATGGCGCAGGTGGTATTCATGTATGACACCGTGGATATGGAGCCTGTCGGCGATATGAACGCCCTCCTGGACTGGACTGCCGCCCATCCCGGTCGTTTTACCTACCCGCAGCCGCCCGATTTCCTTGGAACGACTTTCCTCAAGCAGGCTCTCGTTGACCTGCTGCCGGACCCGAGCGTTCTGCAAGACCCCGCTACCGACGACAACTACGCCGAAGTCACTGCTCCGCTGTGGGAATGGCTGGATGCGCTGACGCCGACCCTCTGGCGCGATGGCACCGTCTATCCGCAAACCGGCCCTGCCCAGTTGCAATTGATCGCGGATCAGGAGGTCGACCTCGCCATTTCCTTCAGCCCGGGTGAAGCGTCCACAGCGATCGCGAATGGCCAGTTGCCCGACACGGTGCGGACCTTCGTTCTGGGCAAAGGCACCATCGGCAACGCGTCGTTTGTCGCGATCCCGTATAACTCCGGCTCGAAGGAAGGCGCGATGGTCGTGGCCGATTTCCTGATGTCGCCTGAGGCGCAGGCACATGCACAAAACCCCGACATTCTCGGCTACGGCACCGTGCTCGACATGGCGAAACTGGATGACGCCCAGCGCGCTGCGTTCGACGAACTGGACCTCGGCATCGCAACGCTCAGCCCTGCCGAGTTAGGCTCTGTACAAGCGGAACCGCATCCGTCGTGGATGACCCGCATCGCCGAAGACTGGGACGCCCGCTACGGCGTTACGCAGTAAGTGGCCCGCCTGCTGGTCGCGCTTCTGCTGATCGGTCCGGTCGCTGCCGGACTGATCGGCGTGGTGCTTCCGGCGTTCGGATATTTCCCCGCCATCGGGCGTACAGCCTTTGGACTGGACGCTTTTGCCGAGCTGTTTGCATGGCCCGGCTTTGTGCCATTGATCCGCTTGTCCATGACGACCGGATTGGGCGCCACGGCGCTCGCAGTGATCGGTGCCTCCCTGATTTCCGCCGCTTTGGTCGGCACCAAAGCGTGGCGGTGGTTGAGGACGACGCTCGGCCCATTCCTCGCCCTGCCCCACGCAACGGCGGCTTTCGGATTGGCCTTCGTCATTGCACCGTCTGGGTTGATCGTTCGCCTGCTGGCCGTGCCTTTCGGTTGGGATCGGCCGCCCGACCTCGTGATCATTAACGACCCATTGGGCCTCGCGATGATCCTCGGACTCGCGATGAAGGAAATCCCGTTCCTCCTCCTCATGATCATCGCCGCCCTGCCCCAGAGCGATTTTGACCGCCGCCTCCAAGTCTCCGGAGCGCTGGGCTACGGACGGATCGCGGGGTGGTTCCTGACAGTCTGGCCCGCAATTTATGGCCAGATCAGGCTGCCAGTGTACCTCGTGCTCGCGTATTCGATCTCGGTCGTCGATGTAGCGATCATCCTTGGGCCGACGACCCCGCCTCCGCTCGCGGTCGCGATCACGCGGCTCATGAACGATCCCGACCTCGCGATGCGCAGCAAGGCCGCCGCAGGAGCGCTAGTACAGCTTGGCTTGGTCATCGGAGCATTCGGCATCTGGTGGCTGGTTGAACGCACGTGCCGAGCATTCCGCAATGCCATCATCAACGCCGGAGGGCGGCTGCTTTCTGCCGAGGCGACAAAGCCTTTGGCCACGGCGACAGCCTACACGATCACGGCGATGCTGATCGCCGGGATCGGGATCGCGGCTCTGTGGTCCGTGGCGGGCTTCTGGGGCTTCCCGAATTTGCTGCCCGACAGTTTCACACTGCGCAGCTGGACCAGACAGGATGCCTTGGTTGACGCTGGAATGGAGACTGTTTTGATCGCCGGTGCTGCAGTGATCGCTGCGCTTCTGATCGCACTTTCACTCACCTACACGGACCGCAAACTGCCCACGTGGCTCCTCTACGCACCGCTCATCGTGCCGCAAGTGACGTTCCTTCCGGGCCTGCAAACGCTGATGCTTTTCGCGGGGCTAGAGGCTGGCGTCCTCCCCGTCCTTCTCGTGCACTTAATATTCGTCCTCCCGTACGTCCTGCTGACATTCCAAGGCGCATCGGACGCTTGGGACAGACGCTTTGCTATCATTGGCGCGGCGCTGGGCCGTTCTCGTCACAGTATCTTCCTCAGGCTACAACTCCCCATGCTGATCGGCCCGCTCCTCGGCGCGCTCGCCATTGGTTTCGCGGTGTCGGTTGGCCAATATCTCCCCACCTTGCTAATTGGCGGCGGACGGGTGGAGACTTTGACGACCGAGGCCGTGGCGCTCGCATCGGGCGGAGACCGCAGGCTGATCGGGGTCTACGCTGTGGCCCAAACCATTGCGGCACTGCTGCCATTTGTGATCGCAGCGATGGTGCCCGCAATCATTTGGCGAAACCGGAAAGGAATGGCGCATGGCTGAACGGTCTTTGGTGCTGGAAAACGTGCGCATTTCACTCGGCGGGGCAGAATTACTCGAGGTCGACTTCACCGTGAACGCGGGCGAAGTCGTCACGATCATGGGCCCCTCCGGCTCCGGCAAATCGACGCTTCTGGCGTGGCTTACCGGCAACCTGCCCAGCGCCTTCTCAGCGTCGGGTCGCGCGCTCTTGAATGGCAATGACATCTCGAACTTGCCGCCAGAGAAGCGCCGCATGGGCATCCTTTTCCAAGACGACCTGCTTTTCCCGCACATGAGCGTCGGGCAAAACCTGTCGTTCGGACTGCGCGGTGCGGACCGCACATCACGTATCGCCGACGCGCTTGCAGCCGTCGGGTTGGACGGATTCGAAGGTCGAGATCCAGCCACTTTGTCGGGCGGTCAGCGGTCCAGAGTGGCCCTGATGCGCATGTTATTGTCCGAACCGAAGGCCCTTTTGCTCGATGAACCGTTCGGAAAACTCGACGCGGAGTTGCGCGGCCAAGTCCGTGACCTCGTGTTCAAACACGCGAAAAATCAAAGACTTCCGGTTCTCATGGTCACGCACGACGTAGCGGACGCAGAGGCCGCCGGGGGGCGGATCATATCCCTTCGTTCATAAACTGCCCAAAATTTACCGTTTGATAAAAAATGGACCTGTGTAATGCTTTGAACAAAATCAAGGCACGACAGGGAGCCAACATGACCTCGCCCATGACCCCCGGCATTGCAGCCGGTCGATTGAGCACCGAGGAGATCGCAGCCAATTTTGCGGATCTTCACCCGCAGTTCGACGCGCACGAAGCGCAAGTCGCAGCTGACCGGTGCTATTTCTGCCACGACGCGCCGTGTATGACGGCCTGCCCGACGAGCATCGACATTCCGTTGTTCATCCGGCAAATCCAGACGGACACGCCCGAAGCGGCGGCCAAGACAATTTTTGAACAAAACATTCTTGGCGGTATGTGCGCACGGGTCTGCCCGACCGAAACGCTCTGCGAAGAGGTGTGTGTTCGCGAAGCCGCCGAGGGTAAGCCGGTCGAGATCGGACGCCTCCAGCGCTATGCGACCGACACGCTGATGGCCAAACAGAGCCATCCGTTCAGCCGTGCGCCCGAAACGGGCAAGCGCATTGCAGTCGTCGGTGCCGGTCCTGCCGGTCTGGCGTGTGCTCACCGCCTTGCGATGAAGGGTCACAGCGTCACGATCTATGACGCAAAGCCCAAGCCGGGCGGCCTCAATGAATATGGCATTGCGGCCTACAAAACCCCGCATGATTTCGCTGCGAAAGAGGCCGACTGGCTGATGCAGATCGGCGGGATCGACCTGCGCACCGGTATTGCTATCGGCTCGGATATCACTCTGGACGAACTACGGGGCGACTTCGACGCGGTCTTCCTCGGCATCGGTCTTGGCGGCGTGAATGCGCTCCGCACAGGCGGTGAAGAGCTTGCGACCGACGCGGTGGAATTCATTGCGGACCTCCGTCAGTCGAGCGACCTGAGCGCCCTGCCCGTTGGCCGCAATGTCGTGGTCATCGGCGGCGGCATGACAGCAGTCGACGCGGCGGTGCAGTCCAAGCACCTCGGCGCTGAGAATGTCACCATCGCTTATCGCCGTGGCCGCGACGCCATGCCAGCGAGCCGCTACGAACAGGACCTCGCCGCTGCGAACGGCGTAAAACTGATGTTCAACGTGATGCCGTCTTCGCTGGCGGAAGGTGAAATCACGCTCGAATACACGAGCGTCACCGATGGCAAGCTGTCAGGCACTGGCGAAACCGTCACTATTCCGGCGGATCAGGTGCTTAAAGCCATCGGCCAGACCCTGACCACCGACAGCGGTGTTGCGGTCGAAGGCGGCAAGATCGCTGTGACCGGCGCGGGCCGCACGAGCATTGACGGTGTCTGGGCTGGCGGCGATTGCACCAACCTTGGCGAAGACCTGACTGTCTGGGGCGTGGCCGAAGGCCGTGACGCCGCCGAAGACATCCACACAACTCTGATGGGGGCGTAAATGGCTGACCTCACGACAGATTTTCTGGGTATCACATCCCCGAACCCGTTCTGGCTGGCCTCCGCGCCGCCGACCGATAAGGAATACAACGTCCGCCGTGCTTTCGAGGCCGGTTGGGGCGGTGTCGTTTGGAAGACCCTCGGTTCCGAAGGTCCGCCGGTCGTCAACGTCAACGGCCCGCGTTACGGCGCGATCTGGGGCGCAGACCGCCGTCTGCTCGGTCTGAACAACATCGAACTGATCACCGACCGCCCGCTTCAAACCAACCTCGACGAGATGACCCGCGTCAAAAAGGACTACCCCGACCGCGCGCTCATCGCGTCGATCATGGTCCCGTGTGACGAACAGTCGTGGAAAGAGATCCTGCCCCGCGTCGAAGATACCGGCGCTGACGGGATCGAACTGAACTTTGGCTGTCCGCACGGCATGGCTGAACGCGGCATGGGTTCGGCCGTCGGTCAGGTGCCCGAGTACATCCAGATGGTCACCGAGTGGTGCAAGATGTACTACTCCAAGCCCGTCATCGTGAAACTGACACCGAACATCACTGACATCCGCAAGCCTGCGCGCGCGGCAAAAATCGGCGGTGCGGACGCTGTTTCGCTGATTAACACCATCAACTCGATCACCTCGGTGGACCTCGACCAGATGGCGCCGGAACCGACCATCGGCGGCAAAGGCACACACGGTGGTTATTGCGGTCCGGCGGTCAAACCGATCGCAATGAACATGGTGGCCGAGATCGCGCGCGATCCGGAAACCCATGGGCTCCCGATTTCGGGTATCGGCGGCATCACCACGTGGCGTGACGCGGCAGAGTTCATGGCGCTGGGCGCGGGTAACGTGCAGGTCTGTACCGCTGCGATGACCTACGGCTTCAAGGTCGTTCAGGAAATGATCAGCGGCCTGTCGCAATGGATGGACGAAAAAGGCTACAAGTCGACCGCCGATTTCGTCGGCATGGCGACCCCGAACGTCACCGACTGGCAGTACCTCGATCTGAACTACGTGACCAAAGCGAAGATCGATCAGGACGCCTGTATCTCGTGCGGTCGTTGCTTCGCAGCCTGCGAAGATACCAGCCACCAAGCCATCCTGATGAAGGAAGGCCGCGTGTTCGAGGTGGACGACAGCGAATGCGTTGCCTGCAACCTTTGCGTCAACGTTTGTCCTGTCGAGGACTGCATCACCATGGTCGAACTGCCCAAGGGCGAGGTCGATCTGCGTACTGGCCAGAAACGCGGCGACTACGCCAACTGGACCACCCACCCGAACAACCCGTCGTCGACGGCAGCGGAATAATCAACAGTGGTGGCCCCGCTACGGGGCCATCATTTCGGCGTCAGCATCGAAATGAAAAGGTGATCGAGGTATTTTTGCGCCCCATCGAACGGGTCCTTGCCCTCCATGATCGTGTCGACCTGCACCGCGAAGTCCGCATAGTGCTGGGTCATCGACCAGATCGAGAAAATCAGATGGTAAGGATCGACTTCGGCAATGCGGCCCTCTGAAATCCACTGACGGATCAGCGCACATTTTTCGTCAACGAGTGGTTTCAGTTCGCCGCTGAGTGCATCGAGGATGCGCGGGGCGCCCTGAAGGATCTCATTTGCAAAGAGACGGCTTTCACGCGGATATTCGCGCGACATCTCGATCTTGCGGTGAACATAGGACAGGATTTCCTCGATCGGATCGCCGTCGTGCTCCATTTCCCGCAGAGGGTCGAGCCAAGTGTCGAGCAGCATCTCCAGCAGTTCGACGTGGATCGCTTCCTTGGACGGGAAATAATAGAGCAGGTTCGGTTTCGAGAGGCCCGCAGCCTCGGCGATCTGGTCCAATGTCGAGCCGCGGAACCCGTACTTGGAAAACACCTCCAGACCTGCGTCCAGAATGGTCTTACGGTTCTTTTCCTGAATGCGGGTACGTGGCTGGGATTTGGTCATTGGCCCCGATTTCCTCTTCATTACTGCATAAACAATTAGCGGTTTTTTCCTGCTGATGCCAACGCGATACCGGAACGCTTGACTGGATTTGACCCTTTGATAGCGTTCATTTGACCGATTGGTAAAACAAGCAAGCGTTTTTGCACAAAACAAACGCAGCGCAAAAAAACAGGGAGGCTGACATGCCAGCGACCTCACCAGCCGAAAATATGCAGATCAACGGCGACCGTCTTTGGGACAGCCTCATGGAAATGGCCAAGATCGGACCGGGCATTGCGGGTGGCAACAACCGTCAGACCCTCACCGATGACGACGCCAAGGGCCGCGAGCTTTTCCAGAAATGGTGCGAGGACATCGGCTGCACCATGGGCGTGGACAAGATGGGCAACATGTTCGCCACCTACCCCGGTTCCGACCCAGACGCCCTGCCCGTTTATATGGGTAGTCACCTCGACACCCAGCCCACGGGCGGCAGATACGACGGTGTTCTGGGCGTGCTTGGCGGCCTCGAAGTGCTGCGGACGATCCATGACCTCGACGTGAAAACCAAACACCCGATCGTTCTGACCAACTGGACGAACGAAGAAGGCACCCGCTTTGCCCCTGCCATGCTGGCCTCCGGCGTGTTTGCCGGAATGCACGAAATGGACTGGGCCTACGACCGCGAAGACGCCGAGGGCAAGAAATTCGGCGACGAGCTCCAGCGTATCGGTTGGGTTGGCGACGAAGAGGTCGGCACCCGCAAGATGCACGCGATGTTCGAACTGCACATCGAACAGGGTCCGATCCTTGAAGCCGAAGAAAAAGACATCGGTGTTGTCACGCACGGCCAAGGTCTGTGGTGGCTGCAGGTCACGCTGACCGGCAAGGACGCGCACACGGGTTCGACCCCGATGCACATGCGCGTCAATGCGGGCCTCGGAATGGCGCGGATTACGGAACTTGTGCACACTGTCGCCATGGACAATCAGCCCGATGCGGTCGGTGCCATCGGCCAGTGCAACGTCTATCCCAACAGCCGCAACGTGATCCCCGGTAAGTGCGTATTCACCATCGACATCCGCTCTCCGCATCAGGAAAAGCTGGACGGGATGAAGGCGCGACTTGAGGCTGAAGCCCCGAAAATCGCTGAAGAACTCGGCCTTGGTATCGAAATCGAACCCGTCGGCCACTTCGATCCTGTCACTTTTGACGAAGGCTGCGTGACCGCCGTCCGCAACGCCGCCGAGCATCTGGGCTATTCGCACATGGATATCATCTCGGGCGCCGGTCACGATGCCTGCTGGATCAACCGTGTCGCGCCGACGTCTATGATTATGTGTCCGTGTGTCGACGGCCTGTCCCACAACGAGGCTGAAGAGATCAGTCAGGAGTGGGCCGCGAAAGGCACAAACGTCCTCCTACATGCCGTGCTCGAAACGGCGGTCGTCACGGGCTAAACTGACACCAAAGCTGCGCGGGGTCATTCCATGGACCAGTCACACCAGATCGGAACAGGATTACGGAGCCATCACGCTCCGTCGTTCCCGCGCGGCAGCACCCATTTTGGCAAAAAGACCTGCGATCAAATGCAGGCGTACAACGCCACCAACAGAAACTGACCAGCCGCCGTCCCGCGCCGCATGGTCGGGCAGGGACGCGCAGCACACCAACAGCCGGAGGTCCCATGTCCAACTCTACCGTCATCAAGAACGGCACCATCGTCACCGCTGACCTGACTTACAAAGCCGACGTCCTCGTCGAAGACGGTGTCATCACTGAAATCGGGCAGGGGCTGCCCGGTGATCAGGAACTCGACGCGACCGGCTGCTATGTCATGCCGGGCGGTATCGACCCGCACACCCACCTCGAAATGCCGTTCATGGGCACCTATTCGACCGACGATTTCGAAAGCGGCACCCGCGCAGCGCTCGCTGGCGGTACCACGATGGTCGTCGACTTCGCGCTGCCGTCGCCCGGTCAGGGTCTGATGGACGCGATCCAGATGTGGGACAACAAATCCACCCGCGCCAACTGTGACTACAGCTTCCACATGGCCGTGACGTGGTGGGGCGAGCAGGTTTTCAACGAGATGGAAACCGTTGTCCGCGAAAAAGGCATCAACACTTTCAAGCACTTCATGGCCTACAAAGGCGCGCTGATGGTGAACGACGACGAAATGTACGCGTCGTTCCAGCGCCTGTCCGAGCTTGGCGCGATCGCCATGGTTCACGCGGAAAACGGCGATGTGGTTGCCGAATTGTCGGCCAAACTGCTGGCCCAAGGCAACACCGGCCCTGAAGCTCACGCCTATAGCCGCCCGAGCCAGGTCGAAGGCGAGGCCACCAACCGCGCGATCATGATCGCCGACATGGCTGGCGTGCCGCTTTATGTCGTTCACACCTCCTGCGAGGAAAGCCACGAAGCCATCCGCCGCGCACGTATGCAGGGCAAGCGTGTGTGGGGCGAGCCGCTGATCCAGCACCTGACGCTCGACGAAAGCGAATACTTCGACAAGGATTGGGACCACGCCGCCCGCCGTGTGATGTCGCCGCCGTTCCGTAACAAGAAGCATCAGGACAGCCTCTGGGCAGGTCTCCAATCGGGCTCGCTGTCGGTTGTGGCAACCGACCACTGTGCATTCACCACCGAGCAAAAGCGTTACGGGGTAGGGGACTTCACCAAGATCCCGAACGGCACCGGCGGTCTTGAGGACCGTATGCCGATGCTCTGGACCCATGGCGTGAACACGGGCCGCCTGACCCCGAACGAGTTCGTCGCCGTGACTTCGACCAACATCGCCAAAATCCTGAACTGCTATCCGAAGAAGGGCGCGGTGCTTGTCGGCGCCGATGCCGACCTCGTCGTCTGGGATCCGGAGAAAGAAAAGACAATCGCAGCATCGACCCAGCAGTCCGCAATCGACTACAACGTCTTCGAGGGACAAAAAGTGAAGGGCCTGCCGCGCTTCACGCTGACCCGCGGGCAGGTCGCGCTCTACGATGGCGAGGTACGCACGCAGGAAGGCCACGGTAAGTTTGTGAAGCGCGAACCGAACACCGCCGTGAACACCGCTCTCTCGAAATGGAAAGAACTTACCGCCCCGCGTCCGGTCGAACGTACCGGCATTCCCGCGACCGGCGTTTAAAGAAAGACGAATACCGGATGAGCGTCATCGAAGCCAAAGGGCTCAACCTCACCTTTCAAACCAACGACGGGCCGGTTCATGCCCTCAAGGACGTGAACCTGACCATCGAGAAGGGCGACTTTGTTTCGTTCATTGGTCCCTCGGGATGCGGCAAGACCACGTTCTTGCGGTGTGTCGCGGGACTTGAACACCCGACGGGCGGTACGCTCTCCGTCAACGGAATGACCCCTGAGGAGGCGCGGCAAGCCCGCGCTTACGGCTACGTGTTTCAGGCCGCCGGCCTTTACCCGTGGCGGACCATCGGGCGGAACATCGCGCTTCCGCTCGAAATCATGGGCTATTCCAAGTCCGAACAGGCCGAGCGCGTGAAACGCGTGCTCGATCTGGTCGAACTCACTGGTTTTGAAAAGAAATTCCCGTGGCAGCTATCGGGCGGTATGCAGCAGCGTGCCTCGATTGCCCGTGCGCTGGCCTTCGATGCCGACATCCTGCTGATGGACGAACCCTTTGGCGCGCTGGACGAAATCGTCCGTGACCGCCTGAACGAAGAGGTTCTGAAGCTCTGGAACAACACGGGCAAAACCATCGGTTTCGTCACCCACTCCATCCCCGAAGCGGTGTACCTGTCGACCAAGATCGTCGTGATGTCCCCGCGTCCGGGGCGGATCACGGACGTCATCGAAAGCACCCTGCCGCGCGAGCGTCCGCTCGATATCCGAGACAGTGCCGAGTTCATCGCCATTGCGCACCGCGTGCGTGACGGTCTGCGTGCGGGGCACTTGGATGAATAAACTCGGCCCCGTCATTACCGTGATCCTTGCGATTGTCGCGTTCTGGTATGTCGCGGCGGTGCCGATGAATGTGCAGGAAACGCTGACTGCCGCCGAACGGGCAGGGGTCGCTGTGACTCCCGACAATGCACGCGAACGCTCCGAAGTCGGTCGCTGGTCGCTCGTGTTCCAGAACATGGACGCGCTGGGCGGAAGCTGGAACGTCGAGCGCGCCCGTCTGCCGAGCCCGCATCAAGTGCTGACCGAAATCTACCACTCCACGTGGGACGAGGAGGTCAATGGCCGCCGCGGTATCGTCAACTCGGGCAGCTTCTCGAACCGCAGCCTCGTCTACCACTCGGGCGTCACGCTGGGTGCGACGGTGCTCGGTTTCCTGATCGGCGCAGGCTTCGGCATTCTACTTGCGGTGGGCATCGTCTACAGCCGCACGATGGACCGCAGCGTCATGCCGTGGGCCATCGTCAGCCAGACCATTCCCATCGTCGCGCTCGCGCCGATGATCATTGTGGTGCTCTATTCCATCGGGATCGGGGGCATGATGCCCAAGGCTGTTATCAGTGCCTATCTCAGCTTCTTTCCGGTCGTCGTCGGCATGGTGAAGGGCCTTCGGAGCCCAGATCATATGCAGCTCGACCTGCTGCGGACCTATAACGCCAGCAAGTCGCAGGGCTTCTGGAAGCTGCGCTTGCCCGCGTCGATGCCGTATCTGTTCACCTCGTTGAAAATCGGCATCGCGGCCTCGCTCGTCGGTGCCATCGTGGGCGAGCTTCCCGTGCAGCGCGGCGGACTTGGCGCGCGGATGTTGTCGGGCAGCTACTATGGCCAAACCGAACAAATCTGGGCCGCTCTCTTCGTGGCCGCTATCCTTGCGGCGCTGATGGTTGCTATCATCGGCTGGATCGAAGCGCGGACCCTCAAGCGGATGGGGATGGCTGTATGACTCTGGTAATTCTTGCTCTCGTCATCTGGATCGCGGCTTGGGCGTTTAACGCTTGGCTTTCGAACGGACCGTTGGCGAATTCGCGGATCGCGGGCATTGCCGTGCCGCTCATTTTCGGCGCCACGGTGCTGATCGTGTGGGAGCTTGTCGTGCGCGGCATGAACGTCGCGGCGGTTATCCTGCCGCCGCCGTCGGTGATTGCGGGGACGTTCGCGCAGAACCTGCCTACGCTCTGGGCTGACGCGGTGCAAACCATCGGCAAAGGCGCGGTGTCCGGCTACATCATTGGCTGCGGCTCGGCGTTTGTCGTCGCGATCATTGTTGACCGCTACGACTTCCTGCGCCGCGGGCTTTTGCCGGTCGGCAACTTCATGGCCGCGCTCCCGATTGTGGGCATCGCCCCGATCCTCGTGATGTGGTTCGGCTTCGACTGGCAGTCCAAGGCCGCCGTGGTGGTGGTCATGGTGTTTTTCCCGATGCTGGTAAACACGGTGGCGGGCCTTCGCGATACGTCTGCGATGCAGCGCGACCTGATGCACACCTACGCAGCCGGATATTTCCAGACGCTTTTCAAACTGCGTCTTCCAGCGGCGATGCCCTTTGTTTTCAACGGGCTTAAAATTGCGACAACGCTGGCACTTATCGGTGCAATTGTTGCCGAATTCTTCGGATCACCCGTGCTTGGTATGGGTTTCCGCATCTCCACCTCTGTCGGCCAGCTCGCGCTTGATATGGTCTGGGCAGAAATCGTGGTGGCCGCTTTGGCGGGCAGTGCCTTTTACGGCCTGATCGCCTTGATTGAACGGGGGGTGACCTTCTGGCACCCGTCGCAACGAAAGTAACCGGCGCAAAGACCGGACAACATCAACCGACTAGGAGGTCGTATCATGAAGAAGTACCTTGCTGGCGCCGTCGCGGCTCTGTGCACTGCCTCGGGAGCCTTTGCTGCCGATGACGTTACTCTCCAGCTCAAGTGGGTCACTCAGGCCCAGTTCGCTGGCTACTATGTGGCTCTGGATCAGGGCTTCTACGAAGAAGCCGATCTGAACGTTACCATCCTGCCGGGTGGTCCGGACATCGCGCCTGGTCAGGTTCTGGCCGGTGGCGGCGCTGACGTGATGGTCGACTGGCTTCCGTCGGCTCTGGCTGCCCGCGAAAAGGGCCTGCCGATCGTCAACATCGCCCAGCCGTTCAAATCCTCGGGTCTGATGCTGACCTGCTGGAAGGACAGCGGCATCACCGGTCCGGAAGATTTCGCAGGCCACACTCTCGGCGTCTGGTTCTTCGGCAACGAATATCCGTTCCTGTCGTGGATGAGCCAGGAAGGCATCTCGACCGATGGCGGCGAAGATGGCGTGACAGTTCTCAAGCAGGGCTTCAACGTCGACCCGCTGCTCCAGCGTCAGGCTGACTGTATCTCCACCATGACCTACAACGAATTTGGTCAGGTGCTCGAAGCTGGCGTCACCGAAGACGAACTGGTGACCTTCAAGTACGAAGACGTGGGTGTCGCGACCCTCGAAGACGGTCTCTATGTCCTCGAAGACCAGCTCGAAGATCCGGCGTTCGTCGATAAGATGGTGCGCTTCGTTGCCGCTTCGATGGAAGGCTGGAAGTGGGCCGAAGAGAACCCCGAAGAAGCTGCGATGATCGTTCTGGACTACGACGAAACCGGCGCCCAGACCGAAGAGCACCAGATCTACATGATGGGTGAAGTCGCCAAGCTGACCGCCGGTTCGAACGGCGCGCTGGACGAAGCCGACTACCAGCGTACCGTCGACACGCTGCTGGCCGGTGGCTCCGATCCGGTCATCACTATGGTTCCCGAAGGCGCTTGGACCCACGCGATCACCGACGAAGCTCTGAACTGAGCCTCGCGCTGATTTGAAAAGGACGCCTCGCATATTGCGGGGCGTCTGTGCGTTTTCGCCGCTCTTCGCGATAGACGTGTCCCATGTTTCGCGATAACGATTCCCCTCGAACCCAAAGCGCTTTGGAGGAGAGGGACACATGAGTATTCGTACTGTTGTTTGGGGTGAAAACGTCCACGAACAGAAAAACAAAGTCGTAGCAGACATCTATCCGACCGGTATGCACCAGTGCATTGCCGACGCGCTGAACACGGATGAGGGTATCACTGCGACGACCGCAACGCTGCAAGAGCCGGAGCATGGTCTTCCGCTCGAGCGTCTTCAGGAAACCGACGTTCTGCTGTGGTGGGGCCATGCCGCACACGGTGACGTTACGGACGAGATCGTCGAACGCGTTGCCGAACAGGTGCACGCAGGCATGGGCCTGATCGTTCTGCACTCAGGCCACTTTGCAAAGATTTTCAAGCGTCTGATGGGCACCCCGTGTAACCTGACATGGCGCGAAGCGGGCGAACGCGAGCGCCTTTGGCTCACCAGCCGCAACCACCCGATCGCTGCCGGTCTTCCGGATCATTTCGAGCTGGAAAACGAAGAAATGTACGGTGAGCCCTTCGGCATTCCGGAACCGATGGAAACCGTCTTTGTGTCATGGTTCCAAGGCGGCGAAGTCTTCCGCTCTGGCGTCACCTACAAGCGCGGCGCGGGCAATGTTTTCTACTTCCGTCCGGGTCACGAGACCTATCCGACCTACCACGATGCGAACGTCCAGACCGTTCTGCGCAACGCGGTAAAGTGGGCCTACAACCCCGCGAAACGAATCGAAAAGCCGAACGACGCGCCGAACGTGCCTGTCGAAACCGCGCTCGAACCGATCGAAGAGCGCGGTCCGAAGCTCCACCAGGCCGGCGAGGAGGGCTATAAGTGAATGAAGTCCGCATCCTGATCCTCGGAACAGGCGGCATGGCGAACTCGCACGTCGAGGGCTTCAAAGAAGCTCCCGGCGCGCGCGTTGTCGCCGGCATCGACACCAATCAGGAGCGCCTCGATGCGTTCCTGAAAAAACACGACATCCCGCATGGTTTCACCTCCATCGCCGACGCACTGGCTTGGGGTGAATTCGATGCGGTGTCGAACGTCACGCCTGACTCCGTCCACCACATGACCACGCTCCCGCTGCTCGCAGCGCACAAGCACGTGCTCTGTGAAAAGCCGCTGGCGGTGAACCACCACGACGCGGTCGAAATGGCCGAGCGTGCCGCTGCCGCTGGCGTTGTGAACATGGTCAACCTGACCTACCGCAACGGCGCTGCGCTGATCGAGGCCAACCGCCTCATTCAGGAAGGCGTCATCGGCGAGGTCCGCCACTTTGAAGCGTCCTACCTGCAAAGCTGGCTCACCCAGCCCGCGTGGGGCGAATGGTCGACCGAGTCGCAATGGCTCTGGCGTCTGTCGACCGCGCACGGCTCGAACGGGGTTCTGGGCGACGTGGGTGTCCACATCCTCGACTTCGCGACCTATGCGGCGAATTCGGCCGTGTCGAACATCTCCTGCCGTCTTCAGACCTTCCACAAAGCGGAGAACGACAAGATCGGTGAGTATGTCCTCGACGCCAACGACTCGGCTGTCATGAACGTTCGTCTGGATAACGGAGCGATTGGTGTCGTCCACACGACCCGCTTTGCGTCGGGCCACATGAACGACCTGACGCTCAAGATCTACGGCACGAAGGGCGGCCTCGAAGTCGTCGACAAGATGGGGCACAGCGCGCTGCGCGGCTGCATCGGTGCTGATCTGAAAACCGCCGAGTGGAAAGACCTGCCGATCGGCAAAGTGGACACCAACTACGTCCGCTTCGTCAAAGCCATCCAGAACGATCTGCCGGTTCTGCCCGACTTCGCGCGCGGTGCGGCCCTGCAAAAAGTGCTGGATCAGGCAGTCGCCTCCAACGCCCAAGGTGGCGTGGATCTGGCTATCTAACTTGTGTGACAGGGTCGGATTGCCGTAGGATCGTGTTGTTTTTCAACGGGTCTTCCTATGGGTACGGCGTCCGCCCCTGCATTCTTCTACCATCCGGATGCCGTCGAAACGGCGGGCAAAGACCTCGTTGGTCGCCGCTCTGCCGGACAGACCGCGCTGAAGGCTTTCATCAAGCATAGCCCCGGACCGACCCTCAACATCGTCACTGACACGCCCAAGGGGCAGGCCGCGTTCGAAAAAGTCGCGGCGCAGCTTGGCGCGGATCGCCCTATCGACGGCGCGGTCTTGCGGAGCATGGATGACTTCACCCGTTTCGGTACGGTGTTCTTTCCCGTACCTGGCTTCAACGGCGCCACATGGCGGCGTCAGCGGTTCGCACCCGAGGCCTGTTCGCTCGTCGGGATCACCCACACTGTCTCCACCCGCCGCGTGATCGAACAACTGCATCATCAGTTGCTGGAACCCGTCGAGGAGTGGGACGCGATCATATGCACCTCCCGCGCGGTCAAGACGGTGGTGAGCCGTCAGCTTGCCCTCAGCGCAGAGTTCATTCGCCGCCGTTTCGGTGCAACCCGCATCCCGTTGCCGCAGCTGCCCGTCATTCCGCTGAGCGTTGATGCAAGCGATTTCCGCCGGAACAGTGACTATCGTGCCGAAGCGCGCGGCAAATTCGATGTGCCCGAGGCTGCGATCGTCATCATGACCATGGGCCGCCTGACAGTGGGCGAAAAGGCCAATCCCGTACCGCTTTATCAAGTACTCGAACGCCTCGCACAGCGCTTGGATCGGCCCGTCCACCTCTGGCAGGTCGGTTGGGCGCGGCGTGAAGATGACGAGCGGTTCTTCATCGACGGCCCCGCTGCGCTATGCCCCTCGGTCACGTCGCGCATCATCGACGGGCGGGATGAGTGGGTGCGCCGCGCGATCTGGTCCGGTGCGGATATCTTCACGCTGCCCGTGGACAACATTCAGGAGACCTTCGGCATCGTTCCGATTGAGGCGATGGCAGCCTCGCTGCCTGTGGTCATGCCTGATTGGGACGGTTTCCGCGATACGGTGCGCCACGGCGAGACAGGGTTCCTCATCCCGACCCGTATGGCGCGGGCGGGCAATGGCGCGCGGATTGCCAGCCGTTTCGCCGATGGTCGCGACAGTTATCTCGGCTACCTCAGCCTCGTGTCCAACGCGACCGAGATTGATCAGGACGCTTACCTCGCCGCGCTCGAACGCCTCGCGCGCGATCCGATCCTGCGGGAAAAGATGGGGCGGGCAGGGGCTGCGCATGTCGCGCAGAACTTCGATCTGAGGCCGGTGATGAACCAGTACCTCCGCCTTGCCGACGAACTTGCCGAGCGGCGCGAGGTCGCCAAGTCCCACTCCAAACGTCTCAGCCCCTCCGCGGTTTCCCCGATCGAGGTTGATCCATTCGCGCTCTATCGCGGTTATCCAGCTGAAATAGTCAATGATCAGACCGAAGTTGCCATCCTTCAAGTGCCTACTGTGGACGAGATCAAGGCTCTCGACCGTCTGAACGGGCGCGATCACTACGATCGCAGGATCATGCCGCCCGAACGCACGGTCCGGAACGTAGTGCAAATGGCCGCCCACGCCCCCGCAACGCTCGCGTCCCTGTCGAAATCGACGGGCATCGGTGTGTTGGAGCTTGAATTGACAGCACTTTTCCTTGCCAAATACGGCATGGCAAAGCTGTCTTCGCCGCAATAATTGCAGGAGTACGAGATGGAATTCTCGATCCGTTTCGAAAACGCCCCCGGACTGCCCGAGAACAAGGGCCCCGTGACCGTGGGCTGGTTCCTGAACTCGCAGAAGGGCGGCGTGGTCTACTACCCGCCCGAACGCTTCCGCGGCGCTGAAAAGAACCGCGAGCACGCGAAGTCCGCCTCGCGCTGCCCCGCCGTGATCAACATGGAAAGCCGGTACTTCGTTTTCCGCGCTCCGTTCGACCTGCACATCGGCTTTACCCGCGATAAAGAGGGTAAGCCAGCGCTGCGTAACCTCGCCGGTGATATGTCGGGCATCCGCGCGAACAAACTCGGGCAGGTGCTGCACCTCGTATCCGAGAAAGAATGGCGCTATCCGGGCGTGCCGACGCTGCAATTGTCGCTGCCCTACGTGCTGATCGCGGACGAGCCCGTCTACGTCACGCAGCTTGCGCCGTTCCTTGATTACCAGCGCGATCCGTGGCCAGGCACGATCTTTGGCGGCCGGTTCCCGATCAACACGTGGCCGCGTCCGCTCATGTGGGCGTTCGAGTGGCACGACACCAGCAAGCCGCTCAAGATCAACCGCGGCGATCCGCTGTTCTATGTCACGTTCGAGGCAGTCTCACCCGACCGTAGCTTCACGCTGGTCGAGGCTGAACTGACCAAAGAACTCGCCGATTACGTCGATTTTGTCTCTGGTGCGGTGAATTTCGTGAACCAGACATTCAGCCTGTTTGAACGCGCCGAAGAAATGCGCCCCGAGACTCTGCTCAAGCCCGTAAAGCGCAAGAAATGAACATTGCCGAGCTGAAGAAACTGCGCGCCGTCACCATCGACGCGCACCGCGCCGGTCGTCTGGAAGAAGCGCAAAGGGCCTACGTCAGCTACCTTGGCCAGAAACCCGACGATGCGCAGATCTGGTCCAACTATGGCGCGCTGCTGCGCACGCTGAAACACTACCGCAATGCCGAGCGCGCCCAACGGAAGGCCTTTGCGCTCGATCCGAAAAGCATCGCGGTACGTGGCAACCTCGCGAATATCCTCTCCGATCTTGGCAAGTTTCAGGAATCCATCGACCTGCGGCAGAGCATCCTGCGCGACGACGACAATCTGCCCGAACATCACTCGCTGATCGGGCGGTGTCTGCGCGGTCAGGGCAATTACACGCAGGCGGTGACGTATCTTGAGCCGCTGGCTGCGCGCTTCCCTGACTTCGCCGACATCAAGATGCAGCTGGCGATGTCCCTGCTGGCTCTGGGTCGTTATCAGGAAGCCTTCAAATTTTACCGCGCCCGTTGGGACGCTGGCGAACTGACGAAGCGGACGGTTAGCATCCCCGAGTGGAACGGCGAACCGCTGGATGGAAAGACCGTCGTCGTGGTGCCCGAGCAGGGCTTCGGCGATTGCATCCTGATGTCCCGCTGCTTGCCCGCGCTGAAACAGAAGGGCGCGGCAAAGGTCATCGTCGTCGCTGAAAAACCGCTCGCGCGTCTGATGGCGAACATCGAAGGCGCGGACGTTGTGGATACCAGCTACACCATCAGCGGATCCGAAGATTTCTGGATCAACATGATGGATCTGGGGCGAATTTCGCTTGAAACAGACACTGATATCCCTGCACCGACCAAGCTGACGATCCCCGAGGACTCCCGTACGCGCGCCAAGGACATCGTCGCGCCGTTCAAGGACAAGTTCAAAGTCGGCGTCGTCTGGACTGGCTCTGTCACCTACCGCGCGAATGCGTTCCGGTCGTTCAGCCACACCGATTTTCTACCGCTAACTGAGCTCGACGGCGTGCAGCTATTTTCGCTCTACAAAGGGCCGATGCTCGATGCGTTTTTGCAGGACGGCTCTGGCGGGCTGATCGTCGATGCGGCCTCGACCGACCGCGATTTCGCCGATTGCGCCGCCGTGATGGAAGAGATGGACCTCATCATTACCTCCGACACCGCGACAGCTCACATTGCGGGATCGCTCGGGCTGAAAACGTGGACGCTGCTGCACAAGGATGCCTTCTGGGTCTACCGCCATAGTGGCGAGACGACGCCGTGGTATCCGTCCATGCGCCTCTTCCGGCAGAAAGAGACACTGCATTGGGACGACGTTATGGCAGAGGTCAAATCCGCGCTCATCAAGGAGGCCGCGAAATGAACGACATCTTGGTTCCGACCTCCCCGGGCGAGTTGATCGACAAACTGACAATCCTGCGCCTGAAATCCGAACGTATCACGGATGCCGCGAAGCTGGCCAACGTGGCGCATGAAAAGGCCGTACTCCAAGCGATTGCCGATGACGTTCTGCCGATGACGGACGATCTGCATGGGCTTTGGGAAGAGCTCTACGCCATCAACGCGGACCTCTGGGTGATCGAGGATGACATCCGCGAATGCGAGGGTCGCAAGGACTTTGGCGAGGAGTTCATCCGCCTCGCCCGCGCCGTTTACCAAACCAACGACAGGCGTGCCGCCGTGAAAAAGCAGATTAACCTGCTGCTCGGCTCTGCCATCGTCGAAGAGAAATCATATTACGAGCCAACGAAATGACACCGATCCAGCGCATTAACGCCGCCAAAAAAGAACTCGCCGCCGCTCATAAGGAGTTGGTCGAGGCCCTCGCCAAGGACAAAACCCGCCGCCGCGGCGCCATCGTCCGCGAGATCCACGCGCTGCGTCGGATGCTGGACGATGGGTACCAGTACACCTCGCAGGCGGGGCAGGATCGCATCATCGATAGCCTGATGGGAGAAAAACCGGGCGTGTTCATCGACGTCGGCGGCTACGACGGTGTGCGTGGGTCCAACACGCTATTCCTCGAACAAATTCGCGGCTGGACCGGCGTTCTGGTTGAGCCCGTGACATCGCAAATCGACAAGGCATCTATCGCCCGCAAATGCCCGTGCCTCAGCTACGCCGTTGCCCCCGAAGACGGCACCGCGAGCTTTATCGCCGTGACCGAGGGGTTCACCCAGATGAGCGGCCTTGCGGCGCACTATGACCAAAACCTGCTGGAGCGTGTCCGCAAAGACCCGCGCCACAAGGAAGAAACAGTGGAGGTCGAGACCCGAACCCTGTCACGTATCCTCAAGGAAAGCGGTTACGAAAACCCTGATTTCGTCTCACTGGATATTGAAGGCGGTGAACTGGCCTTGCTGAAAGGCTTTGATTTCAAAGCGCACAAGGTCCGGTTCTGGGCGATCGAGAACAACTCCGGCAGCACGGAGATCGCGAACCTGATGACCAAAAACGGCTACGAGTTGATCGAGTTCTGCGGACCTGACGAGATTTACCGCTTGGTCGCCTGAGCCGGTCCGAACGGCACGACATTGTCCGGCAGAACGCGCCCGAAACCAGGGAGTGCCTCGGCCAATGCCGCGCGAACGGCAGCCGAGTCGCTCTCGTTGATTGCGTCGGTCAGCATGCGTAGCGCATTGGTGACCAAACGCGGCGAGGGACGATCCTCGTGAGCACGGAGGATCTTCTCGTGCTGTGTCGAAATCAGGCGCGCAGGATCGATGACCAGCTCTTCGACGAGCTTTTCACCAGGACGGGTGCCGACGATCTCGATCTTGATGTCGTTCTCGTTCCGCCCGTCATAGACACGGTGTCCTGTCAATTTGATCAGGCGCTTGGCGATATCCATGATGTAAACCGGCTCGCCCATATCGAGGACAAAGATGTCGTCTCCTTCGGCAAATGCACCGGCCAGCAGTACAAGGCGCGCGGCCTCGGGAATCGTCATGAAGAAGCGGCGCATATCGGGGTGGGTGACCGTCACGGGGCCGCCTACTGAGATCTGTTCCTGAAATAGCGGCAGCACCGAACCGGACGAGCCAAGGACGTTGCCGAAGCGGACCATGGCGAACTTGGTCACGCTGCTGCGGGTCTGCATGTCCTGAATGACCATCTCGGACATACGTTTCGTCGCGCCCATGACGCTGGACGGACGCACGGCTTTGTCGGTGGACACGAGGATGAAACGGCGGACATTGGCGGCGGCGGCGGCCTCGGCGACCACGCGGGTGCCAATCACGTTGTTCTGCGCGGCAGCGACTTCGTTTTCTTCGACCAGCGGCACGTGTTTGTAGGCGGCAGCGTGAAGGATGATCTCGACTTCCTCGTCTTCGATCACCTGCGCAACGCGGCGCGGATTGGCGACGGAGCCAAGGCGGGTCGTCAGCTGCACGTTCGCAGCGCGGGCCAGCGGGCCAAGCTCTTGGTCAATCTGGTAAAGCGCGTATTCGCTGAGTTCGAACAGTACGATCTTGCGGGCACCGCACTCAAGCAACTGGCGGCAAAGCTCGCTCCCGATCGAGCCACCGGCACCGGTAACCATCACAACGCGGTCGAAATATGCGCGCGCGACTCGTGGGTTGTCGAGGTCGACGTTATCACGATCCAGCAGGCTATCGGGCGAAACCGTCGGCATCCCGTTGATCGTTTTGGAGCGCACAAGCTCCGCCATCGACGGCGCGATCTGCACGTCACATTTCTGCTCGCGCAGTTCTTTGACCAGCGCAGCGCGGCGCGAATAGTTGGCCGACGGAATCGCGATCAGGACACGCTCGACCTGCTTGCGGCTGATCATCTTGCGCAGCGCATCGGCAGAGCGGACAGGGAGACCGTGGACGATGGTGCCCTGTACTTGCGGATTGTCGTCAACGAACATCACGGGGCGCGCGTCGTGCGACATCTGCATCGCGGTGGCAAGGCGGATACCGGCAGAACCGGCGCCGTAGATTGCGACAGGCACGCGGCTCAGCGCGTGCTCACGCAAGGCCAGCAGACTGAACAGCGCGACCATGCGCGCACCGATCGAAATCAGGAAAAACAGGCCGCCCGTCGCGACGGCAATCTGACCCGCATCCGCGATGCGCATGATCGTCTCGGCCCCGTAGGTCGCCAGCGCGATGACGAGCGAGGCGATACCGATCCGCCCGATGGCGCGGAATTCGATGGCGTGCAGTTTGATGCGGGGAAGGGCCGTCGCAAGCACCGCCAATGCACCAGCGACAACAACCGCGGGCATAAAAAACGGATAATTTGCGAAGAACTCGATGGATTGACCGTTACCGTGCTTGAAGCTCACCGCGATGAACAAAGCAGAAGGGATGAGCAGCAGATCCAGCAGGAAAAGCAGAAACTGTTTAGCTCGCCGCGGTAAATCAAGAAGGAACATGGGCGGTCAGAAATACATCATTGTTATTGGGATCGACGCTATATCAAATTAGCGCAGTCGGCTACTTATTACTCTTTTTAACTATATAGGTCGTGCGGTTTAATGCGTGATTAAGGTCACACAGGTTCTCTCCATGCTTGTATCCGCAATCCGGGGAGAGCGTCATGGGCGTACGAAATAACGCGCCAATCATTATCAAGCGCAAGAAAATCATAGCGGCAGAGGGGCATCACGGCGGTGCGTGGAAGGTCGCTTATGCTGATTTCGTGACTGCTATGATGGCGTTCTTCATGCTGATGTGGCTGCTCAATGCGACGACCGAACAGCAACGCAAGGGCATTGCCGACTATTTCTCTCCGACGGTGCCGCTGAGCCGTGTCTCTGCGGGCGGTGATGGGCTGTTCGGCGGCGAGGATATCCAGCGGATCGAGACATTGGCCCAATCGGGCACCGGCGGGCTGACCTTATCAAATGAAGCGGGAAATCCGCTCAATGGCGTCGCGGAACAGCTAGTCGGGCAGGGCGGCGAGGCGATGTTGTCCGACACAGCCCTGCGCCACATCGTGACCCGCGTGACTGACGAAGGGCTCGTGATAGAACTATTCGATCTGCCTGACATGCCCCTGTTTGACCGTAACACCGCGCAGCCGCGTCTGATTCTGGAGCAGTTGATCGAAGGCGTCAGCCGCGCGGCAAAGATTGTCCCGAACGGCATCGCGATAGAGGCGCATGTCGCCACGCTGTCCATTCTTCCAGACAGCAGCCCTGCTTGGGCGCTTTCGCAGGCGCGGGCCTCGCGTGTGCGGGAGTCGATGCAGACGGCAGGCACCGACCCCGCGCGGCTCATGCGCGTCACCGGTCATGCCGATCGCGAACCCGCCGACCCCATGCTCGCTTCAGTCAGAAACAACAGGATCGAAATCGTCATCCTGCGGGACCAGCGTTAGGGCGGTGTTAAGTTTGTACCCGTAGGCTCTGGAAAAATTGCCGATCCAGAAAGGGCCCGCATGACCATTTCATCCTCGCTCAATGCCTCTGTCGCCGGTCTGGCGGCCAACGCGACGCGCCTCGCCGCTATTTCGGATAATATCGCGAATTCATCGACTTACGGATACAAGCGGGCGGTGACCGACTTTCATTCGATGGTCATCGACAGCGGCGCGGGTAGTTACACTGCCGGCGGCGTGCGCACCACAAATATGCGGCTGATCGACGAGAGTGGCTCACTGGTGTCCACCGCAAATGCCACCGACCTCGCGGTGCGTGGGCGCGGTATGTTGCCCGTCTCTCCCGCCGCTGCGTTGAACGTGGAAAACGGCGATCACCCGATGATGCTGACGACCACGGGGTCTTTCCGCACCGATGATCGCGGCTTCCTGACGACCAGTTCCGGCCTCGTGCTCATGGGATGGCCCGCGAGCGCCGACGGCACGATCCCGACCTATCCCCGCGATACCGCCGATGGGCTGGAGGCTGTGCGCATCAACTCTAACCAGTTCGCAGGCGAAGCCACGACCTATATCGACCTCGCGCTGAACCTCCCCGCGACTTCAACTAACCACATGTCCGATGGCGCGATAGAGGAGCTTTCGGTCGAATATTTCGACAACCTCGGCAAGTCGGAGACCCTGAACATCCAATTCGTCCCAAACGTTCCCCCCAGCGGCTCTTCGAACGCGTGGCGCATGGTTGTGCATGATAGCGCGCTCGGTGGAGCGGTGATCGGCGAGTACGACCTGACCTTCGATGATACGCGCGGCCTTGGCGGTACGCTCAGTAGTGTGACAGGGGTGTCCGGCGGCGCTTATGACCCGACGAATGGCTACATCACGGTGAACGTCGACGGCGGCCCGATGGATATCAACCTCGGCCTGATCGGTTCGGGGGCTGGCCTGACGCAGCTTTCCGATGCTTTTAAACCCGTTTCGGTCGATAAAAACGGCACGCCGGTGGGCAACATGACCTCCATTTCCGTCGACTCGAACGGCTACGTCAGCGCGTCCTTCGACATCGGTATCACGCGGGTCATTTACCAGATCCCGCTGGTCGATGTGACGAACGTCAACGGACTGGAATCGCTTGATTATCAAAGCTATCAGATGACCCCCGACAGCGGTTCGTTCTTCCTCTGGGATGCGGGTGATGGCGGGACCGGAGACGTTGTGAGCTATGCGCGTGAGGAATCGACGACCGATGTGGCGGGTGAGTTGACCGAGCTCATCCAGACCCAGCGCGCCTATTCGTCCAATGCCAAGGTTATCCAGACAGTGGACGAAATGTTGCAGGAAACCACGAACATCAAACGCTAAGCCATGAGCCTCACACATTCGCTGAATAACGCGCTGTCGGGCATGACGATCTCGGCCAAACGTGCCGAGGTCAGTTCCGGCAACATCGCCAACGCCGCCACGCCCGGTTACGCAAAACGTGATCTCGAGGTCGCATCGGATGTCGTGCGCGGCGGCGTTCGAGCGGCTGGCGTGACGCGAACGGTGGACGATGCGTTGCTCGCCGATCGCCGCAGCGCAGATACGAATGCCGCGGGCGCGCAGGTCCGTCATGAGGCTCTGAAGCGGCTTGAGTTGGTAATCGGTGGTATCGACAGCGAAACCTCGATCTCCGCGAAATTGGCTGATTTAGAAACGAAGTTTATAGCCGCGAGCGCGGACCCTTCGTCCGAGCTACAGATCGGTGCCGTGGCGCAGAGCCTTTCTGACCTCACCACTGCTTTTCACACGCAGTCGGCTGGTATTCAGACGCTCAGATCACGTGTCGACCATGCCATTGGCGACGCGGTCGAGCGGCTGAATATCGCGCTGAAACAGGTCGAGGAACTCAACGGTTCGATCACCCGTTCGCAGAGCCGCGGCGGCGATACCACCGCGCTTCAGGACCAGCGCCAGCAGGTCATCGACCAGATTGCCGAAATCGTGCCGATCCGCCAACTCAGCCGTGACGGCGGGCAGGTCGCCCTGATGATGCCGAGCGGGACTTCGCTGCTTGATGGCAAGGCGCGCGAGGTGGCTTTTACCAAGACCTCAACTATCGCCGCCGACATGACGCTGGCGTCCGGCGCTCTGTCAGGCATCACCATCGGTGGGCGTGATATCGGCAGCCGCTTGGGTGATGGGGCGCTGGGCACGCAGCTGAAAATGCGCGACGAAACGCTGGTGCAAGCGCACTCTGATCTCGACGCATTGGCCGCTGATCTAATTGGCCGATTTGCAGAGGCTGATCCCACGATCGCGGCCGGTCAGCCGTCGCTTTTGACGGACAGTGGCGGGCTGCATGATCCGAATGATACTGTGGGTTTGGCGAGCCGGATCAGCTTGCATAGTGCCCTATCGGCAGAGCCTTGGCGCCTCCGCGATGGCATCGCTGCCGCTACCGCCGGACCTGCTGGCGACAACACCCAGATCGACGCGTGGATCGACGCGCTGAATGAACCGAGGGCGTCGGTGGGCGGTAGCCCACAATCCGCTGCCGGACATGCGGCGAACTTTATCACGAGCGCCTCGACCGCGCGGCTGAGGGCCGAAGACACCGCGACTTTCTCCGTCGCTACCCAAACCGCGCTGAAAGAGGCCGAGCTTGCGAACGGCGTCGATACCGACGCGGAAATACAGGCGCTCTTGCAGATCGAAAAATCATACGCGGCGAACGCGAAGGTCATCGGGATCATCGATGAAATGTTCGCACGCTTGCTGGAGATATGACCATGAACTCCATCGGTGATCTCGCCCGTTCCTTTGTCAGCCAGCGCCATAACACGTTGATGCGGCAGGAAATGAATGTCCTGACGCAGGAAATCACCACTGGCGAGGCGCGGGATGTCGCCCGGAAGGCCGGCAATACCGCGCCCGAGCTTGTGGCAATCAACAGCCTTCTAAAGATATCCGAGGCTTACGTGTCGGGCGCCCAGAAGACAGGCCAATTCCTGTCAACGGTTCAAATTGCCTTGGAGCATCTTGAGGCCGAACGCGGTGCAACCGCTGAGTCGCTGATCGCCATCAATGCGAACTCGACCGCGCAAGATGTGAACCTTGCCGCGGACCACGCGACCACTGCGTTCGGGGCGATGGTAAACACGCTGAACACTCAATTCGCGGGGCAGTCGCTGTTCGCCGGAACAGCGCAGGGCGCGGCGATTGCGGATCCGTCGGCGATAATGGCGAGTGCGAAACTCGCGATGTCCGCTGCGACCGATCCGGCAGGCGCTATCGTCGCGCTGGACGCTTGGTTTGACGATCCTGCGGGGTTTGGCGCCGTGTACCTCGGCGACACCGGCCCGCATACCACGCGCAAAGTTGACGCGGATGTCGAGGTGACCATCGCCGCTCGTGCCGACCACGAAGGCATCAAAGATATGCTAAAGGGCGCGCTGCTCGGCGCGCTCGCGCCCGAGCTCGGCTTTGATCACGCGGGCACCACAACGTTGATGCAATCAGGCGGCGCGACCTTGCTTGATGCGGGTAGCGGGCTCGCGGCGCTGCGTGGGCAGACCGGCCTCGCCGAAGAGCGGACCAGCCAGTCCATCGCCTTCCTCGAAGCCCAGCGGACCAGCCTGACCATTGCGCGCAACGATATCGTCAGCGTCGACCCGTTCGAGACCGCTACAAAGCTTTCCGACCTGCAAACGAGGCTGGAAATGCACTACACCCTGACCGCGCGCCTCGCGGGTCTGACATTGTCGAGGTTCATCTGATGCGTGCTTTCTTCATCGCAGCCGCCCTCGTTATCGCCGCTCCCCATATCGAAGCGAGCCCCGTGCGGCTCAAGGACCTCGTGGAATTCGACGGTGTGCGGAGCAACGAACTGGTCGGGTATGGCCTAGTTGTCGGCCTGAACGGCACGGGTGACGGCCTGCGCAATTCGCCGTTTACCGAAGAAATCATGGCCTCCACCCTCGAACGGCTGGGCGTCAATGTGACGGGTGAACAGTTCCGCCCGCGCAATGTGGCCGCCGTGCTGGTGACCGCCAGCCTGCCGCCGTTTTCGCGCGCGGGTAGCCCGATCGACGTGACTGTTTCGGCGATTGGCGACGCCCGCAGTCTCATGGGCGGTACGTTGATCATGACGCCGCTGAACGCCGCCGACGGCTTCATCTATGCCGTGGCGCAGGGGACCATCATCGCCGGCGGCATCACGGTCGAAGGGGAGGCCGCAAGCGTGACCCAAGGTGTGCCGACCTCCGGTGTCATTCCGGCAGGCGCCATCGTCGAACGCGAGGTCGACTTCAATTTTGCGGGCCTGACCGAAATGCGACTGGCGCTTCGTACGCCTGATTTCACCACGGCGGGGCGGATCGAGACCGCGATCAACCAGAGCTTCAATGGCCCCGTCGCCGTCATGCTCGACGCGGGCACGGTCTATATCGACATCGACGCGACCCACGCGCATTCGCCCGCCCACGCCATGAGCCGCATCGAGAACATCCTTGTCGAGCCCGAGCAGCGCGCCCGCGTCGTTGTCGATCAGCGCTCCGGCACGATTGTGATGGGTGAAGACGTCCGCATCAGCCGCGTTGCGGTGAGCCAGGGCAACCTGACCCTCCGCATCGAAGAAACGCCGGTGGTGTCCCAGCCGAACCCCTTTGCGCCAGGTGAAACCGTGACGCTGCCGCGCACCAATGCCTCGATCGAGGAATCGGGCACCGGCCTTGCCGAAGTCGCGGATGGCACCAACCTGTCCGAGGTCGTCGCGGGTCTTAATGCACTGGGCGTTGCGACCCACGACATGATCGATATCCTGAAAAGCATCAAAGCAGCCGGCGCGCTCCACGCCGAATTTGTCATCCGCTAGAAATAGCTGCGCACGAGGCTTCCCGCGATCAGGCTCCATCCATCCGCCACTACGAAAAACGCCAGCTTGAACGGCAAGGAGACCATTGCCGGCGGCACCATCATCATGCCCATCGACATCAGAATGGCCGACACGACGAGGTCGATGATGAGAAATGGTAGGAAAACCAGAAACCCGATTTGGAAGGCCCGCGCGATTTCACTCAGCATGAAAGATGGCACGATGATTGAGAACGGCGCGGAGTCCGGCGTTACGCTGGTCGGCACGTCCGACCGCAGATCGGCGAGGGCGAAAAACGTATCCGGATCAAGACGACCGATCATGAACGTGCGAAACGGCGCTGAAGCAAGGTTTAGACCCTGTTCCAGCGGAATAGTGCCGTCAATGATGTCCGCGATGCCAGCGTTCCACGCGGCGGCAAACACGGGCTCCATAACGTAATAGGTCAGAAATAGCGCCAAGCTGATGATCAGCATGTTGGGCGGGGCCTGCTGCAAGCCGATCGCTTGGCGGAGGATCGACAGCACCGTCACAATGAACGGAAAACAGGTGATCATCACGGCAATCCCTGGCGCGAGGCTGAGGACCGTCAGCAGCGCGATCAGCTGCAACGTCTGGGAGGAGATCGACGCGCCGAGGTCTTCGAGCCCTTGGGCCTGCGCGGGAACCGCAATCAGTATCAGCAGCGCGCCCCAGACCCACCTCATACTTGATGGCCGTCCATTTGCGCGACCTCGGTCAGGCGCACACCAAGCTGACCGGCCTCTCCACCTTCGAGCTGATGCAGTTCGCCCCGCGCGATCAGACGCTCGCCGATATAGAGCTCGACAGGATCGTCTAGGCGGCGGTCAAGCGCCAGCACGTCATTCTCGGCCAGTCGCAGCAGTTCGCTGACCTTCGGGCGGGCGTGGCCGACCGAGACTGTAATTTCAAGCGGAACAGAGCGGAGGGGATGGTCGGTAAAAAGCGGTTCAGCCATGAGCTTTCCTTTCGTTTTCGTCGAAAATTGTCGCAACGGAATTGGTGACGCACTCTGCAAGCGGGGTGAGGTCAAAGGCGGTCAGTTGATCGTTCATGGTCCAGCGCGCCTCATTCAGGCCAAGTTGCGGGTCCCCGCGGATATCGAGCGGCAGCGGCGCTTTGGCCGCGAATGCGGTTAGCCGCTCCACGTTTTCGGGATGAACCATCACAGGAATGGGCGCGCTGACCGCGACATCAGCTTGGTCGAGCAGAGCAGACACCACGTGCGCCGCGAAGGCTTCGCCCAGCATCGCGGGCATCATCTGTCCGATGAACGCGTCCATAAACGGCGCAAGCGAGCGGACGATATGGCGGCGCGCTTCGTTGTAGCCGAAACCGAGGTCGGACAGCGCGACAACCAACTCGTCGCTTAAGCGGTTATGTTTGCGCTCTGCCTCGGCCTGCGCTGCCGCATATCCCGCCTCAAAGCCGGTCTGAAAATCGGCGCTGGGCTGCTTGGGCGCATCTGGCGCGGATGGGTCGAAATCACGGAGGAGGGCCGAGAGCGTCATGTGCGGGCACCCTCAGGGCGCTCGATCCAGTGCTGGAGCATCTTGAGGCTTTCATCATGCCGCTCCCCCATCAACTGCTTGAGCTTGTCGACCGGCGCATCGGGAATATCGCCCAAGTCGACTTCGGGCGGCGGGGCGAGAGGGATCGCAGGCGCAGGGGCGGGTAGGGACTTCTGGACCAAGGCCGGGCGCACCACAAATAGACCCAAAATCAGCGCAACCACGGATAAAATGCCAATCTGCGCGAGCCTCATCGGGTCGAATGCGTTGGCCGTATCGCTCACCAGAGTGCCAACCTTGGGCACCTCTTCGAACGTCATGGCGCGGAGTGTGATCACATCGCCGCGGCCTGCATTGTATCCCACGGCAGAGGCGACGAGTGCCTCCAGTGCCTCCATATCCTCCGCACTTGGATCGGCGCTGTTCACCAGAACCGCGACCGTCATCCGCTTGATCGCACCGGGGGCGCGGATCACCTCGCGGGTGGTTTCCGATAGCTCGAAATTGGTGAGCGTGCGCGTTTCGTTGGTTTCGCTGGCAGAGCTGGAGTTCTGCCCCGCATCGCCATCAGGCAGGTCAGACGCAATCGTGACCTGCGCGTTTCCGCTATCCTGGCTCGACGTGATCGTTTCCTGCACGTCACTGCTGATCGCAACGCGGCTTTCGGGATCGATCCGCCGCTCGGTAATCGATTCGCTTTCGAGCACCGTATCCAGCGTCAGTTCGACCACAGCGTTACCGTAGCCGAGATGCGCGTCGAGTAGCCGTTGGACCTTCGCCCGCAGATTGTCCGCCTGCGTATCGGAGGCCGGCGTATCGTCCTGCCCAGACACCAAACCCGTCGTGCCGTCGATAATGGCCACGTCGTCGGGCGACAGTTGCCGCACGGCCGAGGAGACCAGATACCGCAGCGCCTGCACCTGCCGCGCATTGAGCGCACCGCCGCGTGTTGTGACCGTCACCGCAGCAGTGGCCGAAACGTCCTGGGCGAATGGCCGCGCCTCACCGACAGAGATATGGACCCGCGCGGCTTCGACCTGCGGCATGGCGACGATGGTGCGGGCCAGCTCGCCCTCTTTCGCGCGCCAATAGGCGACGTCGAACATCTGGGAGGTCGTCGCGAACCCTTTCAGCGTATCGAGCAGTTCGTAGCCTTGTGTGCCCGCTTTCGGCAGTCCCTCACCCGCGAGCCGCATACGCAGCATATCGCGATCCTCTTTCGGCACGTAGATCGTCCCGCCGCGCACATCGTAGGGCGTGCCTTGTGTTTCCAGCGAAGCGATGACCTCGCCTGCGGCAGCATCATCAAGGCCGGAATAGAGCACCGACATCTCGGGCTGCGCGACACCGCGCGCCATCGCGAGAATCAGTAGGAACACCAAACCTGCGGCGCCGATGGCCACCCATTTGCGGTGTTCGCCCAGTTTTTCTTTGATCGCCGACATTCTGTCCACGGCTCGCCTCCGGTTCATTCAAGGCGAATTTTGCAGATCAGTCTTAACAATCGGTTAGTGACTGCTGTCGTAGAACAGCTTCGATCCAGAAGGGAGCTGACCATGCCTGACACTGCGCAGTCATCGAACAAAAAGCCGCTCGTTATCGGTGCCGTGCTCGCGCTCATCGGCGGGGCGGGTGGTTATGCGGCCACAGCCGGGATGCTGCCGGAATTCGGCGGCGGCCATGGCGCGCAAAGCCATGACATTGGCGTGGCTTTTGTGCCCGTCGACCCGCTGATCGTCTCTTTGCCGGATGGCAAACACCTGCGTTTCACCGCCCAGCTCGAAGTCGCACCCGAAGCCCGCGCTGAGGTCGAGGCGATGTCGCCCCGCATTGTCGATATCTTCAACAGCTTTCTCAGGGCGGTGCATCCGTCCGACTTCGAAGACCCTGTAATCCTCGAAAAACTGCGCTCCCATCTCCTCCACCGGGCGCGGCTCGTAACTGGCGAAAGTGCCGTCAAGAGCGTGCTGATTATGGAATTTGTATTGGATTAAGTCATGGATTTGATTGCTGATATTCTGCTCACCCTCGGTGCATTCGGCGCCGGTATCTACTGCCACGTCCTCGCGCGGCGGCTGCAAAAACTCACAGATCTGCGCAAAGGCGTCGGTGGCGCAGTGGCGGTGCTGTCGGGGCAGGTGGACGAGATGACGACCGCCCTCCAGAACGCCCGCGTTTCGGCCAAAGATAGCGTCGACCGCCTGTCGGACGTCAGCCAGCGGGCGGAGGCAGCGGCGTCTCGCCTTGAGCTGCTGCTTGCCTCGATGCACGATCTGCCGGAGCAACCAAAAAAACCGATGAGCGCGTTTTTCTCGGGGCATCATCAATGAAACGCTCCCCTCGGCTCTTGCTTGCGTTGTCGATTCTCCTGATCGGCTCGGGCGCTTTGCGGCTGTCGGGCGGTATTCAAATTCCAGCTGTTCTCGCGGACGAAGTAGAGACTTGCGTTGATACCACGCCCGAAGTGCTAGCCGCGCTGAACGACCGCAGTGACCGCCTTGATCAGCGGGAGGATATCCTGAACACCCGCGCCCGCGAGATCGCCGAAGAGGAAGAAGCACTCACCGCCCACATCGCTGAAATGGAGGCGACCAAGGCCAGCCTTGAGGACATGCTGAACCTCGCTGACAACGCGGTGGAAAACGACCTTGCGCGGCTGACGGAGGTCTATCAGAACATGAAACCGCGTGACGCGACCGCGCTATTCACCGCGATGGACCCCGATTTTGCCGCCGGTTTCCTTGCGCGGATGCGCCCCGATGCCGCCGCTGCGATCATGTCGGGCATGTCCCCCGAAACCGCCTACACAATCTCTGCTGTGCTCGCGGGTCGCTTCACCAATGTCACGGTGGATGAGGCGCTTACACGTCCTTAACCCCTGCTGTGCCACTCATATCCCCGAGTTCATAACGGGTGTGATTCTATGATTGGTGTTGTCGGCATTGTCCTGATCTTCGTCATGGTTTTCGGCGGCTACACGCTCGCCGGTGGCCATCTGGAGATCATCCTCCATTCGTTGCCTTACGAGATGATCATGATCGGCGGCGCAGGGCTTGGGGCATTTGTGCTGTCGAACGACCTCTCCGGCATCAAGCACACGGCGCGCGATGTGGCCAAAGTGTTCAAGGGCCCGCATTGGAAGCACGCTGACTACCGCGATTTGCTCTGCCTGCTCTACGAGCTGATCCGCGTCGGCCGTGCTGGCCCCGTCGCTTTGGAGTCGCATATCGAGACCCCGCAGGATTCGCCGATTTTTGCCCGCTATCCCAAGATTTTGGCCGACGGCGAGGCCGTGGCCCTTATCTGCGATACCTTCCGCTCCGCCTCTATGAATTATGACGACCCGCATCAGGTCGAAGAGGTGCTGGATAAGCGGATGGAGACCGCGCGCCACGATGCCGAGCACTCCACCCACGCGCTGCAATCCGTAGCCGACGCGCTGCCCGCTTTGGGCATCGTCGCGGCGGTGCTCGGGGTGATCAAGACGATGGGCTCTATCGACAAACCGCCTGAAATTCTTGGCGAAATGATCGGCGGCGCGCTCGTCGGCACATTCCTCGGCGTCTTTCTCGCTTACGGGCTGATCGGCCCCTTTGCCGCGCGCCTCAAACAGGTCGTCGCGGAGGATGGTCATTTTTATCAGCTGATTCGGGAGGTGCTCGTCGCCAACCTCCACAATCACGCCCCGAATATCTGCATTGAGGTTGGCCGTCAGAACGTCCCTAGCCATGCGCGACCCGAATTCAATGAAGTTGACGAGGCCCTCCGCACCCTCAAGCAGGAAGCCGCATGAGGTGGCTTTGGCTATTGCTGGTGTGTTGTGGGGTCTCAGTGAATGCCGACACACTCCCTGTTTGGAGCGGCGAGCACGGCGCTTTCACGCGGCTGGTCATTCCAATCGGCGCACGGAAATGGGATCTGGTCAGTCGGGGCCGAAACTACGAACTCACCGTTGTGGGCAGCGACTTTGACACCCGCGAGATTTTCACCCGCATCGACCGCACGCGTTTAACCGCAGTGAGCGGAGAGGGCACGCTTTACCTCACCCTTGGGTGTCACTGTCAGGCGTTCGCTGACACAGAGGACGGTAATCTCATCATCGACATCCGCGAGCCTGCTGCGATCACCCTACCGATTGTGGTCGAGCAACGACCGGTGCCGCTCGAATTGCCACCCATGCAGCAACAGATTTTCGCCGCGAATATCGCTCGCGCAGCGTCGGCTGCGTTCATTGATCCACTCACTGACCTGAAATCCGCCCCCAACTCAGCCGGGATTACTTATCAGGATGCCTTTGGAACCCGCACTGACCTTGAGATGGATCGCACAGGTTGCTTGCCTGCCGACGCCCTTGATGTCGCGACTTGGGGAACGGGCGAGTTTCAGGCTGACATGGAAGACGCGATATCGCGCATGGCCGAAGGGTTCGATAGCCTGAACGATGACGCACGCGAGGCACTCGCCAGAACCTACCTCTACTACGGACTGCCTGAAGAGGCGGAGTCTTTGGCCACAAGTCCTGCGACCCGATCCATCATCACCGCACTGCTGACCGGTCATAGCTCTCTCACCACCCAGTCATCCTGCGGCGACATCGGTCATCTTTGGGCGGCTGCGTCCGGTGCGCAAATCACTGACCCCGCAGCCATCCAGCGTACGTTTCGGAGCCTGCCGCCGGACCTGCGCAACGCGCTTGGCGACCGCCTGATCGTCCGCTTGATCGCGGCTCAAGACCTTTCCGCTACTGCCGCGATTATCGCGATGACGCCCGAGCCGACAAAGCTGGCCCACGCAAGACTCGCGCTCGGTCTAGGAGATTTTTCAGGGGCAAAGTCACTGTTGCTAGCCGCACTAGATAGCGAACAAGCGGGTGAAGCCTTCGACCTTTTCTTCGCGACTAAGCCTCAGATATCGGTCCGAGACTTCGAGGCGATCGCGGCTTATGCCTTCACCATCCGGCGTGCCCCCGAATATGGCGAGAAGATCAGTCAGCTAGCGGAACTTGCCAGTCAGTCGGGCCTCTATGCTCAGGCTTTCGACATTGCCCCTGACGCGGCACTCCCCGACATCGTCCGAACCCTCGTCGAAACCGCTGACGACGCCGAGTTCCTCACAGTTGCGCTTACGATCAAAGACCTCCCGCCGCCCCTTCAGGGCCTTATCAACGAGCGCCTTCATCGCATGGGGTTTGCCGCCGCAAACGAATTGTAAACCTTTGGGCATTAGCGTCGGATCATAACCGCAAGAATTGCGAATATGACCCAGATTTCGACCCTATTCCGGCCTACCGTTCTCCTCGCGCTTGCGCTGATGGCGGTCATCGTCATGATGATCCTGCCTGTGCCGGCGATCATTCTGGATATCGGGTTGGCTGCCTCCTTTGCGCTCGCGATCCTGATTTTTACGGTGACGCTGTTCATCGAACGGCCCCTCGATTTTTCGGCCTTCCCCACGGTTCTGCTTGCCTCGCTCATGCTGCGACTCGCGCTCAACGTCTCCAGCACAAAGCTGATCATCGGGCAGGGGCACACAGGCACCGGCGCTGCAGGGCAGGTGATCGAAGGGTTCGCCTATTTCGTCATGGGCGGTTCTGTCTTGCTGGGTCTCGTCGTGTTTTCGGTCCTGCTGATCGTAAATTTCGTAGTCATCAACAAAGGCGCGACCCGCATGGCAGAGGTCGGCGCGCGCTTTGCCCTTGATGCTATGCCGGGCAAGCAGCTCGCCATCGACGCCGACATGAGCGCAGGCGCGATCGACCATGCCGAGGCGCGCCACCGCCGCGAGGTCGAACAGGCGGAGACGACGTTTTTCGGCTCGCTCGACGGCGCATCAAAGTTCGTCAAAGGCGATGCCGTGGCGGGCCTTTTGATTACCGGCCTCAACCTCGTCATGGGCATGATCATTGGGACCGCTATGCACGGGATGCCGATTGGCAAAGCGCTTGAGACTTATGCGATCCTCACCGTCGGCGACGGTCTTGTGAGTCAAATCCCTGCCGTCGTCATCTCCATCGCCTCGGCACTGCTGCTGGCGCGTGGCGGCTCCAAAGGTGCGACCGATATCGCGCTCGTAGGACAGCTTGGCAAACATCCGGCCGCCTTGGCGACGGTCGCGATGCTCATGTTGCTCTTCGCATTTGTGCCGGGCCTGCCGTTCATTCCATTTATCGTCGGCGCCGGTGTCCTCGGCGCTTGCGCGTATTTCGCCCGTTCAAAGCCGGATGAACCGGATATGCCCGCTGAAAAGCTGCCTCCGCCCGAAGCATCACTCGGCGACATGCTGGACCTCGACGATATCCATGTAGAATTCGCGCCTGATCTGATCGAAATGGTTCTCGATCCCGTGACGGGCCTCGACGCGCGGATTGTCAGTATGCGCCAGCACGTTGCGACGCGGTACGGTCTGATCCTTCCGGAAATCCGGATGACGGACAGCGCTATGCTGCCGGATGGTCACTACGCGATCCGCATTCAGGGCGTGGAGCAAGCGACCGATCAATTGCGCCCCGGCCGTATTCTAGCGCTGCTCCCCGACGGCACAAACCCGCCTGTTTCCGGCGAAACGGTCACCGAGCCGGTTTATGGTGCGCCCGCGCGTTGGATCGCGCCGCAAGATCAGGACACCGCGTTGATCGAGGGGCTGACGACGGTACTGCCGAATGAAGTGCTCGCCACGCACCTCCTTGAGATCATCAAACGCAACTTCCCGCGCCTCATGAGCCAGCGGGCGCTGGCCCGTATTCTGGACGAGATGGTCAACCTGTCGGATGGCGGGCGGCGCGAAGCGAATAAGCGGCTCCTGAACGACATGATCCCGGACCGTGTGCCGACCGATTTGTTGCTGAGTGTCCTGCGGTTGCTGCTGGACGAGCAGGTCTCCATCCGCAATCTGCCACTGATCCTTGAGGCGATTTCCGAGGGACGCGCCACCTACGGAACCCCCGAAATGCTGACCGAATACGTCCGCCAGCGGCTCGGTTTCCAGATCATAGCCGAGTACAAACGCAGCGACGGCACGCTCCCGTTAATCCAGCTCGCGCAGGAGTGGGAGGACACGTTCACCCGTTACCAGATCGCGGGCGAGCGTGCGGACGTCGCTCTGCCGCCCGATGTGTTCAACCAGCTTGGCAAGTCTATTGCCGAAAAGGCGTCCGAAATCGCGGGTAACGGCGTTCAAGCGGCCATCGTCACGAACGCCAGACGGCGGAGGTTCCTGCGCACGATCCTGACCGCGCGCGGCGTGTCGAACCCGGTTATCAGCTTCGAGGAAATCGGCCTCTCCGCCAAACCCGCGCTCGTCGGTCTGGTGCCCGCATGACGCTCGCCGATATCGGGGCGGAGGCGGTCTGGGCGGCGATGATCCTCCTCGCGCGGATTGGTGCCTGCATCGCCCTCGCCCCCGCGTTCGGAGAGATGACGCTGCCCGTCCGCATCCGCCTCGGGATCGCGCTGGCCTACACGGTGATGCTTTGGCCGATTGTGCCGATCCCGGCAGAACAGACCCTAAATCAGGAGATTATCGCCATTATTGTCGAGGCCCTGAACGGCCTCTTCTGGGGCATTCTGCTGCGCCTCGTAGTGATCGCGCTTGAAACTGCGGGCACGATTATCGGGCAGTCGATGTCCCTTTCACAGCTGTTCGGCAACACCGCTGGCGCCGAGCCGCTGCCCGTAGCAGGCCAGATCCTGCGCGTCGCCGGCCTCGCGCTCGCCTGCGCGCTGGGACTGCATGTCAAGCTCGCCGCCTACCTGATCGCGACCTACCAGATCGCGCCTGTAGGCGATCTCATCTCGGCCGCTAACATGATGCAGGCGGGGTTGGAGACGATCAGTTCCACCTTCGCGCTCGCCTTTTCGCTCGCCGCGCCGTTCGTCATCGGCGCGCTCCTCTACAACCTCACCATTGGTTTTATGAACCGCGCGATGCCGCAGTTCATCCTGACCATCGTCGGCGCGCCGGTGAGTATGCTCGGCGGTATTTTTCTCCTGATCGTTATGGCCCCGCTCATCCTCGGCCTCTGGATCGAGGCGCTGGACCGGATGCTCGCACCATGAGCGAGGACGACGACAAGCAGTTCGAGCCATCGCAAAAACGGCTCGACGATGCGCGGAAACGCGGGGAGATCGCCAAATCGCTCGACCTCGTCACCGCGGCGTCATGGGGTGGGCTGCTGATCGCGATGCTTATGACGATCGGGGCGTCTTTCGGCGACCTCGGCACCATGTTCATGGCACTGCTCGAAAACGCTGGCCGGACCGAGATTGACCGACCATTGCTGGGGCGGCTCCTTGGCCAGATCGCCCTTCCGACCCTTGCCTGGTTCCTTGTCCCGCTGCTGACCTCTGCTTTGGCGCTTGTTGCCCAGCGCGCCGTGATATTCGCGCCAACCAAGCTTGCGCCCAAGGCCGACCGCATTAATCCGCTGAAGAACGCCAAGCAGAAATTCGGGCGGGCAGGGCTGTTCGAATTCGCGAAAAGCGCAGCCAAACTCATGCTCTACGGTGCCGTTCTGGCCGTCGTCATTGCCCGAGGGCTGCCCAACATCACGCGGGCGATCTGGATGACGCCGGCACAGGCGGTCGGTGCGATGATGTGGCTCGCGGCGCAGGCGTTTGCCGCTGTGATCCTGCTTTCTGCCATCATCGGCGTGGTCGATTTCATGTGGCAACGGGCCGAACTGCACCGGCGTAACCGCATGAGCCGTCAGGAGTTGATGGACGAAACCAAGGAAAGCGAAGGCGATCCGCAGCTCAAGCAGCAGCGCCGTCAAAAGGCTGTCGACATCGCCATGAACCGGATGCTGGCGGACGTGCCGACGGCGGATGTGGTGATCGTGAACCCGACCCACTACGCGGTCGCGCTGAAGTGGGACAAAGCGTCGGGCCACGCCCCGATCTGCGTGGCGAAAGGTGTCGACGAGGTTGCGGCAAAGATCCGCAATCTGGCCGCTGAATATGCCGTGCCCGTGCGATCCGACCCTCCGGCGGCGCGGGCGCTCTATGCGACCGTCAAAGTCGGCGAGCCGATCCGTCCTGACCACTACCGCGCTGTCGCTGCGGCCATCCGGTTTGCCGACGCCCTGAAGAAGCGAGCCCGATGAAGAACTTACCCAAGCTGCAACAGCTTACCGATGCGGTCTATGCCGCCGAACTGGCAAAAGTGGCGGATTTTAACCGGCAGGAACAGCACCTGCGACAGCGGCTGGTCGAGCTGAAAGCCCCAGTCACGCCCGACGGAATTTCTCCATTCGCCTTAGCCGGTGCTGATCTGAAATGGCAGAGCTGGATTGCCGAAAGCCGCCGCGCGCTGAACATCGAACTCAGCCGAGTCCTCGCGGCGAAGGAGCGCGCGCGCGCTGGGTTGTTCACCGCGCTTGGCAAGCAGCAGGCGGTGAAGAAGCTAATCGAAAATCAGAGCCTAAAGCGGCGAAATCACACGTCCTGACGCGCGATGTCGAGGATCAGAACATCCTCGACCACGTGAGGCAGAACCACATCGGCTGCTTCTTTCAGAACCTGCCGCAGCGTGCGCATTTTGTCCGCGCTCGTGAAATTGCCCGAAAATCCGCCAAGGTTCGCGTGCTCCATCAGGGCGGAGAACAGCACGTCTCGCAGCTTCGGCTCCACCGCGTAGACGCCATCCTTTTCCTCCTCGGGCACCTGCAACGACAAAGACAGCACCATGACCGACCGCATTTCCGCATCCTCGACCACGGGGACGATGAACTGGTTGTTCAGCTTGGCGTAGGCCGCAGTGGTCTCGTGTTCCTCGGCGGGTGCGTGCTCTTCGGCGGCTTCGTGCCGCGCCTCGTCCGAGCGCAGGAAATACCCCGCGCCCGTGCCCGCCGCGATGCCGATGATGAAAAACAGAACGGGTATCAGAAGCCGCATTTCGCCCCCTTAGAACGGCAAAAGCGCTTCGGCGATCTGCTGGCCGTAACGCGGTTGCTGCATGTCCGAAATCTGCCCCTCGCCGCCGTAGGAAATGCGGGCGGAGGCGATTTTGTCGTAGGTAATTTCGTTCTGGCGGCTGATATCGATCGGCCGCACGAAGCCGGAGACCAGCAACTCTCGCATCTCGAAATTGACGCGGACCTCTTGGCTGCCTTGGATGGCGAGCACGCCATTGGGCATCACATCCGTCACAGTCGCCGCCACGCGGAGCGTCAGTTTCTCGCTCCGCTGGATGGAGCCATCACCCCGCGCGCTACTGTTCGACCCGAGCCCGACCGCAGATCCCATCGAGGCACCGTCCGGCAGCCGTTCGTCCATCCGCTGCGGCCAACCGAAGAGGTCGTTGATCTCCATCTCTTGCGAGGCGCGGCGCGAGCGGTCGGAGGAGTTGTTAATCTGCGCGCCCTCGTCGATCTCCACCACTACGGTCAGGATGTCGCCCCGCGTCATCGCGCGGCGCTCCCCGAGCAGCGATCCGCGCTCGCCCGTCCAGAGCGACGCGGTCTGCGCGGGGCGGTAGGGTTCGGTCTCTTCGGCGAATGGAAACGCGGGCGTCATCATCGCGGTGTGTTCCACGGTGGCGACGGGCGGCGACATTTCCGGCGGCTGTCCGATGCGGCCCAGCGGTGCGCAGGCCGAAAGGCAGAGCGCGGCGACGGCGATTCTAACGGCCCACATAAGCAGCTCCATCCACACCGATTTTGGCGCTCACCGTGTTGCGCGACCCGAGGTTCATCACGCGGATCACCTCCCCCGGTCCGGCGCGATCCAGCGCGCGGCCATCGGTCGAAATCATCATGCCGCCGGTATCGTAGATCAGCGTAATCACCTGATTGCGCTCGACCACGGCGGGCATCCTCAGGCTCGCCGCGCTGATCGGGCGGTTGGCGTAGAGCGCGACACGGGCCTCCATGCCGATGATCGACGCCGCGTCCGCGATACCACCAGGAATGTCCTGCGTGATCTGCTTCAAGTCCTCCGCCATCAGCACGGTGCGTGGCGGGATCGTTCGCGCGGCGACGACCGTATCCGCCAAAGCAGGCGAGGCCACGAGGCACAATATCAACGCGCGGATCATCGGACCTGCACCATCGCGCTGAGCATCTGGTCGGCGGCGGTGATCACCTTGGAGTTCATCTCGTACCCCCGCTGCGCCTCTATCAGGTCGGTGACTTCGCGCACGGCATCGACGCTGGAGTCCTCCAGATACCCCTGCCGTAGCACGCCCAGTCCGTCTTGGCCCGGGGTAGACACCAGCGCAGGACCGGAGGCCGTGGTCTCCGCAAACATGTTGCTGCCCGTTGCCTCCAGCCCCTTGGGGTTGGTGAACATGGCGAGGCTGAATTGGCCTAGCAGTTCCGGCTCGATCCGGTCGGCAAACTGAGCATAGACCTCACCTTCCGCTGAGATAGACACAGAATTCGTGTCAGCAGGCAGCGTCACGCCTGGCATCACGGCGTAGCCTTCCGACGTCACGATCTGACCGTCGGCGGAGATTTTGAGCGCACCGTCCCGCGTATAGCCCGAAGTACCGTTCGGCTGCATGACCTCCAGATAGCCTGCGCCTTCGATGGCCACGTCCAGATCACCGCCCGTCGCGGCCAGCGCGCCTTGCTGGATCATGACGGACACGGCGGTCGGCTTCACACCAAGCCCGAGCTGCACGCCCGTCGGCATCACCGTCCCGTCGCTTGCGGTGATTGTACCGGGCCTGATGGCCTGCTGATAGTGAAGGTCCGCGAACTCCGCCCGCCGCGGGTCAAAGCCGGTGGTGTTCATGTTCGCGAGGTTGTTGGAAATCACCTCGACCCGAGTTTGCTGGGCGCTCATTCCGGCGGCCGCGATCGCAAGGACGCGCATGGTTGTCTCCTATCGTGTGATGGTGCCGAGCGCATTTCGGACCCGTTCGTCCTCGCGCTCGCTGAAACTCTGGCCCAATTCGTAGGCCCGCTGGACCTCGATCAGACGGCTGATCTGGAGGATCGGATCGACGTTGGACTGCTCGACAAATCCCTGAACCATGCGCCCCTCGGCAGGTTCATAGCCGTCCGCCGAAAACCGCGTGCCTTCGGTCCTGCGCATCGTCAGCGGGTCGGTCGGTTGCCAGATGCCGATTTGCCCCACGATTTGCCCGTCCGCCGAAATCGTCCCGTCCGGCGCGATGCCGACCGAGCCTGCGCCGATCGGCACGAACACAGGTGATCCGCCGCTATCGAGCACGGGATGCCCGTCCATCGTCACCAGATCGCCCATCTCGTTCGGTGTGAAATTCCCCGCCCTTGTGAGGCGCTGCCCCTCCGGCGTTTCGACCAGAAAGAAGCCGTCCCCTTCGATAGCGAGGTCATAGGTCCCGCCTGTCTGCGCCAAAGCGCCCTGCGCGACCGAAAAATGATGCGCTCGGGCCGCCGACATAGAGACTGATCCGGCGCTATTCAGAAACTCCGAGAACGTAACCCCCGCCGACCTGAAACCGGTCGTATTCGTGTTTGCGATGTTGTTCGCGATGGTCTGCATTTCGGTCATCAGCCCCGACTGACGGCTGAGGCTTGTGGTAATCGCGTCCATCATGCCCCCGCGATCATCGGCACCAGCGTATCGCGCCAAAGCGACACCAGCGTCTGCGTCATGAACCCCATCGAGGCCCAGAACACCGCGACGATGCACACCAGTTTCGGCACGAACGTGAGACTGTTTTCCTGAATGGAGGTGAGCGCTTGGAACAGGCCGATCACCAGCCCGACGATCAGCGACACCGCGAGCAGCGGGGCTGACATCACCACGCCGGCCCAGAGCGCCGCGCGCAGCACGTCGAAAATCGCGCCTTCGCTCATCATACCGGCATCCTCAGGATCTCCTGATACGCCTCGACGACCTTGTCGCGGATGGTCACTGCCGCTTCGACCGCGAGCTCGGTCTGCGCCAGAGCCTGCACCAGCGAATGCGCGTCCGCGCCGCCTGTCATCGATGCGATCGCCGTTGTTTCACTGGCGCGCAGCGTTTCGGCAAAATCCTCTGCCTTTCCCAGCACCGTGCCGCCGTCCCCTTGCGCGGGCGTGGTGGCGGGCTTGTTGGCGGCGTAAGCCTGCGTGGCAAAACGTGAAGAGATATCCATAGCGTGCTCCTTCAGCGACGCAGCAGATCAAGAAGGCCCGAGGACATCTGCTTGATCTGTTCGAACATTTTGAGATTGGCCTCGTAAGACCGCTGCGCCTCGCGGGCGTCGGCGATTTCGACCAGCAGATCGACGTTGGAGCCGTTGTAGTGGCCCGTCTCGTCAGCCAGCGGATGCGAGGGATCGTAAATCTGCGAAAGCGGCGATTGATCGAGCGACGTGCGTCCGACCTTTATCCGGCCGGTCTGCTGACCGCGCTGCACCTCGGCATCGAAGCTGACCAGCTTGCGGTGATAGCCGGGCGTATCCGCGTTCGCGATATTTTCCGACAGCCGCCCGATCCGCGCGGTCTGCGCAGTCATGCCAGAGGCGGAAATGCCGAGCGCTTGGGTGAAATCAGCCATAGTTTACGCCCGCCCCAACGCGGTGCGCAAAACGGTTAGCCCATGCCGATAGATGGCGAGCGCTTTTTCGTGGTTGCGCTGGGCGTCGACCGCCTCCACCATCTGCTGTTCAAGCGCCACCGCTGCGCCGGTATCGAACGTTGCGGCGGTTCCGCCTGCTTTCAGGTGGCCCGCGCCGGTCGTTTTCAACGCCAGCCCGCGCTCCATCGTTGTCTCGAAAGGCGTCACGCCTTTTGCATGGTAACCAGGCCGGTCCGCGTTCGCGATGTTCTCTGCGATGACGCTCTGACGGCTGCCCGCATAGGCCGACATGGCGCCCGCGATCCGGAAAAGTGCTGCGTTTTCTATCATCGGGGCTTCTCCCTCGATTGCTTCAACCTCTGCTTAACCCCGATTCCTTAAGAAGGGGTTGAGAGGCAAAGGAGCGACCATGACAGACAATGTTTTTGAGCGTGCAGGTGCGGCAATCGAGCGCGTAAAAATGCAGAATTGCGCTGGGACAGTCTCGAAAATTTGTAGCGATATTTTGTCGGTCGCAGGTTTGCCCAAAACCGTTCGAATTGGCGATGAGGTCGAGGTCGTCACCGACAGCGCTCGCATCAAAGCGGAGGTCATCGGCCTCGAAACGGATGTACGCCTGATGACCGACGGCCCGACCCGTGGAGTAAAGCTGGGTGACACCGTCATTCATCGCGGCCAGTCGCATTTCCGCCCCGATACCTCATGGATCGGCCGTGTGATCGACCCGGATGGCAGGCCCTTGGACGGGCGACCGCTGCTGGACGGTCTTCGCACAGTCGTGCTCAACCGCAACCCACCCGATGCCTATGTCCGACGCCCACTCGGCGCACGGGTTCCCACTGGTCTTGCCGTTTTCGACACCATGCTGCCCATCGTGCGCGGCCAGCGCATCGGTCTTTTCGCGGGCTCCGGTGTGGGGAAATCCACGCTCATCGCCAATCTTGCCCGAGGCATGGCCGCCGACGTAGTCGTCATTGCGTTGGTCGGGGAGCGCGGCCGCGAGGTGCGGGAGTTCGTCGAAAACGTCCTCGGTCCCGAGGGGTTGTCGCGTTCGGTCGTCGTCGCGGCGACCTCCGACCAGTCCGCCAATATGCGCAGGCGTTGCGCACTGTCCGCGACCGCCGTGGCCGAGCATTTTCGCGCGCTGGGTAAGCACGTGCTGCTATTCGTCGACTCAGTGACGCGTTTCGCCGAAGCGCACCGCGAAATCGCTGCCGCCAGTGGAGAGGCGTCGAACTTGCGTGGTTTTCCGGCGTCGACCGCCGCCTCGATCGCCCGCCTGTGTGAGCGCGCCGGACCCGGCCCTATGAGCGAAGGCGACATCACCGCGATCTACAGCGTGCTGGTCGCTGGCTCGGATATGGAGGAACCCGTGGCCGACATGCTGCGCGGTGTCCTCGATGGCCATGTCATCCTCAGCCGCGACATTGCCGAGCGCGGCAGATTCCCCGCCATCGACGTTCTTCGCTCTGTATCGCGTGCCTTGCCGGCTGCGGCGAATGAGGCCGAGAATGCGCTGATCAAAGAGGCTCGCAGTCTGATGGCGGCCTATGAGCACTCTGAGTTGATGATCCAGTCCGGTCTCTATTCCGCCGGAAGCGACCCGCAAGTTGACAGGGCGATCAAGCTGCGGAACGGTCTGGAGCAGTTCCTTTCCCGACCGTCCGGCGGCGTCGACACTGCGTTTGCCGACCTGCGGCGCACGCTAGAGGGGCGCTCAGCGTAAGAGCGTCAGAATGTGCGACTGAACGGCGGACGGATTTGCCATCTCCGAGCGAACGAAGAACATCCGAAGCAGTTTCTCCTGCCCCTCGGGTGCCAGAAATTGTGCAACATCGGACGTTCCGAGCACGCGCTCAGAGCGCTCTTTGAATTGCTCAAGCTGCTGATCAATGTCGAGCGCACCGAAACTCGTCGGGAACCCGAGCGCTGTCTCGAACACCTTGCGCACCGCAGGATTGCCCATAACGGCAAACCATTTGCCGTCGCCGCTCGTCACCGAACTGTCGATGTCCTGCAAAGCGGAACCGAGGTTCAGCGCCATGCGCATCGTGTTGTCGACCTCGCCCAGCGCGGCCTCGAAACTGCGGTCCTGATAGCGGGCCACGATGTCCGCCACACGGTCGTTTGTCAGCGGCTTCCCGTCCCCGAATCCCAGCGCCTTGGCCATCGCGGCGTAGCGTTTGTCGGACAGTTTCCCAGCCAACGCTTCACGGTCACCCGTCGGGCTTTCGAGGACTTTGCGCACGAACGCTTTGGCATTGATATCGTCGCCCAATCCGAACGCTTCGAGGGCAACCGACATTAATCGGCGGTCGGAAACCAGTTCCTTCGCGCTTTCGACCTGATTGATTGTTTCGCTGAAATAGGCACTGTTTCGCGCCGCTTCGCCGCTCTGTGTGAAGGCGTCCTTCTGCTGATCCAGCGTCCGGTTCAGGAACACCCAGCCGCCGTAGCCGGAGAGCGGAACGACAGGCTGGAAGCTCATGAATACTGCGCCATCAGTCGGTCCTCGCGGGGGAGGAGCGTGCGCAGATGGCGGAGGCATTTGTAGTAGTCGCCCTCCAACGCGGCGCCCGTCCCTTTGGTCAGTGCCTGTTTGCTGTCGTGGTCGCAGAACACTTGGCTGAGCTGCTCGATCCCGCTGAGGATTTGGCGTTTCGCTTGGCTTTCCTCGGCATCACCTGACAGCACAAGCTGCGCGATGTAGCAGACACGTCGGACCGGCGTGTTGGCTTCGTCAGGGTGGATCGCATCGCGCAGGCGAAGGATATTCGCCTTGGGCGTCAGGATCGAAATGCGGGACCGTTTGTCACCGTTTTCGATGACCGCACCGTTCACCAGCAGCCTTTCACCCGGCCCGAGTTTCAGAACGAGCCCGCTCATGCTGCTGCCTCCGACGACAGGCCCGCGATGACGGCACGATTGATATCGACGAGTACCTGCGGATCTGCACCTTCTTTCAGAACGAGACTGGAGTGATGCTGCGTGAATTCGGCGAGGTAGAAAATCTGCCCTCGCAATTGATCGGGCAGTCCATTGCCGTCGCTCGCAATATCGACCGCGATGGTCGTCCAGAGCTTGCGGTTGTCATGCAGCGCCTCGATCAGCGCTTTGCGGTCGGTCGCCGCAATCGCCCGTGACAGGCGCGAGGTGATCTGGCCGAACAGAAGCCGCTCCATCGAGCGGGGGTGGCGGCTGACGGCGGTTTTCGGGTCATAGCCCATGCGGGCCTGAATAATGGCGTTCAAGGCAAAGTCCTTTCGGGACGGAATTGGCACGATTTCATCGTGAATGGGGGAGGGCTACGCACCCTCCCTCCGGCCTTAGCGGAAGAGCGACAGGATCGACTGCGGCGCCTGATTCGCCATCGACAGCGACTGCACGCCAAGCTGCTGCTGCACCTGAAGCGCTTGCAGGCGGGCGGAGGTTTCCTCCATATCCGCGTCCACAAGGCTGCCGATGCCTGCCTTCAGCGCCGACGACAGTTTGCCGATGAAGTCCGACTGCGTCTCCAGTCGCCCTTGGGCCGAACCGAAAGCCGCCGCCGCGTCGACCGAATTGGCGATCAGCGTGTCGATATTGCCGAGCGCGGCTTTTGCGCCGTCCTTGGTGGACACGTCGATAGTGTCGAGCCCGAACAGACCGCCCGACGCTTCGCCGCCAGCCGCGCCGGTGACGGTCAGGGCGAGCGATGCGGAACCGCTGCCGTCGTTGTCGACCTTCAGCGTCCACTGGCCGGTCGTTTCGTCCTGCGTGACAGAGGTCGTCACGCCGTCAATGTTGCCGCCGTCGATGGCAGCTTTCAGGCCCTTCGCGACATCCTCCATCGTCTCGCCCTTGCCAGCCACATAGCTGTAGGAGGACGAGCCGACCGTGACGCGGTAACCGTCACCGTCGTTCACGCTTGCACTGTTGGAGAGGTCGATGGTTTCGGCGCGCTCGGCGATTTCGGTTGCACCGGCCGTGGCATCACCAGTTGCGGACAAGCTCACATCTTCGAACGCGCGGGTCGACGTAATGTCGATCTGGGTTGGGGTGCCGCCATTTACAGCTGCGGTGATGCCTTCAATGCCCAGAGCATTGATAGCTGCGACGACTTGTGTGGTGGCCGACACGTCGTTGGTAGTATTGCTGAAGAAATTATTCTGAAATTCGAGCGTTGTGCCGCCGATCTCAATGCTGAAAGCATTGTCCGACATATCGGCGTCGCCGTTGATCGTTACACTGGCGATGTTCCCCGCCGAAGCCACAGTCGTATCCGACGCCGTCGCGTTCGCATTCAGCGATGTCCCGCTTCCGAACGTACCTTTCGACGCGGTCAGGTCCTGACGGTCGATCGCGATGTTGGACACAGACACCGTTCCGTCCGAAGCGCGGTCGAGCGAGGAGAGCACCTCGACCGAATCCGACCCTTCGAGGAAGTTGAGGCCGTTGAACTGCGCCGCGCCGGTAACCGATTTGATCTGGTCGCTGAGCGCCTTGATATCGGACTGGATCTTGTCACGGTCGACGTTTTCTTCCTGCGCGGCGACGATCTTGCCTTTGATGTCGGTGAGCAGGTCCGTCACCGTTTCGGATGCACCCGCTGCAACGGCGAGGCTCGATTCGGCGAGCGAGAGGCTGTCGGAGATGCCTTTGAAGCCCTTCACGTCGGCTTCCATCACCTTAGAAATGGCCCAGACAGACGCGTCGTCCTTGGCCGAGTTCACGGCCTTACCGGTCGAAATCGTGTCCTGAACTTTGGACAGGTCGCTGTTGATGCTTTTGAGAGTATTGAGCGCCACCATGGCGCCGTTGTTGGTCAGAATGCTGGACATGAGTCAGAGTCCTTTTTGCTGGCGCTTTTGCGCCCGTGTGCCAGAAGCCGTTCGGCTCGGTGAAATGTCGTTCTGACTGTCCGGAGATTCCGGCGATCCATTCGGGATCTGATGTGACTGTGCGGGGCAGGTTCTAAGATTCCCCTAACGGCTCGCGAATTTTACGACTGCCTGTCGATGGTTTTGTGCGGTTTGCGCGGCATCTTGCGCCCGTCGGCATCATAGTAGCCAAAGGTCTCCTGAAGCAGCGACAGATCGGCAAGCCGCTGACGCACAACGGAAATCCCCGCCTGCGCGCGCTGGAGAAGCGCAAGGTTTCGCGCGGCTTCCTTTCTGATTTGCACGGCTTCGGCCTCGGTCAGAAGGGCCGCATCAAACTCCACAGGATTTAGATCGAATTGTCCGTGAATAATCGCCTCTCGGTCGGTCGCGAGGGCCTTCAAAACGCGCGCTGCCTCAGTCATTGCGGGCCTCCAGTGCGGTCAGGATGGTCTGCGACAGGCCGATTCCGCCCGCGGCGACGAGCTTTTCCGATACGGCGTCGCGCATGAAGGTGTCGAACTCCGCGCCGTTCTGCTCGCCGCCGAAGCCTGTGTGTTTCAACATCTCTGACAGGAATTGGCTTTCGATTTTCTGCGCCGCAAGCCGCAGGTCGGTCGGTGGGATTTGCATGGTTGCTCCTTTGTTGTCAGAGCGAGCATGAAACGCGGCGGTAAATATTCGGTAAGTTTCATCGGCTATCAAATCGGGAGCCACAGGAGCCCCGATGATTCCGTTTCAGATCCCAGACCTGCCGATTTGCCCGATTCCCTCGACTGCCCCGCCCGTCGACAGCGGCGCGGAGTTCGCAGTGGTTTTTGCCGAAGTGTCGCAGGGAATGGTGTTGGTCAAAGAGCCTGTGCCTATTCCTGAGGCTGCGGCCGAAGTCGATGTTGAGCAGTTCGAAGCGGGGCCGGTCGAAGAGGCGGAAGTACCCGAAGTGTCTATCGAAAGCCCAAGTGGCGATATCTTGGTGGAAGAGCCAGAGGTCACTGAGTTGCCGGTGGTCGAAGTCACACAGGCTAACCGCGAACTGACACCAACGCCGGATTCCAAACAGCCACAACTGTTGACTGAAGTCCCCACTCGGCAGTGCAGCGATGAGCCACCGGCGAACAGAGCAGAGCCAGCCAAGGAGCCGAAACCGCGTGAAAATGCTGAGGCAACTGTCGATGCACCCTCAATCACTGAACCGCCAATTCCGGATAGGGTTGCGCCGCCGCAAACACCTGAGGCGAACACAACGATCGCAACGCAGTCGGTGGACAGGTCTGAAGTCCAGACCGACACAGCGCTGTCTGCCAAAAAGATGACCCAAGTCGAAACCGCTCAAGCTGAAGGGCCATCCGTTGTGCCGGCACCTGACCATTTCGAATCGGGGCCCCAAATGGCCGAGAGGCAGACGGAATACGTTGAGGCCGCCACTCCAAAAGCAACTGAGGGCTCCAGCGCCGATACCCCGCCTGCCGCCCCTCGCGAACGAGACTCTCCCCAAACGGCTTCGGGCCTACTATCCGCCCCCCAGCCAATCAAAACGTCCGAGCCGCCCACACAGCGCACCGAGGTGCCCGCCACCCCCGACATTGCCCCCCTTCGTGCCGCGACCTCCGACGAATCCGGCGTCGTCATCGCGTCGGAAACTGCCGACGTGATCGAAGTCGACATCCCGCAGGGTAAGGACGCGCCCGTGAAGCTCAGGATCGAGACCGCCGACGACACCGCCGTCGTTACCGTCACGACCGAGCGGCAGATGATCGAGCCGGTTCAGCGCGCGCTGCCGGTGCTGAGTGACGAGATGGTGCGCAGCGGGTTTGCCAGCCTGTCGGTGAACGTCGAAGCGCGCGGCGATCGGCAGAAACGCCAGCAAAGGGCGCCCGAAAATCACCACGATGACGCGCCTCAAGAGCGGCCAAGCATCACGACCGGTATCGACATCCGGATTTAGGAGACCCCAATGGAAGTCACTTCGGCCACCACGCCCACGACGCCATCCGCCCGCTCCAAGATCGGGTCGGATTTTGATACGTTTCTCAAGATGTTTACGGTCCAGCTCCAGAATCAGGACCCGCTGAACCCGACTGATCCGTCGGACTATGCTGTACAATTGGCGACGTTCTCGGCGGTAGAACAGCAGGTCATGACCAACGATCTTCTCACCGGGCTGTCCGACCTGATGGCCTCTGCCTCGCTGGCCGATTTCGCGGGGATGGTGGGCAAAGAAGTCCTCGCGCCGACTACGGCGACCTACGCGAACACGCCGATCACCGTCGAAATCCCGCCCGCCGCAACGGGCGCGGACAGCGCGGACCTTGTGGTCAGGGATGCGGATGGGTTCGAGGTGCAGCGGATGCCCGTGAGCGTGGGCGGCAGCACGATCGACTGGAGCGGCAAGGCACCAGGCACCTACAGCTTTGCGCTCGAATCGTATGAAGGGGACACCCAGACCGCGACCACAACAGCGTCGGTCTATGCGCGGGTGGTAGAGGTGCGCAGCGACGCCAGCGGGCCGTTGCTCGTGTTCGAGAGCGGCGGAACAGCGCCCGCCGCCTCGATCAGTGGTCTCAGAAGTTAAAACGCGCCAGACAGCGCAAGAAGCCAGATCACCAGACCCGACACCGCAGCGCCGCCGACGAACCACCAGCCGTGGCGGTGATTGTTCTCTTCATCGTCGCCGGAATTATGGCCCTGCTTCACCAATGCCGCCTGCGCAAGTTCGGGCAGACGAGGGCCAAAGCGGGCGAGGACCAGCGCGGTGCGGGACAGGTCGCGGATGACGGCCTTGGGGCCGATGCTTTCCTTGATGTAGTCTTCGACGATAGGCTGTGCGACTTCCCAGATGTTGATGTGCGGATCGAGCGAACGGGCCACACCTTCGACCACGACCATGGTGCGTTGCAGCAGGATCAGCTCGGTACGGGTCTGCATGCCGAAGCGTTCGGTGACCTCGAACAGGTACGACAGCAGGCGGCCCATCGAAATGCGCGAGGCGTCCATCCCAAAGATCGGCTCGCCCACCGCACGCAGCGCGCGGGCGAATTCGTCCATGTCCTGATTGGCGGGAACATAGCCCGCTTCAAAGTGCACCTCGGCCACGCGGCGATAATCGCGGCGGATGAAACCGAACAGAATTTCCGCGTATACACGCCGTGTATATTCATCAATTCTGCCCATGATTCCAAAGTCATAGGCAATTATGTCGCCGTTCTCGCCGATCTTCAGGTTGCCCTGATGCATGTCGGCGTGGAAGAAACCGTCGCGCAGCGCGTGGAGCAGAAACAGCTCCAGAACGCGGGCACCGAGGCGGGCACGGTCATGTCCGGCGGTGTCAATCGCGTCGTTATCGCCGGAGCCGACGCCCTCGACCCAGCCCAGCGTCATGACGCGGCGGGAGGACAGGTGCCAGAATACGGGCGGGACAGAGAAGCCCGCATCGCCCGCGGTATTGGCTTCGAATTCGGATGCGCCGGAGGCTTCGAGCCGCAGGTCCAATTCGCCTTGAACCACGCCATCGAAGTGGCGGATCACCTCCATCGGGCGCAGGCGGCGCGATGACGGGGATAGGAATTCGACCATCTGCGCGGCGAAGTAGAACGCGTCGATATCCTTGCGGAACGCCTTCTCCACTCCGGGGCGGAGGACTTTTACGGCGACTTCCGCACCGGTGTCTTTCAGCACCGCCTTGTGGACCTGCGCGATGGACGCGGCAGCCACAGGGGCAGAGAATTCGGAGAATACGTCGTCGACCTTGATGCCCAGCTCGCGCTCGACTTCTTCCTTGGCGATCGCCACGGGGAAGGGGGGCAGGGCGTCTTGGAGGACGCGCAGTTCGTTCGCCATCTCGGGACCGACCACGTCGGGGCGGGTCGACATGATCTGGCCGAACTTGATGTAGGCAGGGCCCAGCGCCGTCAGCGCACGCGACACGGGCGGCAGCGACGGGTCACCCTTGTAGCCGAGCCAGCGGAACGGAAACGCCAGCGTGCGGGCCACAGCGCGCAGCAGCGGACCGGCCTCAAAGGCGTCGAGCGCATGGTTCATCGCGCCAGCGCGTTCGAGCGTCGCGCCGGTACGGATCAGGCGCCAGATATTGTGGGGGCCGCGCATCAGATTTTCCAGCCGGAGTGCAGGCAGGCGATGCCCATCGACAGGTTGCGGTATTTGGCGTTCTCGAAGCCCGCGTTCTTCACCATGCCGAGGAAGGTTTCCTGATCGGGGAAGTTGCGGATTGATTCCACGAGGTACTGGTAGCTCTCGCTATCGCCCGCGATCACCTTGCCCATGCGCGGGATGACGTTGAACGAATAGAGGTCGTACATCTTCTGAAGCATGTCGTTCGGGATCTGGCTGAACTCCAGCACCATCAGGCGACCACCGGGTTTCAGCACGCGGTACGCCTCGTTCAGCGCCTCCTGCGGGCGGGTCACGTTACGGATGCCGAAGCTGATGGTGTAAACGTCGAAGGTGTTATTCGCGAAGGGCAGCTTCATCGCGTCGCCGACCACCCAATCAAGGCTCTCGGCCATGCTTTCGGCTTCGGCGCGCTTGCGGCCTTCGACCAGCATCGACTCGGTCAGATCGCAAACGGTGGCGTGGCCGTAGCCAGCCCGCTTGAGGAAACGGAACGAGATGTCACCGGTGCCGCCAGCCACGTCGAGCAACTTCTGACCGCCGCGCGGAGCCAGCCAGTCCATCATCGCGTCCTTCCAGACGCGGTGGATGCCGACGCTCATCACGTCGTTCATGATGTCGTATTTCGAGGCGACCGAGGTGAAGACGCCTTGGACCTTTCCGGCCTTTTCCTCTTCCTTGACGGTTTGGAAACCGAAGTGAGTGGTGTTTTCGGGGGTCTCGGTCATGTCGCACATAAGCCTTCTGATGGTCGGGGACGGGTTATAATCTTTCAGGGGTGGTGACAAACCCCCTTTGTGCCGCATCCATCACGTAGATGTGGCGTCCCATGCCCCGCGTCAAATGCTGCGGGGCTTGAAAATCGGCACCACTTGGCCCGATTTAAGGTCCGACAGGTCTAGAAAGGTCCAGATGCCCGAACTTCCCGAAGTTGAAACCGTCCGCAAAGGTCTCCTTCCCGCGATGGAAGGCGCCCTGATTTCCAATGCCGCGGTGAACCGCCCCGATCTGCGCTGGCCGTTTCCTGAAAACATGGCGGAGCGACTGACAGGCAAGCGCATCAACGCGCTGCGCCGCCGGTCGAAATACATCCTCGCGGACCTCGATAGTGGTGAGACGCTGCTGATCCACCTCGGCATGTCGGGCCGCATGACGGTGTCGGGTCACACGATCGGTGAATTCCATCATCCGCACCCGACGCCGGCGAAGCATGATCATGTGGTCTTTGACATGGAGAACGGCGCGCGCGTCACCTTCAACGATGCCCGCCGTTTCGGCGCGATGGACCTGATGGCGACCGAGGCGCAGGCGGAACACTGGCTGCTCAAGGGAATCGGGCCGGAGCCCTTCGGCAACGACTTCAACGAATCCTATCTGGTGGAGCGGCTGGCGGGCCGCAAATCTCCGATCAAGACCGCGCTCCTTGACCAGAAAATCGTCGCTGGTCTGGGCAATATCTACGTCTGCGAAGTGCTCTACCGCGCGGGAATCGCCCCCACTCGCCTCGCAGGAAGCCTGACCCAACATGAGGTCGCGGGACTCGTGCCGCTGATACGCGAAGTTTTGGCAGATGCTATAGAAGCAGGCGGTTCGTCTTTACGCGACTACCGCCAAGCGGACGGAGAACTGGGGTATTTCCAACACACTTTCAAGGTGTACGACAGGGAGGGTGAATCATGCCTAACCGACGGATGCCAAAGCAAAATCGAGCGATTCGCCCAAAGCGGTAGGTCGACGTTTCACTGTCCGCAATGCCAAAGATAGCTTGATCGCCCGTGGCTCGGTGTTAAGCACTTGGTTTCAAGTTAACCGCTACCGAGGCTGCTCATGGCTTACGAGACGATCATCGTGGACGTTCAGGCGTATGTCGCCACGATTACCCTGAACCGACCCGAGGCTCTCAACGCTCTCAACTCCCAGCTTTTGGGCGAACTGTGTTCGGCGCTCGAAGCTGCCGACCAGAATGAGAAGGTGCGCTGCATCGTCATCACCGGCTCCGAGAAGGCATTTGCCGCTGGCGCCGATATTTCGGAAATGTCGAAGAAGTCTTTCGTCGATATGTACACCGAGAAGTTCTTTGCCACCGAAGGCGAGCGCTTCAACAACATCAAAAAGCCGATCGTGGCTGCTGTAGCCGGCTACGCGCTGGGCGGCGGTTGCGAACTGGCCATGATGTGCGATTTCATCATCGCCGCTGACAACGCTAAATTCGGCCAGCCCGAGATCAACCTCGGCGTCATCGCCGGTATCGGCGGCACCCAGCGTCTGACCCGCTACGTTGGCAAGTCCAAATCGATGGACATGCACCTGACCGGTCGCTTCATGGATGCCGAAGAAGCCGAGCGTTCGGGCCTCGTATCCCGCGTCGTTCCGCTCAAAAAGCTGAAAGAAGAAGTCGCGTCGGCTGCCGAGAAAATCGCAGAGAAATCGCTGCTGGCTGCCGCCGCTGCGAAGGACTGCGTGAACCGCGCATACGAAGTGCCGCTCGAAGACGGTCTCGCCTACGAGCGTGCGATCTTCTACTCGCTCTTTGCGACCGAAGATCAGAAGGAAGGCATGGCCGCTTTCCTCGAGAAACGCGAGCCGCAGTTCCGCGACCGCTAAAACACTTGCCTTTTAGGGCGGCGGGCATTAAACGCCGCCCGATACATGCGCGTGAGGCCCGCTAGGCCAGAATCAGCCGGTTCGTAAAACCCGGTGGGGCCCGTTGCGCTAACGATATTCTATTGATGGTCCCCCGCGGACCCCTCGAAAGGGAAGACGAACATGGCAAACACGCCCCAGTCCAAAAAGCGCGCACGTCAGAACGAACGCCGCTTCGCAGTCAACAAGATGCGCCGTTCGCGCATCCGCACCTACCTCCGCAAAGTCGAAGAAGCCATCGCATCGGGCGATCAGGCTGCTGCTGCTGCCGCTCTGAAGGCTGCTCAGCCGGAACTGATGCGCGGCGTCACCAAGGGCGTTGTTCACAAGAACACCGCTTCGCGCAAGATCTCGCGTCTCGCATCGCGTGTAAAAGCACTGGCTTGATTCTGTTCACAGAACGGTGAATTTCCCTTGATACAAGGGGAACAAAACGCACCCAAATCGGGTGCGTTTTTTTTGTGGCTATCGTGCCACCCTATACTTTCGCTCAGCCTTGTTTTTAAGGCGCGCAGAGATTCTTTTTGCCCAAAGCCAGAGTCAAGATCGTTGTTGTGTTGAGGGGATTATACCCCGTTGCTAACTTCACGAGGCGATTCACATCGTTCCTGGGGGAGCAGGTGAAAGCCGGTGATTGGGTTCGCACGTGGTTCAACCTTAACGTGCGATACACTCTCTACGCGCTAAGACCATACGATCCTACGGTGCCGCTACAGGCTATGTAGCGGGCCAACGGTCGTTGCTTGTCTGCAATCGGGTCTAACCCGATGGCAACGCCCCCGTTTTGTAAAGTACGAGGCCGGCATCAGTACGCCGATGGCCACCTGTAAGTGACATAGAATGCGACATGGTCGCCTGGTGTGGGAGTCAGGCGAGCAGCAGCTCTTTTTGTCCTTACGGTTCGATGTGAAGGGGTTGGGCAACCCGCTCGCACAAAGAAGACGTGACGACCGAAATGGACAGGCAGGAAATGACAAAAGAACTCTGGGGCAATATTTGCGAAACCCTCAGGAACACGATTGGGGCAGGAAACTTCGCCAACTGGATTGAACCGCTGGAATTCGTAGAAGTTTCGGATGGCGTCGCCCAGTTCGTCGCGCCGACCTCTTTCTATGGCAACTACGTCACGCAGAATTACGCTGACCAGATCCTGTATCTGTTCCGCCGCCTCGATGTGCCCGCCGAACGCCTGTCGTTCCGCATTCGCCCGACGGCTGCCGCGATGCGCCCTGCCATGTCAAAACAAGCCGCTCCCACTGCACCGACCAAATCGGCCAAGACGAAAACCGATAGCGCACCTGCCGCGCGTTCGTCCTATGCCGAAGACGGTATGCTGCCGGATTCACAGCTCGACCCGCGCTATACCTTCGACAACTTCGTCGTTGGCAAGCCGAACGAGCTGGCGCACGCCGCAGCCCGCCGCGTTGCCGAAGGTGGCCCCGTCACCTTCAACCCGCTCTTCCTCTATGGCGGCGTCGGTCTAGGTAAGACCCACCTGATGCACGCCGTGGCTCATGAGCTTCGCCGCCGCGATCCGAACCTCAACGTGGTCTATCTGTCGGCAGAGCAGTTCATGTACCGCTTTATCTCGGCGCTCAAAGACCGCCGTATGATCGACTTCAAACAGATGTTCCGCTCTGTGGACGTGCTCATGGTCGATGACGTCCAGTTTATCGCGGGCAAGGACTCCACGCAGGAAGAATTCTTCCATACGTTCAACGCGCTAGTTGAGTCCCGCAAGCAGATCATCATCTCCGCCGACCGCGCACCGGGCGAGATCAAGGACCTCGAAGACCGCATCAAATCGCGTCTTCAGTGTGGCCTTGTCGTTGACCTGCACCCGACCGACTTCGAACTCCGTATGGGTATCCTGCAAACCAAGGCAGAGATGTTCCACTCGCAGTTCCCCGGCCTCGAAATCGAGGACGGCGTTCTGGAATTTCTCGCGCATCGCATTTCGTCGAACGTGCGCGTTCTCGAAGGCGCGCTGAACCGTCTCTTTGCCATGGCATCGCTGGTCGGCAAGCCGATCACCCTCGACATGACGCAGGATTGTCTGGCCGACCTGCTGAAATCCACCGACCGCCGCGTTACCATCGACGAGATCCAGCGCGCCGTGGCCGAACACTTCAACATCCGTCTGTCCGACCTCGTCGGCCCCAAGCGTCTGCGTGCCTACGCACGTCCGCGTCAGGTCGCCATGTGGCTGGCAAAGCGTCTCACCAATCGTTCTCTGCCGGAAATCGGCCGCAAGTTCGGTGGCCGCGACCACACCACCGTCATGCACGGTGTGCGCCGCATCGACGAGCTTCGCGAGGCCGACAGCCAGCTTTCGGATGAATTGGAGCTGCTGCGCCGCACTCTGTCGTCGTAACTGCAAGAAAACTCGCTAAAACACTGTTATTAGGGCTTGAGAAGCAGATTGAAACGGGTAGGGTTTTCCTCCCGACCTGTCGGGGTCCGATCAAGTACGCGGAGCGATGGATATGAAATTCACGATGGAACGGGCAACGCTTCTCAAGGCTGTTGCGCAGGCACAATCGGTTGTCGAACGTCGGAACACGATCCCGATCCTCGCCAACGTGCTGATCGAAGCCGAAGGCGATACCGTCATGTTCCGCGCCACCGACCTCGACATCGAAGTCGTTGATCGCGCCGACGCCAAGGTCGAACGTGCGGGCTCCACCACTGTGGCCGCCGTCACCCTGAACGAGATTGTCCGCAAGCTGCCCGACGGCGCGCTCGTGACCCTGACCGAAGACGGCAACAAGGGCCGCCTGTCGATCGAGGCCGGCCGCTCGAACTTCAGCCTCGCGACCCTGCCCAAGGACGACTTCCCCGTGATGGCGTCCTCGGACTACGATACCAGCTTCACCTGCCCCGCGCCGGTCCTGCGTCGCCTCTTCGACAAGTCGAAGTTCGCGATCTCGACCGAAGAGACCCGCTACTACCTCAACGGCGTTTACATGCACGTCGCCGATAGCGATGGCGGCAAGGTTCTGCGCTGCGTTGCCACCGACGGTCACCGTCTGGCCCGCATCGATGCCGACATCCCCGAAGGCGCCTCCGGTATGCCGGGCGTGATCGTTCCGCGCAAAACCGTGGGCGAGCTGCGCAAGCTGCTGGACGACGACGAGATGCAGATCGAGGTTTCGGTGTCCGAAACCAAGGTCCGGTTCGCGACCCCGAACCTGACGCTGACCTCCAAGGTCATCGACGGCACCTTCCCCGACTACAGCCGCGTGATCCCCGCAGGCAACACCCGCAAGCTCGAGGTGGACGCCAGCGAATTCGCCAAGGCCGTCGACCGCGTTGCGACCGTCTCGTCGGAGCGGAGCCGCGCCGTGAAACTGTCGCTCGACGAGGACCGTCTGGTGCTCTCCGTCAACGCGCCCGACAGCGGTGCCGCGACCGAAGAATTGGCCGTCGCTTACGGTGACGAGCGCCTCGAGATCGGCTTCAACGCCAAGTATCTCCTTGAAATCGCAAGCCAGGTCGACCGCGAGAACGCTGTCTTCATGTTCAATTCTTCGGGCGATCCGACTCTGATGCGCGAAGGTAACGACACCAGCGCCGTCTACGTCGTCATGCCGATGCGCGTGTGATGTTTCCGGTTTTCGGATCGAAAACCGGATGCCTCCGGCGGAGGTATTTTTGTCAGAATGAAACAGGGGGCCGCGCATGAGCGGCCTTTCTGTTGAATCCCTGAAGCTGTCGCACTTCCGCTCGCATCGCCGTGCCGAGATGGCGTTCGACGGTCGTCCCGTGGCGATCTACGGGCCCAATGGCGCGGGCAAGACCAACATCCTCGAAGCGGTGTCCATGCTGTCCCCCGGTCGCGGTCTGCGGCGCGCGGCGGCAGAGGATATGGTGCGCCGTCCCGAGGGGCTGGGGTGGAAGGTCGCCGCGGAGCTGAGCGCGAGCGGCAAGCTGCACGAGATCGATACGTGGGTCGAGGGCGGCACCAGCCGTCAGCTCAGGATCGACGGGAAAACCGCGCCGCAGGTGGCTTTGGGGCGGATTGCGCGTGTTTTGTGGCTCGTGCCGTCGATGGACCGCCTTTGGATTGAAGGAGCGGAGGGGCGGCGGCGGTTCCTTGACCGCACCACGCTGAGCTTCGAGCCGAACCACGCCGAGGTCGTCCTGACCTACGAAAAGGCCATGCGAGAGCGAAACCGCTTGCTCAAAGACATGGTCCGCGATGCCCATTGGTACGCCGCTCTTGAGATGCAGATGGCGCAAGCGGGCGCGGTCATCACCGCCAACCGCCAGCGGGCGATTTCCGAACTGATCGACGCGCAGCAAGCTGCAGAGACCGCGTTTCCCGTGGCTGACCTGGTGCTCATTCAGTCGGATGGCACGCCTGTCGGCGAGGATGACCTGCGCCAAGCCTTTGCTGACAATCGCCAACGCGATATGGCCGCTGGACGCACGCTCATCGGCCCGCATCGCAGCGATCTGGGGGCGACGTTTGCAGCCAAAGGCGTTCCTGCCGCTGATTGTTCGACGGGCGAGCAGAAGGCCCTGCTGATCTCGCTGATCCTTGCGAACGGGCGGGCGTTGGCCTTTGAGCTGGATGTACCGCCGATCCTGCTTCTGGACGAAGTGGCGGCCCATCTTGACGCCGGACGGCGTGCCGCGCTCTATGACGAGATCGCCGCGTTGGGCGCGCAGGCGTTTATGACGGGCACCGGACCCGAGTTGTTTGCCGAACTGGAAAATCGCGCTCAATATGTGGAAGTGACCGAGGAATCGGGCACCTCCATCACCACGCAAAAGGACCATCCATGACACCGCAACGTGTGACGCTGATTACGCTCGGCGTGAACGACCTCGACACCTCGAAAGCGTTCTATGAAAAGCTCGGATGGACCCCTGCGCAGGAGCAGGAAAACGTTGCTTTCTACCAGATGAACGGCATGGCGCTTGGCCTTTTCCCGACGGTGGAGCTTGCCAAGGATCAGAACCGGTCCGAGACTTCGCTGGGCACCGGTGCGATCACACTGGCGCAGAACTTTGCCTCCGAAGCCGAAGTGGATGAGGCATTTACCAAGGCCATCGAAGCTGGTGCCAAAGAGCTCAAAAAACCCGAGAAAGTCTTCTGGGGTGGATATTCGGGCTATTACGCCGACATCGACGGTCACGTCTGGGAAGTCGCCCACAACCCGTTCTGGGAACTTGGCGAAGACGGAAGCCTCACCCTGTGACAATCACGGCCCACGACCTGCTGCTCTACGCAGGTGCTCTCTTCGTGCTGTTCATGACACCCGGCCCCGTGTGGGTTGCCCTGACCGCCCGCGCGATGTCGGGCGGTTTTCGTGCGGCTTGGCCTTTGGCGATGGGTGTCGTGATCGGCGATATGCTTTGGCCGTTCCTCGCCATTCTGGGCGTGACATGGATCGTGTCGGTCTTCGCGGGCTTTATGGAGTTCCTGCGCTGGGTCGCCTGCCTGACCTTCGTCGTCATGGGCGTTCTTCTGATCCGAAGTGCGGACAAAACCATCGCCTCCGACAGCCGTCTGACACGCCCCGGTATGTGGGCGGGATTTCTGGCCGGACTGGCCGTGATCCTCGGTAATCCCAAGGCGATCCTGTTCTACATGGGCATGATGCCGGGGTTCTTTGATCTGACCACTTTGCGCTGGCCCGACATGGTCGCTATCGCGCTTTTGTCGGCGATTGTCCCGTTAACGGGGAACCTCATTCTCAGCGTTTTCATAGGCAAGGCGAGGGCGCTTCTGACCTCTCCGACGGCGCTGCGCCGGACCAATATCACGGCGGGTGTCCTGCTGATCGGCGTCGGGGTGCTTATCCCCTTTATTTAACAGAAATAACAGGGGTCTGAGGCGTGACATTCCTCTGCCGATTTTCTATATTCTGACGACTGAATACGGGGAAAAACCGCATGTCTGAAGAAGAGCAGAAGCCGGCAGAGTACGGCGCCGATTCCATTAAGGTTCTCAAGGGTTTGGACGCTGTCCGCAAGCGCCCTGGGATGTATATCGGCGACACGGACGATGGTTCGGGTCTGCACCATATGATCTACGAGGCCGTTGATAACGGCATCGACGAAGCACTGGCCGGTCACGCCGACTACGTATCCGTGCGAATTCACGCCGATAACTCGGTTTCCGTCACCGACAACGGTCGCGGTATTCCGGTCGATATGCACTCCGAAGAGGGCGTGTCCGCAGCCGAGGTCATCATGACCCAGCTCCACGCCGGCGGTAAGTTCGACCAGAACTCCTACAAGGTGTCCGGCGGTCTGCACGGCGTCGGTATTTCCGTTGTGAACGCGCTATCCGACTGGCTCGAACTGCGTATCTGGCGCAACGACAAGGAACACTACGTCCGTTTCGAACGCGGCGAGACCGTTAAATCGCTCGAAGTCGTCGGCCCCGCCAACGGCCAGAAGGGGACGCAGGTCCGCTTCCTCGCGTCGTCCAAGACGAACGATCCGAACGGCACGTTCCTCAACCTCGAATACCAGTACGAAACGCTCGAAAAGCGTCTGCGCGAACTGGCGTTCCTGAACTCCGGCGTCCGCATCCTGCTCGAAGACGACCGTCCGGCGGAGCCGATCAAGAACGAGCTCTACTACGACGGCGGCGTGCGCGAATTCGTCAAATACCTCGACCGTTCGAAGCATCCGCTGATGCCCGAACCGATCTATGTCGCGGGCGAAAAAGACGGCATCGGCGTCGAGGTTTCGATGTGGTGGAACGACAGCTACCACGAAACCGTACTGCCCTTTACGAACAACATTCCACAGCGTGACGGTGGTACCCACCTCGCCGGTTTCCGTGCCGCGCTGACCCGTGTTCTGACCAAATACGCGCAGGAACACGGCATCGGCAAAAAGGAAAAGGTCTCCTTCACCGGTGACGACGCCCGCGAGGGTCTGACTTGCGTTCTGTCGGTGAAAGTGCCCGATCCGAAGTTCAGCTCGCAGACCAAGGACAAGCTCGTTTCGTCCGAAGTCCGCCCTGCTGTCGAAAACCTCACCGGCGAAAAGCTGTCCGAGTGGTTCGAAGAAAACCCGCAGATCGCGAAGAACATCGTCGGCAAGATCGTCGAGGCCGCCATGGCCCGCGAAGCGGCCCGCAAAGCCCGCGAACTCACCCGCCGCAAGACCGCGATGGACGTGAACTTCCTCGCTGGCAAACTCAAGGACTGCTCTGAAAAGGATCCGTCCAAGACCGAAGTCTTCCTCGTCGAGGGTGACTCGGCAGGTGGTTCCGCACAGACGGGCCGTGACCGCGGTACGCAGGCCATCCTGCCGCTGCGCGGTAAGATCCTGAACGTGGAACGCGCCCGTTTCGACCGGATGCTGTCCTCGCAGGAAATCGGCAACCTCGTGATGGCGCTCGGCACCGGCATTGGCCGCGACGAGTTCAACCTGTCGAAGCTGCGTTACCACAAGATCGTCATCATGACCGACGCGGACGTCGACGGTGCGCACATCCGTACGCTGCTGCTGACGTTCTTCTTCCGCCAGATGCCAGAGCTGATCGAAGCCGGTCACCTCTACATCGCGCAGCCGCCGCTGTATAAAGCGACCCGTGGTAAGTCCGAGGTTTACCTGAAAGATCAGGCCGCTATGGACGAATACCTGATCAATCAGGGGATCGATTCCGCTCTGCTGCGTCTGGCCGACGGCGCCGAACTGGCCGGTCAGGACCTTCTGCGCGTTGTAGAGGATGCCCGCAGCCTCAAGCGTGTTCTGGACGCCTTCCCGACGCACTATCCGCGTCACATCCTCGAACAGGCCGCCATCGCCGGCGCCTTCATTCCGGGTGCTGTGGATAGCGATCTTCAGGGCGTCGCCGACAAGGTTGCGCAGCGTCTCGACCTCATCGCGCTCGAATACGAAAAAGGCTGGTCCGGCCGCATCACGCAGGACCACGGCATCCGTCTGGCCCGTATTCTGCGCGGCGTCGAAGAGGTTCGTACACTCGACGGCCCGATGCTCCGCTCGGGTGAGGCACGCAAGACCGGCTCCTTCACGCAGGCGCTTCAGGAAGTCTACGATCGCCCCGCCAAGCTCGTCCGCAAGGACCGCGAGCAGTGGATTTACGGCCCGATGGACCTGCTGAACGCCATTCTGGCCGAAGGCGAAAAGGGTCTCTCGATCCAGCGCTACAAGGGTCTGGGCGAAATGAACCCCGATCAGCTGTGGGAAACCACGCTCGATCCGGACGCCCGCACGCTGCTTCAGGTGAGCGTCGACGACATGAACGATGCCGACGACATCTTCACCAAGCTGATGGGCGACGAGGTGGAACCCCGCCGCGAGTTCATCCAGCAGAACGCGCTCTCGGTCGAAAACCTCGACTTCTAAAACGAAACGGCGGGCTTCAGAGCCCGCCGTTTTTCTTATTCCAGATCGGTGTTGATCGGGACCAGCACGCGCCCCCTCTGCGTGCCGTTCATCAGCCGCCCTGCGGCCTCGATCACATCCTCGAACGCGACCGTATCCACCAGTTTGTCCAGCAAACGCGGGTCTAGGTCGGTCGACATCCGCTTCCAAGCCTTAATCCGGTCCGCTTGCGGCAGCATTACGCTATCCACGCCGAGCAGAGCGACACCGCGCAGGATGAACGGCGCGACCGTCGCAGGCAGCGCCATACCGCCCGCCAGCCCGCAAGCCGCCACAGCGCCGCGATATTTCAACGAGGCGCAGACGTTCGCCAGCACATGCCCGCCAACCACATCGACAGCCGCCGCCCAGCGTTCCTTCGCCAGCGGACGCCCTTGTTCGGAATAGCCGTCACGCCCGATCACTTCTGCCGCGCCAAGGTCCGTCAGGAACTCTGCCTCTTCGGGACGGCCCGTCATCGCCACCACGCGGTAGCCGAGCTTTGACAGGATCGCGACCGCAATGCTGCCCACGCCGCCCGCCGCGCCCGTGACCAGCACGTCGCCTTTGTCCGGTGTGATCCCGTAATCCTCCAGCGCCATGACGCAGAGCATCGCCGTATAGCCCGCCGTGCCGATGATCATAGCATCGCGCAGGGTGAACGGTTCCTGCAGCGGCACCAGCCAGTCGCCCTTGACCCGCGCCACGTCCGCGAGACCACCCCAGTGACCCTCGCCCACGCCCCATCCGTTCAGCACGACCTTGTCGCCGACCTTGAACGCGGGATTGTCGGACTGCTCCACCACGCCCGAAAAATCGACTCCCGGCACCATTGGCCATTTGCGCACTACCGGCCCCTTGCCCGTGATCGCCAATCCGTCCTTGTAGTTCAGCGTCGAATAGCCGACGCGCACTGTAACATCGCCCTCCGGCAGGTCGGCTTCGTCCACCTCGGCAATCGCTGCCTTGGTCGCGTCGCCGTCTTTCTCGAGCTTGATTGCACGAAACATGTTGCCCTCCTCCTTGGCCTTCGGCGTATGACAGCCGATCCCGCCCACAAAGTCGAGCGACAGAGTGAAGCGTGATTTGCGCCATTCGCATAAACCGTTTTAAATCACTGAAAACATGGAGCCAGATATGCTGTCGCGCCGCGCGATGATCCTGATGACGCTTTCTTCGGTCGCCGCTTGTGGTCGCCGACCCAGCGAGCCCGACCTCTACCCCGGTGAGACCGCACACATGCGCACGCTCATCAACTACTGGGCCGACGAATATGAGGTGCCCCGTTCTCTGTTCCACCGCGTTATCCAGCGCGAGAGCGACTACCGCGCCTTTGCCCGAAACGGCCCCTATTACGGCCTGATGCAGATCCTGCCAGAGACCGCGCGCACGATGGGCCATCGCGGTCCTGCCGACGAACTGCTCGATCCGAACGTCAATCTGCAATACGCGGGCAAATATTTGCGCGGCGCGTGGCTGGTGTCTCGCGGCAATCAGGACAAGGCGGTGATGTGGTACGCGCGCGGCTATTACTACGAGGCCAAGCGGCTCGGTCTACTCTATGAAACCGGCCTACGCACCTAGGCCGGTTTGACGCCGATCCGTTTGAACACAGCGGGCGCGCTCATGATGATGAGCAGAATGCGCAGGATGTGCATAACGGACACGTAGGCGACCTCTTGGCCCATCGACAGGGCGAGCAGCGACATCTCAGTCAAACCGCCTGGCGAATAGGCGAGGAACACCGCCGACACGGGCACGCCCGTGATGGCCGCCGTGATCGACGCATAGATCACACCAACGGCAAGCATCCCTGTACAGGCGACGACACCGAGGCCGACGTCCTTCACCATCTCGCCCAGTGCGACCCCGATAAAGCGGCTGCCGATGATAGTCCCGAGCACGATCTGCGCTGCCACCACGAGGATCGTCGGCGGCGCGATCTCTACCCAGTGCGGGACGTGCGCGGCGGCGGACAGCAGCATCGGCCCCAGCATTCCCGCCGCAGGCAGGCGCAGCAGCTTGCCGAAGGGCACGCCGAGCACCGCGCAGCCCCCGAGGATCAGCCAGTCAGAGATATCCAGCGACCCGACCGCGATCCATGGACGTCCGCCCGATCCTCCGGCGGTCACGCCCAGCACCAGTCCGTAGTACATGCCCACGAATGAAATCACGACGAGGATGCGGGACGCGTGCGCAAGCGCGATCTTGTTTTCCTTGCCGCCGTAGGCCGTGCCCAGCGTCAGCATGTCCACAAGGCCCCCCGGCATGGCCGAGAAATACGCGGTGATGAAGTCGTACTTGCCAACCTTCATGTAGACGAACAGCGACACGACAGCCGCGCTCGCAAGGAACGGGATCATGATGACCAGCGTCGTGAACCATTCGGGAAGGCGGGCGATAATCTCCGCACTGACGGAGGCACCCAGCATCACGCCGATCACAGGGATCACATAGGGGCGGAGCTTGGTCGGTGCCGCAATTGGCATCTTGAGCATCGCCGCCAGCGTATTGATCAGCATCGGGCCGAGCATCCACGGAAGCGGCATTCCGATCCGATATGCTGCGTAGCCTGCGATGACCCCCAAACCGAGTGCCAGTCCCTGACGACGCAACATATCGAAATTCATTTAGTCTGCTCCGAGGTGTTTCTCCCCGCGTTCTTTCGCGAGGTTGATCTGTTTCTGACGCTCGCGGAAACGCGCCTTGTCGGCGTCCGAGGTCTCTTCAATGCAATGATGGCAGGACACGCCTGCTTCGAATTCCTTGCGCGCTTTGTCCTCCGGGAGGATAGCGCGGCGGCACGCGTGGCAAAGCTCGTGCGGGCCTTCGACCAGCCCGTGACCGACCGACACGCGGCCATCGAACACGAAGCACTCGCCGTCCCACATGCTTTCGTCCTGCGGCACGTTTTCGAGGTACTTCAGGATGCCGCCCTTGAGGTGGTACACCTCGTCGATGCCCTGCTGCTTGACGAAGTTCGTCGACTTCTCGCAGCGGATACCGCCCGTGCAGAACATGGCGATGCGCTTGTTGTGGAAGCGCTCCTTGTTGTCTTCCCACCACTGCGGGAATTCGCGGAATGTCTTGGTCTGCGGGTCGATGGCGTTCTTGAACGTCCCGATCGCGTATTCGTAGTCGTTACGGGTGTCGATCACGACAACATCGTCAGCCGAGATCAGTTCGTTCCAGTCTTCAGGTTCGACGTAGTGACCGACGGCAGCGCGCGGATCGACATCGGTCACGCCCATGGTGACGATCTCTTTCTTCAGGCGCACCTTCATCTTGCCGAAGGGCTGCTCTGCCGCAGTGCTTTCCTTCCACTCCAGATCGCTACAACCCGGCAGCGCGCGGATATGCGCGAGCACGTTGTCGATCCCGCCGCGCGGGCCGGCAATCGTGCCGTTGATGCCTTCGCGGGCCAGAAGAAGGGTGCCTGTGACGCCATTGGCCTTGCATAGGTCAAGCAGCGGCTCCCGCAGGGCCGACGGGTCGGCAAACGGCGTGAAGTGGTAAAGGGCTGCGACTGTATACATTGGTATACCATACCTCCGACGATGAGATGGAACAATGCGCGCTACTGCACACTCCGTCCGATAATATCAGTTACCCTCTGCCGCAATGGCGAGGCCATTCACAACGGCGGTAAAAGGGTCGCTCCGTTCTATAACGGCGTGCGGCAGCAGCGATTTCGTACCCTCCGCCACAACACCGAGCAGACTGGAGCCGCCGACCATCACGACCTTGGTGATGTCCTCGCGCCCGATTCCCGCCTTTTCAATCGTGGTGCTGGCCGCCGTCACGATCTCCGCCACGGTCGCGCCAAGCCCCTGATAAAGGTCCACAGGGGCCAGCGGCACCGACAGCCCGCTCTCGAGCACGCGCAGGTCGATGACCCCGTTTCCGGCGTTTGCAGCGATCTTCCCACGTTCGACGGCAAAGGCGATCTCGTGCCCCAGTTCGTCCTCCAAAACCTCCTGCAAGCGGTCCCACAGTTCGGGCTCCACCGCGACCTGAGCCATCTTCGCGACGTTGCGCTTCACATCGGCGGAGTACTGGAACGGGATCTTCTCCCACGTTGCAAGGTCATGGAAAATCGCGTTCGGCGCGCGGTTGGTCTCATTGCCGAAGACGTTCTTCAGCTCCGAGCCATACCCCAGCAGCGGCATCACATGCGCAATGTTCAGCAGCCGGTCGAAATCCGTCCCGCCGATCCGCACGCCGTGGCTGGCGATCACATCAATCGCCCCCGCAGCGCCTTGGAACACGGTAAAGTCCGAGGTGCCGCCGCCGATATCCACGACCAGCCCGTAGCCACTCTCCACCCCGCCGCAGGCAATCGCCGCAGCTTCGGGCTCGGGCAGGAACTCCACGTCCTTGAACCCCGCCATTGCATAACACTCGGCCAGATCGACCGCTGCCTGCGCGTCCCGCTCCATGTCGCGCGAGTGGAAATGCACGGGCCGACCCGACAGCGCGGTATCGAACGTCTGATAGGTCTGCGCCTCCGCCTCGGCCTTCACCTTGGCCAGAAACCGCGCCACGACCTCCATCAGCGTGATCCGCTCCCGCCCGATTAGACGTTTCTCGCGCATCAGCTGGGTGCCCAGAACGCTCTTGAGCGCCCGCATGAACCGCCCCTCGCGCCCTTCGATCAGCGCGGCAACGGCACGGTGGCCATAGATGGGTTTGGCTTGATCAGGGTCGAAAAACACCGCCGTCGGTAGCGTCGTTTCACCCGGCTCCAGCGGGATCACATAGGGGGAGCCGCCCGCCATCACAGCGGCAGCCGTATTCGATGTTCCGAAATCGATTCCGAGACGTGCCATTTACAAACCCCCTTTATCAGAAGCCGCGCTGCCTAATTGCGCGCCGCAGCAGGGTCAAGAGGAACCCGTCCGACCCGCCGGAGGTTGACCATCTGCGTAGCCTTCGTACCTTGCAACCAACGCACCCCAACGGAGCCCTCCGATGCACAGTGACAACCACGCCCTCCTCGTCATCGACGTCCAGAACGACTTCTGCCCCAGAGGCGCGCTTGCCGTTCCCGGTGGGGACGAAATCGTCGCCCCGATCAACGCGCTGATGGACGACTACAAGACCGTCGTCGTCACGCAGGACTGGCACCCCACGGGCCACAAGTCCTTTGCCTCCAGCCATGAGGGCAAAGTCCCGATGGAGATGATCGATATGCCCTACGGCCCGCAGGTCCTCTGGCCTGATCACTGCGTCCAGAACACCAAGGGCGCGGACCTCCACGCCGTGCTCCGCGACGGTGGCAACATCATCATCCGCAAGGGCACCAACCCCGAGATCGACAGCTACTCCGCCTTCTTTGAAAACGACCACGAGACGCCCACGGGCCTCCACGGCTACCTCAAGGAAAAGGGCATCGACACGCTCACCATTGTCGGCCTCGCCACCGATTTCTGCGTGAACTACTCCGCCATCGACGCCGCCAACCTCGGCTACAAAGTCACCGTGTCCTTGGACCACTGCCGCGCCATCGACTTCGACGGCTCCCTCTCCGCCGCCATCGACGCCATGAAAGGCGCAGGCGTCACGGTGGAGTGACCCCTTTCGCCGACATGCTGGTCCGCTGGGCGCTCGACTATCCCGCGCGGCGGACCGAACCGTTCAAGGGCAACGATTTCGCCCACTGGATCAGGCACGATCTGGCGATTGCCGCCCGCGACCTGATTTCGCGCCGCGACCAGCCGCTCAGGATCAAGGCCAGCGCCGGGATCGGCCAATGGGCGTCGATCCCGTGGCTCGGTTTCTTCGACCTACGCGCTACGCTTTCCGCCCGCGATGGCGTCTACGTCGTCTACCTCCTCGCGCCCGAGCTTGGCACGATCACCCTCTCGCTCGTTCACGGCACCGAAACGCTCTACCGCCTGCATGGCCCGACCGAAGGGCGACGGATGCTCCGCGAACGTTCCGCCGCTATCGCCGCCAGCATCCCGCAATTCCACGCTCGTTTCAGCACTGCGCCGATCACCCTCGGATCGCCCGCCGATACGCCCCTGAACTACGAAGCAGGTCACGCGATGGGCCGGACCTACACGCTTTCCGATCTCGCCACGGCCGATCTGAAAGGCGACCTGAACGCGCTCCTCGATGCCTACAACGCATTCATCCTGCTTGAAAAACAGGGCAGTACAGCGTCTACTCGCGCGGAACTGCGCTGAACAAAGGGCCTGCCATGGTCGACCTCGCCACCCGCGTCTATAACCACAAGTGGAAAATCGACCCGATTGTCCGCTCTCTGATCGACACGGATTTCTACAAGCTGCTCATGTGCCAGTCGGTGTTCCGTAACAAGCCGGACACCACCGTCACCTTCAGCCTGATCAACCGCGCCAAGCATATCCGTCTGGCCGAGATGATCGACGAAGGCGAACTGCGCGAACAGCTCGACCATGTGCGCTCCCTCTCGCTCTCGCGTGGCGAGTCCACTTGGCTGCGCGGCAACACCTTCTACGGCAAGCGCCAGATGTTCCGTCCTGACTTTATGGAGTGGTTCGAGAACCTGCGCCTTCCCGATTACCACCTCGAAAAACGCGACGGCCAATTCGAGCTCACCTTCGAAGGCAAATGGCCCGAGGTCATGCTCTGGGAAATCCCCGCGCTCGCCATCCTGATGGAGCTCCGCTCCCGCGCCGTGCTCAACACCATGGGCAAGTTCGAACTGCAGGTGCTCTACGCCCGCGCCATGACGAAGCTGTGGGAAAAGGTCGAAAGCCTGCGCGAAATTCCCGACCTCAAGCTCGCGGACTTCGGCACCCGCCGCCGCCACTCCTATCTGTGGCAGGATTTCTGCGTGCAGGCGCTCGAAGAGGGCCTCGGCGACAAATTCACCGGCACCTCCAACTGCTCCATCGCGATGAAGCGCGACCTCGAAGCGATCGGCACCAACGCCCACGAGCTTCCCATGGTCTACGCCGCGCTGGCCCGGACCGACGAGGAACTCCGCCGCGCGCCCTACGACGTCCTCGCCGACTGGCACGAGGAGCACGAGGGCAACCTGCGCATGATCCTGCCCGACACCTACGGGACCGAGGGCTTTTTGCGTAACGCCCCCGACTGGCTCGCGGGCTGGACGGGGATGCGCATCGACAGCGGTGATCCCGCCGCCGGAGCCGAGACCGCGATCAAATGGTGGAAGGACCGCGGAGAGGACCCCACGCAGAAGCTGGTCATCTTCTCGGACGGTCTGGACACGCAGAAAATCCACGAACTCGCCGCGCAATTCCGCGGTCGGGTCAAGGTGTCCTTCGGCTGGGGGACGATGCTGACCAACGACTTCATCGGCCTCACCCCCGGCAACACGCTCGCCCCCTTCAGCCTCGTGTGCAAAGCCGTCGAGGCCGACGGCCACCCCACCGTCAAACTCAGCGACAACCCCAACAAAGCCATGGGCCCCTCAGAGGAAATCGCCCGCTACAAACGCGTGTTCGGGGTGGGAGAGCAGGAGGCGCTTGAAGTTCGCGTCTAGGTGGTTCAGTCTCGAATGATTGTTGTTGGAGATTGAATTGTCTGAGTTGTTGCAATTATCGTTTCAAACGCAAGTGATGCTTGTGAGTGGTTATATAAGCTATTCACTTGCCTACTCTGGCTGGCGACAAAACCATAGTCACTTTGATACTTCATTTATCATATTGTGTTTTGGCTCAATTTATTTGGCCATAAACTTGCTAATTAAGAGCCTTGTTGAATCAGATCATTTTTCCGTTGAAATAATCTCTTCCCTAGTTGGTATAACTTCGACCGTTATTGCCGCAGTTCTTTGGAGAAATTATTTTAGGATTTTTAGTTTTAAAATTTTTCGAAAAGTCATGAAAGGCGTTGATGACAACCTAATTTCGGCCTTCGATAGTGTAATTAACGATGTAAGCTTGAGTCACTCTGAGTTATTCGTGTCACTTAATAATGGGACATGTTACGAAAGTTATCCGCTAGGTCAATTTAATGATCTTCCCAATGGCCCGTGCACGTATGGACGGGATGGATCAATCGCGATGTATATTACCCGTATTTTCGATGAACATTCGCCTGAAGGACGTCACGCCAAAGGCACCATCAACGAAGATGGTCACCGAATAACAATTATACCCGCTGACCAAATTAGAGAAATTGAGATCAGGAGAAGATAATTATTACTTCTTCCCACTACCAGTAGTTTGCGTACCGCCAGCGCCTGTTGGTTGTGTTGAGCCTTGCGCTCCTCCGATGCCAATTGGCTGCAGACTATGTATCGAGATGGACGAAGACTGGGGACCTTTATTGGTAGTGTTTCCAGACTGACTCTTATCGCTGCTCATTTTTTGCCCTTGTGCTTTGTGGCATCAACCAAGTTATATTTTTGACCTGCCTTTGGCGTCGGTGGAAACGGTTCACCTTTAGTTACGGTCCGCTCCTCACCAGTTTTGCCGCCTCTTGGGCCGACTATTTCGTATTGGCCACTCTTGGTGGCTTTCTCACCTGATTTCACTTTTTACTCCACTAGGGTTGTCTGATTCTTTCTCCATTCTACCATATATTGTGGCAGGAACAAAACAAAAACATTCAATTTTGAGTAGGAGCCGATCTACTCCACCTTCCCCCTGAGCGCCTTAACCTCCCCACGCTTCTTCTTCTCGTCCAGACGTCTGCGTACCGATCCCTTGGTAGGTTTGGTGGCGATGCGGCGTTTGGGGACGTGGGTGGCTTTGAGGATCATTTCGGCGAGCCGTTCGCGGGCGATCTCTCGGTTGCGGGGCTGGCTGCGGGTGTCTTGCACGAACAGGATCAGCGCGCCGTCCTGCGTCCACTTGCTGCCCGCGATGCGCTTCAGGCGGCGCTTGACCGGATCGGGGAGCGAGGGGCTGCGTTCGGCCTCGAAGCGTAGTTCGACAGCCGTTGAGACTTTGTTCACATTCTGACCGCCGGGGCCGGACGAGCGGACGAATTGCTCGGTCAGTTCCCAGTCCTGAATGGTGATCTGGTCATTCACTTTTAACATAAGTTCCAATCGCACCCTTTTCTGCCCTGAAACTAGTGCGAAGTGGGCATCCCGCACCCTTTTCGCGCGTTTGCGGGCAAAATCGGTCCGGTTTTCCGCCTTTGCCGCGCCGGATTGCGCACCCTTTATTCCCGTCAAAAGGGTGCGGACCGGCCCGTTCGGGTGCGAATTAAAAGGGCCGCCGAGGCGATCGGCGACCCTTCGAAAGTCCAGGAGGTGGGCCGGTTAGGCTGTCCCACCTGAGGTTTGAGCCGTCTAAGGGCTGCCTTAGACTACCGCCCCCCAAGTTGTCCCGACCACTTTCTCCAATACCTTTCTCGACACTGGATCACCTCCTTTCAATGAGTTTCGCCTGTATCTCAAGGGTGGCACAGATGTCGTATATGTCAAAATAAAAATCGCTACTGGTTGTAACAGTTTTCACAAATTTTGCGGAGGAGTTCGCCGGTCGCACAGGCTGTAGGCAAGCAATACAGGGGCTGCCTCAATCGAGGATATATTCGGTGATATAGGTCCCGATGAACAGATTTTCGTTGTTGTCCGACACCATCGTGAGCCTGATCCGCCCCTGATCGTCCTCCCAGACAGAGATCCCTTCAAGGTTCGAATGCGTTCCGGTGGTGGTCTCGATCAACGTCTCCTCCGCCCCACCATTCATGTCGAAACGGCGGACTCTGGTTTTGAAACCGAGGCCGACGAAATCGCGTTCGAGTAGATAAAAAAGGCCATCGGGGCCGATGTCGGCACCCGTGACGAGGAACTTGCCGCGACGCGGGATTTCAAAGGCTACGTCCCAATCATTGCGGTAGCGGTAGACGCGGAAGGGGCGGTCATAACGGCCGGAACGTTCGGGAACGGTGTAGATCGTACCGTCAGGGCCGGTCGCCAAAGCCTCGAGGCCGGAGTTCGGCTGGAGGTCCGCAAAGGCCGGATTACGGGCATAGGGCGCGGCAGGACCGGCGGGATCGGTGTAGGACCAGACGCGTGGCGCGGATTCGAAACTGACGATCAGACGGCCATCGGGAGTGATGGAAAGCCCCTCGGAATCGTAGGCAGGGCGTTGCAAGACACGTCCCTGCGGGTTGTGAAGATCGGCTTGCCCAGTGTTGCGGACGCCCTTCAGGACGCCGTTTTCACGCACCAGATCAAGCGTCAGGATCACCCCGCGGTCGGACAGGACGACGGCGGAGTTGCCGCTGTTCTGAACCTCGATTGCGGACAGGCCGCCCTTGATCCCCATGGGTAGGGTGATCTCGGACGACAGGCGCGCGTCGGCATGGGAAGCGCTGGCCCAAAGGGCCAGCAGCAAAGGCAAAAATCGCATCGTTTAATTCGCAGCTACAGCCTGACAGGTGGCGGGAAGCTGCTCCATCAGAAGCGGGCCACTCGGGGTGCCGCCACCGCCGCCGCTGGTCGGGGGCGGCGGGTTCAGGATGTTGTCCACCCAGACCTGCGCATCGGCGCAACCGTCACCTGCGGGCGGCGGATCCTGCGGGACGCAGCTCGGATCACCCGGCTGGCAATTCAGGCGGACGTGGAAGTGATAGTTGTGACCCCACCACGGACGGATTTTGTTGAGCCACGAGCGGTCTCCCGTCGCGTTTTTGCACATCTCTACCTTCGCACCAGGGAAGATGAAGATGCGGGCCACTCGGGGATCGGAAGCAGCGCGGCGCAGAAGCGCCTCGTGTTGCGGGGTCCAACTGTCGTTGGTGTAGGCGCCGCTGGTGCGGTCCATACGGGTGGAGGAGATGTTTTCGCGCTCGGTGACGGTCAGGTTCAGGCGATCAGGTGCGCGCAGCCAGATATCAGCATCGAGGCCGATCTGGTGGCTCGCGTGACCCGTCAGCATCGGACCACCGCGCGGCTGGCTCATGTCACCGACATAGAGCCCTTCCCACCCCGGCAGGGTCGCGGCATAGGCGCTGAGGTCCTGCACGAAGTCGACAAGCTCCGGTTGACCCCAATTGCGGTTGCGGCTGAGGCGCATCGCCTGCCACGTCGGGCCGTTTTCAGCCAGCTCGACAGCGCCGCTGGAACAGCCGCGCGCATAGGAGCCGATGGCCTGCGACGCGCCTGCGTTAGGCGCGTCGATGTGGCCGAACACCTGCTTTGCGACGCGCGGGTCGTCGATCGTCTGTGTAGAAACAGCGGCGCGCGTCGGCGGCGCGCCGTTCTCCGACTTACATGCAACAAGCGCCGTCAGCGCCAGTGCAATCAATCCAAACTTGTACCCCATGCTGCCCGATCTCCGTTTTTGTTAACTGAGCGTAGCATTACCAGACCAATGAGGAAAAGGATGATCACAGGTATGAAACCAAGCTGATTACTGCCTGTCACATAGGTTGTGATGCCGATCAGCATCGGAGCGAGGAATGCCGTTGCCTTGCCGGTCAGAGCAAAGAGGCCGAAAGCCTCGGCAGGACGTTCGGGGTTCGTGTGACGCACCATCAATGAACGGGAGGCCGCATAGAGCGCACCGCCAGCGCCGCCGATCACAGCGCCGCAGATGTAGAACAGGATATCGGGAAGCGACGAACCTTCGGCCAGCGTGATGGGGCCAATGCGTTCGCGGGACATGCTGACGATGATGGTCGACACGAAGATCAGCGCGATTACGGCGGAATAGATCACCGGCTTCGGGCCAAATCGCTTATCAGCCAGACCGCCGAGCCAAGTTACAACTGCTGCGGTAATAACGCCGAGAATACCGAAGACGCCGATCTGCATCGTCTCCCAGCCGAGCACGAGCTTCGCGTAGACACCGCCGAATGCATAGAGCGCGTTCAACGCGTCGCGGTACAGCATCGAACCGATCAGGAAGTAGCTCAGGCTCTTGCTCTGGCTGATGGATTTGACCGAGCGGACGAGTTCTTTGGTCACGAGCGACGGGTTCACGCGGCCTTTGGGCGTGCTGCGGTCATCGCGGACCCAGAGGAAGAACGGGATCATGAAGATCGCGTACCAAAGCGCGATAAACGGCCCGACAGCGCGGGTGCCTTCATTGGTTGCGGGGTCAAGCAGGCCGAAGGCAGGCTGAAGTCCGAGGATCGTCTGGCCCGCACCGTCTTCGAACAGCGTGAGAACGATAATCAGCGCAACAAGGCCGCCCCAGTAGCCGAACGCGGCACCGGAGCCGGAAATCTTGCCGACCTCGCGGTCATTGCCGAGCGACGGAAGGATCGCATTGACGAAGTTCAGCGAGGACTCGGACGCGATGAAGCCGACGTAGAATACGATCAGCACGAGGATCAGGTTCGTGCCGTCCGGCAGAAGGCCCCACATCATCCAAGTCGCGATGAAATAGATGATAGAGAAAAACGCGATCCACGGGACTTTGCGCCCAGAAAGGTCGGCCCACGCGCCGAGGAACGGCGCGGAAATGGCGATGATTAGACCGGCGACCGTCTGGCCCGCGGACCAGAGCGACTGGGCATCCGCCTGCGGCGATAGATGGCCTTGCGCCATGAACCAGTCGGCCGCGACGGCGGCGAAGTATGGTCCGAAAATAAAGGTAAGGCCGAGCGTGTAGAAAGGTTGCTGTGCCCAGTCAAAGGTCATCCAGCCCCAGATGCGTTTCTTGGCGGTCGTCATGGTTCATCCCTGTTCTTGGCCTTCTTAGAGCAGCAAGAACAGGAGACTGGCAAGTTTCGAGATGACCCTAGGGTAGTTTTTATTCCGACATGGGCGGCCAGGGGCGCTGTCCCTCGGCGGCGATCCAAGCGTGAACCCAATCAGGCATCTGCGGCGAAACAGGGTCTATTCCCATCTCTTTGGCGACCTCGGATGGCGGCACGATACCCTTATGGCTGGTGACGGCGGAGCGGATCAGAACGTGGTTGGCGCACTCGCCGTTCTTCCACATGCTCTGCTCGATATAGATGAACTTGTCGTCCCAACCGAGCGCACGGGAGCGCATCTCGATCTTTTCCATCATGCGGATACGGCGACGATAGCGCGGACAGGAGCCTGCGACCGTCAGGCCCCACTTGCGGCGGCGGAGCGCGGCGGTCAGCCCCGAGGCGTGGCCCAGCGGGATACGCCCCATATCATAGAGCGTCAGCGTGCGGCCGTTGTTCAACTCGACCCAGAGATCGAGGTCCCACGGCAGACAATAGTGATGGGTCGTGTAGACATCACCGAAAGCGACAGGGCCGTCATTCCGGTGTTTGAAAGTTTGCCAGATGAGGCGGACAAAGGGATACATGCGCAAATTTTCCGGTTCTATGGGACCGGAATACGCCCGTGTGACACAACGTCAATTGTAACGTGAGGGCACGGACTTGTGTCAGGGGCGCTGTGGCATTACCTGAGAGCCAACGAAAGGACATCGCATGGCTTCGGTTTTCCAAATCCTCCTGATGCTGATTGGCGTCGCCCGATTCATCATCTTTGCCCACTTCATCATGAGCTGGCTCATCAGCCTGCAAGTGCTGAACATCCGCCAGCCGATCGTGGCGCAGATCTGGTACGGCCTCCAGCGTATTCTGGATCCGCTGTATAATCCGATCCGCCGCATCCTGCCGAACCTGGGAGGTCTGGATTTGTCGCCGATCGTGGCGCTTCTCGCGCTTGAGGCGATCCGCATCATCCTGATGAACAACTACTACGCGTTTATGTGATCGGGGAGGGGCGCTGCCCCTCTTGGCCTGCGGCCAATTCACCCCGGGATATTTGAAGCACAAAGGCAGGGCGGGGTTGCTCCGCTCTGTTTGCTGTGATTCTTTTGCGCAAACGAGCAGACTTCTAGGACACCAATGACCGCGGCAGCATATTTGCGCGACGTATTCGGATTCGACGGCTTCCGCCCCGGGCAGGAAGAGATCGTCGAGGCTGTGGTTGCGGGGCGGAATACGCTTGCGATTATGCCCACGGGCGGCGGTAAATCCCTGTGTTATCAATTGCCTGCGCTGGTGCGTGACGGGGTGACGGTCGTCATCTCTCCGCTCATTGCGTTGATGCGCGATCAGGTGCGGGGGCTGCGCGAAGCGGGGGTCGAAGCGGGTGCGCTGACATCAGGCAATACGCAGGAAGAGACCGACGCGGTTTGGCAGGCGCTCGAAGAGGGGCGGCTGAAGCTGCTTTACATGGCGCCGGAGCGTCTGGCGTCAGGCGGAATTCCGCAGATGCTACGCCGCGTGGGTGTGTCGCTGATCGCCGTGGACGAGGCGCATTGCGTGAGTCAATGGGGCCATGATTTCCGACCTGACTATTTGCGGATCGGGGAGTTGCGCCGGGCGCTGGATGTGCCGTTGGCCGCGTTCACTGCGACGGCTGATGCAGAGACGCAGGTCGAGATCGTTGAGAAGCTGTTCGGGTCGGAGCAGCCGCAGACTTTCCTGCGTGGTTTTGACCGTCCAAACATCCATCTGGCGTTTGCGGTGAAGGATCAGCCGCGCAAGCAGATTCTGAACTTTGCCGATGCGCGCAAGGGGCAGTCCGGCATCGTTTACTGCGGCACGCGGGCGAAGACCGAAGGGCTGGCCAAAGCGCTGGGCGAGGCGGGGCATCTGGCCTGCCACTACCACGGCGGGATGGAGGCTGACGACCGGCGCGAGGTCGAGGCGCGGTTTCAGCGTGAGGACGGGCTGATCGTTGTGGCGACGGTGGCTTTTGGCATGGGCATCGACAAGCCGGATATCCGCTGGGTCGCTCATGCCGATCTGCCCAAGTCGATAGAGGCCTATTATCAGGAAATCGGACGTGCAGGGCGTGACGGCGCGCCTGCGGAGACGCTGACTCTGTTTGGGCCGGACGACATCCGCTATCGCCGCCAGCAAATCGATGAGGGACTTGCGCCGCCCGAGCGGCGGATGGCGGATCATGCGCGTCTGAACGCATTGCTCGGGCTGTGCGAGGCGCTGGATTGCCGCCGTCAGACCTTGCTGGGGTATTTCGGGGAGCAGTCGGAGCCGTGCGGCCATTGCGACCTCTGCGACAAGCCTGCCGATGTGTTTGACGGGACGACTCCGGTGCGGATGGCGCTGTCGGCGGCGCTGCGTACGGGTGAGAGCTACGGCGCGGGGCATCTGATCGAGATCCTGCTGGGCAGTGACCTCGACAAGATCCGCGAGCGGGGGCACGACCAGCTGCCGACCTTCGGGGTGGGCAAGGAATACAGCCGCCGCGAATGGCAGGCGATTTTCCGTCAGATGATGGGGCACGATTTGCTGCGGCCCGATCCGGAACGTCACGGCGGGCTGCGGATGACCGAGCGCGCGAGGCCGATCCTGCGCGACGAAGAAAGCATCCGCCTGCGCCGCGATACGATCAAGGCGGCGAAATCGGGCAACAAAATCAAGATGCTGGTGAGCGAGGAAGACGCGCCGCTGATGTCTGCGCTCAAGGCCAAGCGTCGCGGGTTGGCGGAAGCGGCGGGCGTTCCAGCTTACATTATTTTCAACGATTCTACGCTGATCGAGATGGCGCAGCAGCGGCCTATGACGTTGGACGCAATGGCGAAGATCAGCGGTGTTGGTGCCAAGAAACTGCAAAGCTACGGTGATGCGTTTCTTTCTGTGATCGCGGGCGAGGTGGAGCACGTACACCCTGCACGGCGCAAGATGGCGGGGCGGTCCGAAGGTGATCTTTATGATCGTCTGCTGGCGGCTCAGGCCGATCTGCAACGTGGCGAGGATGGGACTGGCAAGCCGATGAGCTGCTCTGCGTCCTTACTGGCGAAAGTGGCCCAGTCGCGGCCGAATGATATGAACGCCCTGCAGCGTTTGCTGGGTGAGCGCTATGCCGAACGATTTGGCGCTGCGTTCCTCGACGTGTTGCAGGAAGCCTCGTGAGGACAAAATGCTAGTCGTCGTTTCCCCCGCAAAATCGCTGGATTTCGATCCCGTTGACGTCACCCCGACCGAGCCTGCGTTTCAGGTCGATGCCGTGCGTCTGGCCAAAACGATGCGGAACCTGACGCTGGGCGATCTGAAGGGGCTGATGAGCCTGTCGGATAACCTCGCCAAGCTGAACCGCGACCGCTTCAAGGCGTTCGAGGCGGAGCCCGCTGCCGACAAGGTCAAGCCCGCGATCTATGCATTCGATGGTGACACATACAAAGGGCTCGAAGCCAAAACGATGTCCGAAGATGCCATCCGCTATGCGCAGGACCATCTGCGTATTCTCTCGGGCCTCTACGGTGTGCTGCGCCCCTTGGACGCGATGCAGCCGTACCGTCTGGAGATGGGGAGCCGTCTGAAAACGCGCCGCGGTAAGAACCTCTATGACTATTGGGGCGACCAGATTGCGAAGGCGCTGAACGCGCAAGCCGCCGAAATAGACACTGATATTCTAGTGAATTGCGCTAGTCAGGAATACTTTGGCGCGGCGCAAACCAGGGCGCTGAAGCTGCGTGTCGTGACGCCGCAGTTCTACGAGATCAAGAACGACAAGCCGCAGATGGTGAGTTTCTTTGCCAAGCGCGCACGCGGTGCGATGGCGCGTTTCGTCATGGAAAACCGTCCCCTCGACATCGGGGATTTGAAGGCGTTCAACTTGGGCGGTTACGCCTATAACGAGGAAATGAGTGAAGGCGATAACCTCGCGTTCACAAGGGCTTATCCAGAAGGGTAAGGATTTCCGCGCGGAGCATTTCCAGTCCCTTGTTGCGGGACTCGCAGAGCCTGTGTCAGCCTGATCTTGGGTCATGGAGGAACAGACATGCGCATCATGTGGATTGCGGCTGCCGTGTTGGCAGCGACGCCGGTACTCGCTCAGGATCAAAGCTTCATTCCCGAGAGGCGGCTTGAATACACCCTGAACAACGATCTGCCCGGCGGTGATATCCAGTCGATCCGAGACACGACGCTGCAAGTCTGCGAATCTTCCTGTCTGTCCGATACATCCTGCGAGGCGTTCACGTTCAACCAACGATCGGCCGCTTGTTTCCTCAAGGCGGGCGATCTGGAGGCACAGTATTTTGCGGGAGCCAATTCCGCCTACATCCGTGACACCACCGATGCGGCGCAGGCGCTGGGCGCAATGCGTGCGCAGGATCTGATGCCGTTCGTCAGCGACAGCTTGCTGGGTCAGGCGCGGACCCTGTCGCGTGATATTGGTAAATACCATGTTGCGAACGGCTTCGACCGTGATGCACTGCTCGGAGCGGCACAGAAGGCGGCTGGTGAGGGCGACTATGTGACGGCGGCGCGAAATTACGGCGCTGCCCTGTCCATCGCTGAGGACGTCGATACGTGGCTCGCCTACGCCTTTGCCGCACGTCGGATACAGCAGGACGCACGCGGGGACGATCTGGATATCAAGCGCCGCGCCGACCTTGCGGCAATGAACGCTTACCTCCGCGCCTCGTCGAACGTGGACCGCCGCCGTGCGCTGGTTTCTCTCGCGCAAGCCTTCGAAATGAAGGATCGTGGTCGCCAGATGATCCCTGCGCTCCGCCTCGCGATGGAGGTGTCGCCCGACCGCCAGGTCGAGGCGATGCTTGAGGACGCCATCAACAAATACGGCTTCCGCGTGGTCGATACCGAGGTTGAGAGCGACAGCGAGACGCCCCGCATTTGCGCGATTTTCAACGAACCGCTCGTGAAGACCGGTGTCGACTATGCGCCGTTCGTGCAGCTGCCCGATCAGGCGATGACGGTCGAGGTGAGCGATGATCGCCTCTGCCTCGACGGTGCCGAGCATGGGCAGCGGTATACCTTCACCTTGCGCGAAGGGATGCCAGCGGAGTCCGGCGAAACGCTCGCGCGGAACACGGAACTGGCGCTCTATGTGCGCGACCGTTCCGCCTCTGTCCGGTTCATGTCGAACGCCTATGTGCTGCCGCGTCTGGGTGACGTCGCGATCCCGATCGAGACGGTGAACTTGAATGAGGTCGACCTCCGCCTGCGCCGGATGAGCGACCGCAACTTGCGGCAAATGATGCAGGAGCGCACCTTCGGCCAGCCGGTCTATCCGTGGAACGACGAGTACCTCGACGACACTGTGCTGACCGATGTCTGGGACGGCACGGTCGAGGTGTCGGGCGATCTGAACGCCGACAGTCTTAGCCGTATTCCGCTGTCAGCGGCGCTGGGTGATCAGCCCGCCGGTGTCTACCTGCTGACCGCCACTGTTCCTGGCACCGATACCGAATGGGAACCGCCCGCGACGCAATGGTTCATCCTCTCTGACATTGGCATTTCAACGATGCTCGGGTCCGATGGCCTGACCGTTGTGACCCGTTCGCTGGCCGACAGCAGCGCTCTTGAAGGGGCAGAGGTGCAGCTGGTGTCCGTCGGGAACGCTGAGCTCGGCACTGCGACGGCTGATGCGATGGGTGTGGCCAAGTTCGACGCGGGACTGACGCGCGGTACTGGTACATCTGCGCCTGCATTAGTAACTGTTCGCAATGACGCCGACATGGCATTCCTGTCGCTCGACGGTCCCGCGTTCGATCTGTCCGACCGCGGTGTTGAAGGGCGCGAGCCTGCCGGACCCCTTGATGTGTTCCTGACTACGGACCGCGGTGCTTATCGTGCGGGAGAGACAATCCACGCGACCGCGCTGCTGCGGGATGAAGACGTGACCGCACTGACCGGTGTGCCGCTGACGGCGATCCTGCGCCGTCCGGATGGCGTCGAATACAGCCGCGCCACGCTGACCGAGGACCACTCGGGCGGCTACGTCTATGATCTGCCGATTGCCGGAACTGCGCCGCGCGGCGCGTGGCGTCTGGAGGTCAAAGCAGACACTGATGCAGCGCCTTTGGCGAGTGCCCGCGTGCTGGTCGAGGATTTCCTGCCCGAGCGGATCGACTTCGACATCGACCTGCCGGAGATCATCAACCTCGATGACATCGCCGACGTGCCTGTCACCGCGAGCTACCTGTTCGGTGCGCCTGCTGCGGGCCTCGTTGTCGAGGGCGAAGCGATCCTGAGCGCGCAAACCTCGGTCGCGGGTTGGGCGGGCTACAAGTTCGGTCGCTACAATGAGCGTTTCGACACCCGCACCGGCTATGTCTACGGCGATGCAACAGGCGATGACGGCTTCACGATGGTGGAACTGGACCTGCCGATCTACGAACGCGTGACCCGTCCGCTGTCGATGGCGCTGAATGTGCGTCTGGTTGAAGGCTCCGGACGTCCGGTGGAGCGCCGCGCGACAGCGACGGTGCTGTCTGGCGAGAACCTCATCGGGATTAAGCCGCTCTTTGACGGTGACGTGGCCGAGAACGCGACCGCTTCGTTCGAGGTCGTGGGCGTTGGCTCCGACCTTCAGGAAACCGCGATGGAGGCCGACTGGACCGTCAATCGCCTGACAAACCGCTATCAGTGGTATTCGATCGACGGTCGCTGGGATTGGAACCTCGTGACCACGCGCGAACGGGTGGCCTCGGGCCGCATCACGCTCGGCAACGGCGCGGTGTCGGTCGAGGCGCCGACGACGTGGGGCGAATATGAGCTGGTCGTGGAGAGCAGCGAAGACGCGGAGATCGCGTCCTCGGTCAGCTACTATGCGGGCTGGTACGTGCCCGCCGACAGCCAGAAAACGCCCGACGTGCTGGACGTGTCGCTGGACGCTGAGGATTACGCTGTGGGCGACACCGCGACCCTGCGCATCGTGCCGCGCTACGCCGGCACCGCGCTGGTCAGCGTCCTGTCGAACCACGTGATCCACATGGAAACCGTCGAGGTGAGCGAGGGAGAAAACCTGATCCCGCTGAGCGTCACTGACGAATGGGGGGCGGGGGCCTACGTCACCGCCTCGGTCATCCGTCCAATGGACGTGGCCGCCGGACATAATCCCGCGCGCAGCATGGGCCTTGCCTACGCCGCCATCGCGCCCGGAGATCGGGAACTTGCGGTGTCGCTGGACCTACCTGAGCAGATGCGCCCGCGCGGCCCAATGGACATCACTGTCGATGTGGACGGTCTGATCGAAGGGGACGAGGCGTGGGTGACCGTTGCCGCCGTCGATGTCGGCATACTCAACCTTACCAATTTCAAAGCGCCCGAGCCGACCGCGTACTACTTCGGCCAGCGCCGCCTCGGTATTGAACTGCGGGACATCTACGGCGACCTGATCGACGGGCTGAATGGTAGCCTCGGCAATGTGCGCTCTGGTGGTGACGGGATCTCTCCGATGGGGATGGAAGCGCCGCCACCGACTGAAGAACTGGTCGCTTACTTCTCCGGCCCTGTTGAGGTTGGCGCGGATGGCAAGGCGCATGTGAGCTTCGATCTGCCTGCCTTCAACGGCACGGTCAAAGTCATGGCAGTCGCGTGGTCCGACACCGGCGTCGGCGAAGCGTCGCAGGACGTGATCGTCCGCGATCCGGTCGTCCTGACGGTCTCCGCACCCCGCTTTATGGCACCCGAAGATACCTCGCGCATCTTGATGGAGATCACGCATACCGACGGTCCTGCAGGCGAGTTGGGCGTGGCGGTGAGTGCGGATGGCGTGGTCATCGACGCCAGCGCCATTCCGTCTTCGGTCAACCTGCCCGAAGGCGGAAATGTGACCCTAACACTGCCTGTTTTTGCCGAAGAGGTCGGGCTGCACCATGTGACTTTCACCCTTACGACACCTGACGGAGAGACTCTGGACAAGGTCATTTCCCTCCCCGTCGAGGTCAACGATCCCGCTATCGTCCGCCAGTCGCGGATGACGCTCGCGGCGGGTGATACCTTCCTGTTCGACCGCTCTGTCTTTGACGGTCTGATGGATGGCACGGGCGAGGCGACCCTGTCGGTCGGTGCGCTCGCGCGCCTCGATGCGCCGGGTCTGCTGCTGGCGCTTGATCAGTACCCCTACGGCTGCACCGAGCAGATCACGTCCCGCGCCATGCCGCTGCTCTATATGGGCGCGTTGGCGAATGTGATGGGGCTGGATACGGCTGACGATCTGGACGAACGGATCGGACAGGCGATCACCGAGGTGCTGGGCAATCAGGACAGCAACGGCGCCTTCGGCCTCTGGAACCCGTCGTCGGGCGATCTGTGGCTGGATGCTTACGTGACCGACTTCCTCAGTCGTGCGCGGGAGCTTGGTTACGACGTGCCCGACCGCGCGTTCGAGAGTGCCGTCGATAATCTGCGGAATGCTGTGAACTACTATCCCGACTTCGATAGCGGTGCGACTGATCTGGCCTATGCGCTCTACGTGCTGGCTCGCGAGAACGCCGCGCCCGTCGGTGATCTGCGCTACTACGCGGACCAGAAAGCAGCCGATTTCGGCTCTCCACTCGCGCTCGCCCAGCTTGGGGCGGCGCTGGCGAGCTACGGCGAGCAGCAGCGCGCTGACCGTCTGTTCCACATGGCCGAAGACCGGATCGTCGCGCGTGATGCCGGAACAGAGCCGAATACGTGGCGGAGCGACTACGGCACCTATCGCCGCGACACCGCTGCAGTGCTGACCCTCGCGAGCGAAGCGAATAGCAATGCGGTGAACGCGGATGCGATGGTGTCGCGACTGGTCGGCGTAGGCGAGCGTGCCTCGACGCAAGAGGCCGTCTGGACCCTGCTTGCCGCCAACGCGCTGACCAACAGCTTTGCCGATGCAGGGATCACTTTGAATGGCGAGGTGCCCGACGGCCCGCTGGTGCGTATGCTGGAGGGCGACGCCGCGAATCCTGTGCTCGTCGCGAACAATGGCGATGAAGGCACCGCGCTGACGGTCACAACCTATGGCGTGCCAGAGCAGCCGGAGCCTGCAGGCGGCAAAGCCTATGCGATCAGCCGTGCGTACTATGATCTGGACGGCAACGCGGTTGACCTGACCGAGCCTGTTGCTGCCGGAGAGCGCCTCGTGGCTGTCGTTCGGGTCGATCCGCTGGGCGATCAGGAAGGCCGCCTCATGGTCAACGATCCGCTGCCCGCCGGTTTCGAGATCGACAATCCGAACCTTGTCAGCGGCGGTGCGATTGCAAACCTGAACTGGCTGGAGTCGGTCGATGCGGAGTCGTCGCAGTTCCTCGCCGACCGCTTCCTTGCAGCGGTCGATTGGCGCTCTGACGATCCGTTCACTTTGGCCTACATCGTCCGTGCGACGACCCCCGGCGCGTACCATCATCCCGCCGCGAGCGTCGAGGATATGTACCGTCCTGACCACCGCGCGTGGAGCGATGCGGGCACTGTCACGGTCATCGAGTGAAACGGGTTGGCGCAGCGCTGATCTGCCTTTCGGCGGGGCTTCTGGCCTTTGCCGAGGGCCGCGCTGCGCTTGATCACTGGATCGACACGACCGAGCTGCCGAGCCTGATGGCCGAAACCTCGGTCGAGGTGCTGGACCGCGACGGCGATCTGCTGCGGGCATACACGGTCGCGGATGGGCGCTGGCGGTTGGAGGCGGCAATCGAGGACGTGGACCCCGATTACATGGCCATGCTCATCGCCTACGAGGACCAGCGGTTCATGCGCCATCACGGCGTTGACTGGATCGCTGTGGCGCGCGCGGTAGGGCAGGCGGTGACGAGCGGAGAGATCGTCTCCGGCGGGTCGACGATCACGATGCAGGTCGCGCGTCTGCTGGAGGATAGCGGGACTGGGTCGTGGCAAGGCAAGCTGCGACAGGTGCGCGTTGCGCTGGCGTTGGAGCGCGTTCTGGACAAAGAGCAGATCCTGACGCTCTACCTCAACCGCGCGCCTTTTGGGGGCAATCTGGAAGGCGTCCGCGCGGCGTCTTTGGCCTATTTCGGGAAGCCGCCACTTCGTTTGACGACCGCTGAGGCAGCGTTGTTGGTGGCTTTGCCCCAGTCGCCCGAGGTGCGCAGGCCGGACCGGAATCCGCAGAATGCCGAAGCCGCGCGGGAGCGGGTATTGGAAAGGATGCTGGGGCAGGAGGTGGCGGACACAGATACCTTCGCAGCTGCCCAAACAGAGCCTATTCCAAGCGAAAGACAGGATTTCCCCGCGCTTGCGCCCCACCTCGCGGATCGTGTGACAGACGGTTCCGCGCAGCGCTATTGGCTGACGATCGACGGCGATATGCAGCGGCGGCTGGAGCGCCTCGCCTCTGAAACCGTGAGGAGCCGGAGCGACCGCGTGCAGGTGGCGATCATGGTGGCCGACCACACGGCGGGCGAGGTGCTCGCCTCGGTCGGGTCGGCGAGCTACGAGGCGAACCAGTCGGCGGGTTTTGTCGACCTCACGCAGGCGGTTCGCTCGCCAGGCTCGACGCTGAAACCGCTGATCTACGGCCTCGCGTTTGATCAGGGCATGGTCCATCCCGAGACGCTGATCGCCGACCGCCCCGTCGATTTCGACGGCTACGCACCGCGGAATTTCGATGGCATGTATCGCGGTGAACTGCGGGTGCGGACCGCGCTGCAACTGTCGCTGAACATCCCCGTGGTGTCTCTGCTCGATAGTATGGGACCGCAGCACCTTGTCTGGGGGCTGAGGCGCACCGGCGTGCAGCCCGACATTCCCGGCGGCAAGCCCGGCCTCGCGATTGCGCTGGGCGGTCTGGGTGTGTCGCTGGAGGATTTGATGCGGGTCTATGCCAGCATCGCGCATGGCGGGACGCAGGTCGACCTGCGCCACTTTGCCAGCCCCACCGAAGGCTTCGCGCCGCGCCGGATCATGGGCGAGGTCGCAGCGTGGGAACTGGCCGACATTCTGCGCGAAGTGCCGCGCCCTGCCGGCTATCTGTCCGAGGGCATCGCCTACAAAACGGGGACCAGCTACGGCCACCGCGACGCGTGGGCGGTCGGGTTCGACGGGCGGCATGTAGTCGGCGTCTGGATGGGCCGCGCGGACGGAACGCCCGTGTCGGGGGCCTTTGGTGGAGAACTCGCCGCGCCTGTGATGTTCGAGGCGTTCGAGCGCGTGAAGGCCGAAATAGACCCTATTCCGGCGCCACCCGAGGCGACTTTGATCGTCGGGACGTCCGATCTGCCGAGGCCGCTGCAACGGTTCCGCCCGCGCGGTGAGGTCGTGCTCGAAACGGGGCCGGAGTTCGCATTCCCGCCGTCCGGAGCGATAGTCGAAGGGCGCTCTGTCTTTGCCCGTGTCAACGAAGGCGCGCCGCCGTTCACGTGGCTGGCGAACGGCGATGTGGTGCTGACCTCCCGCGAGCGGGAGATGCAATTCGACCTCGGTTTGGGCTTTCAGACGCTGACCGTGATCGACAGCGCGGGCCAGTCGGCCCGCACCGAAATCGAGCTGCGTTAGAGCCTTTCAATTGCCAGCGCGATGCCCTGACCGCCGCCGATGCACATGGTGACGAGGCCGAGGCGTTTGCCCGTGCGCTCAAGCTCGTACATCGCTTTGACCGTGATGATCGCGCCCGACGCACCGACCGGATGGCCGAGGGCGATTGCGCCGCCGTTCGGGTTGACCTTGGCGGGGTCGAGGTCCAATTCCTTGGACACGGCGAGGGCTTGGGACGCGAAAGCTTCGTTCGATTCAATCACGTCGAAGTCTGCGATGCTGAGGCGGGTGCGCTTGAGCAGGTTACGTACGGCAGGGATCGGGCCGAGGCCCATCACGGTCGGATCGACGCCAGCGTGTGCATAGCCGACCACGCGGAATTTCGGCGTGAAACCAGCCGCCTCTGCCGCATCGGCGCGGGCCAGAACCAGCGCGGCAGCGCCGTCATTGATGCCGCTCGCGTTGCCAGCGGTGACGGTGCCGTCCTTCTGGAACGCGGGGCGCAGTTTGGCGAGGCCGGCGGCGTCCGTCGCCTTGGGGTGTTCGTCGCGGGCAAAGGCGACCGTGTCACGTTTGACCTTCACTTCCACGGGCACGATCTGGCTGTCGAAGTGGCCCGCCTCAATCGCGGCTGCTGCGCGCTTCTGGCTTTCGAGCGCGAAGGCGTCCTGATCATCGCGGGTCAGGCCGTAGCGGGCGGCGACGTTTTCGGCGGTGACACCCATGTGGTCGGTGCCGAAGGGGCAGTTCAGCGCACCGAGCATCATGTCGAGCGCGCGGACATCGCCCATCTTCGCGCCCCACCGCGCATCGGGGAGGATATAGGGCGAGCGGGTCATATTCTCGGCTCCGCCAGCGAGTGCGAAGTCCGCGTCGCCCAGCATCAGGCCCTGAACCGCCGAGACAATCGCCTGAACGCCGGACCCGCAGAGGCGGTTCACGTTCATCGCGGGCGTCTCTTGCGGAACGCCTGCCTGCATCGCGACGACGCGGCTGAGGTACATGTCGCGCGGCTCGGTGTTGATGATGTGGCCGAAGACAGTGCTGCCGATCCGATCAGGCTCAATTCCAGCGCGTTCGATGGCGGCCTTCGCGGCGACGGTGCCCAGTTCGATCGGCGGCGTCTGCGCGAGGCTTCCGCCGAAAGTACCGATGGCCGTGCGTGCGCCGGACAGAATTACGATATCGCTCATGAGGGTCCTCCTGTTGAGCGAGAGGATATTGCGCACGAACAAGGCAGAGAAGCGGAACGTCCCGTCACCGAGCGCACGAACCGTAACTCGGACATCCCCCTCAAGCTCGCGTCCATGGCCGAAGACTGGATGAACGATCCGAAGGAGGAGCCACTGCGTAATGCTTTCTACGGGCTGACGCTGCTGTTTCTGGCGATGGCGGCCTGTCTTGCGACGGCAAACCCCTGACAGGTCATAGACTGTCCGGCAGGGGGTGCTAGTTTTGCAGCAACCCTGATTGCCGGAGGCCGATGTGCTAAAAATTCGCGACCTGCAAAAGAGTTACGTGAGCGCGGGCCAGACCGTTCAGGTGCTCAAAGGTGTCTCTTTGGACCTCGCTGGCGGTGAGACTTTGGCGCTCACGGGCGAGTCCGGTAGCGGGAAGAGCACGCTGCTCCATCTGGCTGCGGGGCTGGATGTGGTCGATGCGGGTGACGTGTTTGTCGGTGAGACGAATGTCGGGCAACTCGACGAGGCGGGACGCGCCCATCTGCGCCGCGATGTGGTCGGCGTCATCTTCCAGCAGTTCAACCTGATACCCTCGCTGACGGTCGAGGCGAATATCGCATTCCATGCGCGGCTGGCGGGGAAATACGATGCCGATTGGTGTCAGCGACTCGCGGACCGGATCGGGCTGACGGAGCAGCTTGGGAAATATCCCGAGCAGCTTTCGGGCGGCCAACAACAACGCGTCGCGATTGCGCGGACGCTGGCGGCGAGGCCCGCGCTCGTGTTGGCGGACGAACCGACGGGCAACCTTGACGAGGAAACCGCTGTGCAGGTGATCGCACTGATGCTGGAGCTTGTCAGCGAGACGGGGGCGGCGCTGCTCATGGTGACCCACTCGAGCGCGCTGGCCGCGATGCTGGATCGGCGTCTGCATCTTCGGGCGGGACAGGTCGCGTGAGGCGGCAGGCCCTCATCGCGCTGCCTTCTTACTGGCGGCGCAACTGGCTCCAGTTTTTCACGCTGCTGGCCGGATTGGCGCTGGCGACGGCGCTGTGGTCCGGTGTGCAGGCGATCAACGCCGAAGCGCGGGCGAGCTACGATGCCGCCGCCGCGACGCTGGGCGAAGGGCAGTACGCGCAGATTACCGCCAACAGCGGATTGCCGATTTCGGTCGAGGACTACGTGGCGCTGCGCCGCGCGGGTTGGCTGGTGTCCCCAGTGGTCGAGGGGCGATTGGACGGCGTGCGGCTGATCGGGGTCGAGCCACTGACCGCGCCGCAGGGGATCGGAACGTCGGCACTGTCGATTGAGGCGGAATTGCCGAGTGAGCCGACGCTGTGGGTGGCCTCGGGCGTGTCTGTGGACGGCGTGACGACGGTCGAAATGCCCGAGCTTGCGCCGAATACCGCGATTGGTGACATCGGCCTCGTCTCTGATCTGCTCGGAGTCGAAGGCATTTCGCGGCTGCTGGTCCTGCCGGACCAGCCGCGCGGTCAACCGCCCTTGGAGAGCATTGTTCAGGGCCTCAGCTTGCAGACGCCGCAAGGTGGCTCGGACATCGGGCGGCTGACGGATAGTTTCCACCTCAACCTCACCGCCTTCGGGTTTCTGTCGTTCGTCGTAGGTATATTTATCGTCAACGGCGCCGTGGGTCTGGCGTTCGAACAGCGCAGGCCGTTAGTGCGAACTCTGCGAGCGCTGGGCGTGCCGTTGAAGACCGTGATCGCGATCATGGCGACCGAGATGGCGGTGCTTTCGCTGCTCGGTGGAGTGATTGGCGTAGTGCTCGGATACTTCATCGCGGCGGCTTTGCTGCCCGACGTGGCGGCGACATTGCAAGGGCTTTATGGCGCGGATGTCGGGGGCACGCTGGCGATCAGACCGGTGTGGTGGCTGTCAGGGCTGGGCATCGCGCTGCTCGGCGGGATGGCGGCCTCTGCCTCTGCCTTGTGGAAGCTGTCGCGGATGCCGTTGCTGGCTGGCGCACAGCCGCGCGCGTGGTCGATGCAGGCGGGACGCGGGCGGATGATCCAGACTGGAGCGGGTCTGGTCATGCTGGCGTCGGCGGGCGTGTTTGCTGTGATTGCCGACGGATTAGTAACTGGTTTTGCTTTGCTAGGCACGTTGCTGCTAGGCGCGGCGCTGCTGTTGCCGATGGTGCTGAACGCTGCGCTTGCGCTCGGTCAACGGCTTGCCAAGGGGCCGTTGTCGGAGTGGTTCTGGGCCGATACGCGCCAGCAGTTGCCGGGCCTGTCGCTCGCGCTCGCGGCGCTGCTTCTGGCGATGGCTGCGAATATCGGCGTGTCCACGATGGTGTCTTCGTTCCGGCAGACCTTTGTCGGTTTCCTCGACCAGCGGCTCGCGGCGGAGCTTTACGTGACCGCTCGCGATGAAGAGGACGCCGTTGCGCTGGAGCGCTTCCTCACGGGCAAGGTGGAGTCCGTTCTGCCGATCGAGCAGATCGACGTTGAGGCGAACGGCCTGCCCGCCGAACTCTACGGCCCGATTGATGACCGCACCTACCGCGACAACTGGCGGTTCCTCAGCCAGATCCCGCAGATGTGGGATGTCGTGCAGGCGGGTGACGGTGTGGCGATTAACGAACAGCTTTCGTATCGGGGCGATCTTCAGCTCGGCGATATGCTGGAGCTACCGGGGATCACGCTGCCGGTCGTCGGTATTTACGGCGATTACGGCAATCCCATCGGGCAGGTGATCATCGGGCGCGGGGCGTTCAAAGGGCTCTACCCCGACAGTCAGGCGCTGCGATACGGGGTGCGCATCCCGCCAGATGACGTGGGCGCGCTGACCGATCAGCTTGTGAACGATTACGGTCTGCCCGAGGCGAATGTTATCAATCAGGCGGGGATCAAGGCCTACTCGCTCGATATCTTCGAGCGCACGTTTACGGTCACGGGTGCGCTGAACTGGCTAACCCTAGGGGTGGCGGGTTTCGCGATCCTGATGAGCCTTCTAACCCTGTCGGGGATGCGCATCCCGCAGCTTGCGCCGCTTTGGGCACTGGGCCTGACGCGCGGGCGGTTGGAACGGCTGGAGATCCTGCGGACCGTCATGCTGACCGCGTGGACGTTCGTTTTTGCGCTTCCGCTGGGGCTGGCGCTGGCGTGGGTGCTGCTGGCCGTGGTCAACGTGGCCGCTTTCGGTTGGCGGCTACCGATGTTCGTTTTCCCGTCGAGTTACGTGTTCCTGCTCGTGCAGGCGCTGATCGCTGCGGGGGCGGCAGCGCTGTGGCCTGCGCTGAAACTCGGGCGCACCCCGACGAGCCATTTGCTGAAGGTTTTCGCCAATGAACGCTAGATTGCTCGCCTTTCTCCTGCTCTGGCCGTTTGCGGCGTTTGGCCAAGGTTTCGCTGGATTAGGCTCTGATGCGGACGGTTTTGCGCTTCCTCAGAGGGGCAACACATTCAACTTTCCGACCGATCACGGCGCGCACCCCGAGTACCGGATCGAGTGGTGGTATGTGACCGCGAACCTGACGGGCGATGACGGTGCGGAATACGGCGTGCAGTGGACGTTGTTCCGAAGCGCCCTCGCCCCAGAGGAGGCGGAGGGGTGGGATTCCCCGCAGGTCTGGATGGGTCACGCGGCGCTAACGACCGAGGATGCGCACTACACGGCCGAGCGGTTCGGGCGCGGCGGGATCGGACAGGCGGGAGCGTTGGATCAGGAGCTTTCCGCATGGATCGACGACTGGGAACTGGACTTCAGCCACATGACCGCCTCGGGCACCGATTGGCGCTACGACCTGTCGCTGAGCGAAACGGGGCCGCTCGTGTTTCACGGGGAAGATGGTTACTCCGTCAAATCGGCGGGCGGGCAGGCGTCCTATTACTACTCCCAGCCGTTTCTTGAGGTCGACGGAACCCTTACCATCGGCAACGAAGAGATCCACGTCACCGGCAACGCGTGGCTCGATCGCGAATGGTCGTCCCAGCCGCTTGCCGAGGATCAGAGCGGCTGGGACTGGTTCTCGCTGTCCTTCGACGACGGTGACAAGCTGATGGGGTTCCGCCTGCGAGGGACCGATACCTACACCTCTGCCACTTGGATCGATGCGGATGGCAGGACGACAGCTTTTGCCGACGGTGCCTTTATGGCTGAGCCGCTTGAAAACAGTCCGACGAGCGGTCCGGAGGTGCCCGTCCGGTGGCAAGTCCAGTTGCCTGAGCGGGGCTTGGATGTCACTGTATCCGCTATTAATCCGGATTCATGGATGCCGCTGACGACCCAGTATTGGGAGGGCCCTGTCACTGTGACGGGTACCCATACGGGGCGGGGTTATCTGGAAATGACGGGCTACGAATAACCGAGGCAGAGCATGCAGACCACCATTCCCCTGACCCGCGATCTGGTGCTGATCGGAGGGGGGCACACTCACGCGCTGGTCCTGCGGATGTGGGGAATGAAGCCTCTGGCGGGGGTGCGCGTCACTGTCATCAATCCCGCGCCAACCGCGCCATATTCGGGGATGCTGCCGGGGTTCGTGGCGGGGCACTACACCAAGGACGAGCTGGATATCGACCTGGTCAAGCTCGCCCGTTTCGCAGGTGCGCGGATCATCACCGGCAAGGCCAGCGCGATTGATACGAATGCAAAGACGATCACCGTCGGGGATCGCAAGGTCGCCTATGATGTGGCGTCTATCGACGTGGGGATCACGTCCGAAATGCCGGATATCGAAGGCTTTGCCGAACACGCCGTGCCTGCCAAGCCGCTCGACCGGTTCGCCGAGCGGTGGGATAGCTATCGCAAATCCGCAACCCGTCCGCGTGTCGCGGTGATCGGCGGCGGTGTTGCGGGTGCTGAACTTGCGATGGCGATGGCTCATGCGCTGCGGCACAAGGATCACCGCGTGACGCTGATCGACAGCGGCAAGGTGCTTTCCCAATTCGGTGATGATGCCCGAAAGCATCTGCTGGAAGCGCTGGAGACGAACGGGGTGGAGCTGGCCGAGGATGCCAAGGTCGACCGGATCACCTCTGACGCGGTTCTGCTGGAAGGCGGGACGCCGATCCCTGCGGATTTCGTCTGCGGTGCGGCGGGGGCGCGTCCGCATGAGTGGCTAAAAAAGACGGGCCTGACGCTCTACCACGGGTTTGTCAGTGTCGGGCCGACGCTGCAATCCAGCGATCCCCACGTCTTTGCTGCGGGGGACTGTTGCTACATGCGCCACGCGCCGCGTCCCAAGGCGGGTGTGTTCGCAGTGCGCTCGGCCAAGACGCTGTTTCATAACCTGAAGGCTGAACTGTCGGGCGAGCCGCTGAAGGGCTACCAGCCGCAGAAGGACTACCTGAAACTCGTTTCGTTGGGGGGGCAGTCGGCGCTAGCTGAAAAGCTGGGCCAGTCTTTCAAGGGGCCGCTGCTGTGGAAGTGGAAGAACCACATCGACACCAAATTCATGCGCAAATTTAGCGACCTGCCGCAGATGGGCCTTGCGAAGCTTCCATCTCAGGTCGCGAAGGGCGTGCGCGAGGAACTCGGTGATGCGCCGCTTTGTGGAGGATGCGGGGCAAAGGTCGGGCGGTCCGCGCTAAAGGAAGCGTTGGCTGACCTGCCGCAGCACGACCGCCCCGACATCCAGTCCGTCAAAGGCGATGATGCCGCGATCATGGATGTGAACGGTCAGAAACAGGTGATGACCACTGACCACCTGCGGGCTTTCACCGAAGATCCGGTTATGATGACGCGTATCGCGGCGATCCATGCGTTGGGCGATGTTTGGGGGATGGGTGCGAAGCCCTCTGCCGCGACGGTCCAGATCATCCTGCCGCGCATGTCGGACGCGCTACAACGGCGTACGATGGCAGAAATTACTGGCGCTGCTGCCGATGTCCTCGGGCAGGCGGGCGCGGCGATTGTCGGCGGGCACTCGTCCATCGGCAGCGAGCTGACGATCGGCTTTACGATTACAGGCATTTGTGACCGTCCCATCACGCTCGAAGGGGCGGAGGCAGGCGACGCGATCATCATCACGCAACCCATCGGCGCGGGTGTTGTGATGGCCGGAGAGATGCGCGGCCTCGCCAAAGGGCGGGACGTCGTGGCGACCTATGACGCGATGCTGCAAACGCAGGCGGAGGCGAGCCGCATCCTTGCGCCTGATGCCCGCGCGATGACGGACATCACCGGTTTCGGGCTGGCAGGGCACCTCGCCAACATCTGCGAAGCCAGCGGCCTTGGCGCGCAGATCACACTGAAAGATGTGCCGACATTGGCGGGTGCGGAGGAGCTGTCAGAGCAGGGCGTTCGTTCGACCATCTGGGCGGAGAACCGAGGTGGCGCAGGTGCGATCTACGGCAACCGTAGCCCGAAGTTCGACCTGCTGTTCGATCCCCAGACGGCGGGCGGCTTAATGGCAGTTGTGCCCGCCGAAAAATCCGAAGAGCTGCGACAACAGCTTCTCCTGAGCGGCTACAAAGCTGCGATCATTGGGAAGATGACCAAGGCTGACGGGATTACCGTGAGCTGACGATCTCTGCGATCTGCTCGGCGAGGCGGGTCTGGCCCGCCTCGTCCAGCTTGTCCGCCTCGACCGTCGCGAGCAGCGTAAAGTCGTGGACGCTGCGCGACTTGTTGTAGGCCGGATCGTAGTGGTCGATGATGAGCGACGCCGCGAGAGCGGGGAAATCCTCGGCCTCCAGCAGCTTTTCCCACTGATCGACGGTTTCGTTGCCACGGAACGTGCGGAGCGGCTGGATCAGCGTCTTCAAGCGGCGCGGGGCGGCGGTCACGTCGTCATAGGCGCGGGTCAGGTACTCGACACGGGCCTCGAGCGGGGCTGAAATGTCGACGCGCGGCGCAGCGCACATCGCTTTCCAGACCATCGGCGGGACGATCATTTTGCCAATTTTGCTGCTCTCGGCCTCGACGAGAACGGGCTTGGCCGGATCAAGCTGGGCAAGGGCGCAGGCGATTCGGGATTCGAACATCTTCTGGCTCGGCTGATCGCCTATCGCGCCGAGCATCGAACCACGGTGGTTCGCCATGCCTTCGAGATCGAGCGTCTGCACCCCCATCGCGGCGAGCTTTTTCAGAACGTCGGTCTTTGCCGTGCCGGTGTTGCCGTCCAGCAGGATGAAGCGGTGCGGGATTTCGTTATCGTAAAGCGCGTGATGCACCAGACGGCGGTAGGTCTGATAGCCGCCCTGAATGGTGTCCGTGCGCCAGCCGATCTGTTTGAGAATGATCGCCACAGAACCCGACCGCTGACCGCCGCGCCAGCAATAAACGAGCGGCTTCCAGCTACCGTTCTTCTGCTGCATGTGACGATCGATGTGGCTGGCCACGTTGCGGGCAACGATGGCGGCGCCGACCTTTTTGGCCTCGAACGGGCTGATCTGTTTGTAGATCGTGCCCACGCGCGCGCGTTCGTCGTTCGACATGGCCGGCATACTGACGGCGCCAGGGATGTGGTCCTCGGCAAATTCGGCAGGCGAGCGCACGTCGATGACGGTGTCGAAGCCGTGCGCCAGAAGGTCGGCCAGTGTCTTGAATTCCTGCGGCATTTTCTCTGATCAGACTGTGGGTAGCAGCGGCACGCGTCCCGTCTCGGTCAGGATGAAACAGTCGGTCCCTTCAAAGACGGCAGCGGTCAGCGGCCGATCATAGCCCGCGCCGCTATCGATGTCGATGCGGTTGCCGAAGTGTGTCGGCTGTTCGAGCGCGGTGTGGCCATGCACGATAAGCTTGTCGAAGGGCTCTTCGTAATCAAGGAATCCTTCGCGGATCCAGATCAGGTCATCTTCGTCCTGCTCGTCCATCGGCACGCCAGGTTTGATGCCGGCATGGACGAACAGCAGATCGTCGGTTTCGTACCAGAGCGAGCGGCTTTCGAGGAACGCCAAGTGCTCGGGCGGGACGGCGGCCTGCGCGCGCTTGAGGATGTCGCCCTCTTCGACGTTGACGCCGTAGCTGGCGAGGGTCGTGGGGCCGCCAAGGGAGGGGTTCAGCCAGCCTTTGCCGGACTTGATGCGCTCGTCGTGTTCGTTGCCGTCGGTGAGGTATCGGCAGAACATGCGGTCGTGGTTGCCGCGCAGGACGGTCCAGCGGCGGCCTTGGCTGACGCCATTAATCAGGCGGTCGAGAACGCCGCGGCTGTCGGGGCCGCGGTCCGTATAGTCACCCAGAAAAACGATGTGGGCGTCCGCGCCGCCGTCCGCCTCGATCAGGCTGAGAACGCGGTCCAGTTCGGCCAATTGCCCGTGAATATCACCAATAGCATAAATCATAATGTGCTCCGTTTGCAGGAGAGGGATATGTCGCGGAGGGTAACAATGTCACGTCCGCAACATGAAAAAGGGGCGGATTGTCCGCCCCTTTCGGTCACTGTGTCGCTGAATTGATCAGGCGATGTCAAAGGTCAGCGGTTTGACCTGCTTGAACTTGCCGGTCGCTTCGAGGGCTTTCAGCACGTCGGTCGACAGCGCATCGTCAACGTAGAGCAGCGCGATGGCTTCACCGCCCGAGTTCGAACGGCCGAGGGTAAAGTTCGCGATGTTCACGCCGTGATCACCAAGGGTGCCGCCGAGGGTACCGATGATGCCCGGTACGTCTTCGTTGGTGGTGTAGAGCATGTGTTCACCGACTTCGGCGTCGACGTTGATGCCCTTGATCTGGATGAAGCGCGGCTTGCCATCCGAGAAGACGGTGCCCGCAACCGAACGCTCTTTCTTTTCGGTGACGACGGTCACTTTGATGTAGCCTTCGAACGCACCCGACTGGTCCTGCGTGGTGGTCGAGATCTTCACGCCACGCTCTTTGGCGATGACCGGAGCCGACACCATGTTTACGTCGGGGTTGGCCTTTTTCATGATGCCCGCAACGACGCCGCAATCGAGCGCCTTGAGGTTCATGGTCGAAGCTACACCGTCATAAAGGACGTTGATCGCCTTGATCGGCTCGTCGGTCATCTGACCGATGAAGTTACCGAGGTGACCGGCCAGCTTGATCCACGGACCCATGACCTTAGCTTCTTCGGCGGTGACCGACGGCATGTTCAGCGCGTTGGTGACAGCGCCGGTCAGCAAGTAGTCCGAAATCTGTTCGGCAACCTGAAGGGCGACGTTTTCTTGGGCTTCAGTGGTCGACGCGCCGAGGTGCGGGGTGCAGACGACATTCGGCAGGTTGAAGAGCGGCGAGTCCTTCGCCGGCTCGGTTTCGAACACGTCGAAGGCAGCGCCGGCAACCTTGCCCGACTTCAGGGCTTCGGCCAGAGCGGCTTCGTCAACGAGGCCACCGCGGGCACAGTTGATGATGCGGACGCCGTCTTTCATCTTGGCGATAGCTTCAGCCGAGATGACGTTGCGGGTCGAGTCCGTCAGCGGAACGTGCAGGGTGATGAAGTCGGCGCGAGCGAACAGCTCGTCGAGTTCGACTTTGGTCACGCCCAGTTCGGTGGCGCGTTCGTCCGACAGGAAGGGGTCATAAGCAACGACCTTCATTTTCAGGCCGACAGCGCGCTGGCAAACGATGCCGCCGATGTTACCTGCGCCGATGACGCCGAGGGTCTTGCCGGTGAGCTCGACGCCCATGAACTTCGACTTTTCCCACTTACCAGCGTGGGTCGAAGCCGATGCTTCGGGGATCTGGCGGGCAACGGCGAACATCATTGCGATGGCGTGCTCGGCGGTGGTGATCATGTTGCCGAACGGGGTGTTCATCACGATGATACCTTTTTTCGAGGCATTCGGGATGTCCACGTTGTCGACCCCGATACCGGCGCGGCCAACGACTTTGAGGTTGGTGGCGGCTTCGATGATCTTCTCGGTCACTTTGGTGGCCGAGCGGATGGCGAGACCGTCGTAGTTGCCGATGATCTCGGCCAGCTTGTCCTTGTCTTTGCCAAGGTCGGGCTGGAAGTCGACGTCGATACCGCGATCCTTGAAGATCTGGACGGCAGCGGGGGAAAGCTTATCGGAAATGAGGACTTTGGGGGCCATGATGGGCTCCTTTGACTGGCGGGCACTTCGCCCGTGGAATGGGGAAAGGAGGGGCGCGTCAGTGCGCCCCGTCAGATCACGCTTGTGCTTCGATTTCGGCTTCGAAGGCCCATTCGAGCCACGGCAGCAGAGCTTCGATGTCGGCGGTTTCGACCGTCGCACCACACCAGATACGCAGACCGGCAGGCGCATCGCGGTACGCGCCGATATCCAGCGCAACGCCTTCTTTTTCGAGGCGCTTTGCAACGGCCTTGGCGAAGGTTGCGCCGTCTTTGATGCGGTCGTCGGTGAACTTCAGGCAGACCGAAGTGTTCGAACGGGTCGCGTCATCCTCTGCGAGGTTGGCGATCCAATCTTTCTGGTCACAGAAGTCCCAGATGGCTTTGGCGTTTGCGTCAGCGCGGGCGAACAGAGCCTTCAGGCCACCGATCGAACGGGCCCAATCCAGAGCGACGAGGTAGTCTTCGACAGCCAGCATCGACGGGGTGTTGATGGTCTCGCCGACGAAGATGCCTTCGATCAGCTTGCCGCCCTTGGTCATGCGGAAAACTTTCGGCAGCGGCCAAGCGGGTGTGTAGGTTTCGAGGCGCTCGACGGCGCGCGGCGACAGAACGATCATGCCGTGAGCAGCTTCGCCGCCCATGACTTTCTGCCACGAGAAGGTGGTCACATCGAGCTTGTCCCACGGCAGGTCCTGCGCGAATGCAGCCGAGGTTGCGTCGCAGATAGTGATGCCTTCGCGGTTCGCAGGGATCGCGTCGCCATTCGGCAGACGGCAGCCCGAAGTGGTGCCATTCCAGGTGAACACGACGTCGTTGTTGAAGTCGACCGTGTTGAAATCGACGATCTGGCCGTAGTCGGCGGTCTTCACGGTGGCGTCCAGCTTGAGCTGCTTGACGACGTCGGTGACCCAGCCGGAGCCGAAGGATTCCCATGCCAGCATTTCGACGTGGCGTGCGCCGAGCATCGACCACATGGCCATTTCGACAGCGCCGGTATCCGACGCCGGAACGATGCCGATGCGGTAGTCTGCGGGGATGTTCAGAAGCTCGCGGGTTTCCTCGATGGCGGCTTTCAGCTTCGCCTTGCCCACGGCAGCACGGTGCGAGCGGCCCAGAGGCGCGTCAGCAAGCTTTTCGAGTGCGTAGGTGGGGATTTTGGCGCAGGGGCCAGAGGAAAAACGCGGGTTTTCCGGCCGCGTAGCCGGTTGTTCGATAGTCATCGGTGTTACCCTCTCAGATATACGCTCCTCGTTGGGGAGGAGTGTCCCGCTGACCGAGATAGAGCCGAGTCGGAGGGAAGGCAATGAGGAAAGTGACGGCATTTTCCGACAAATGGTCGCAAACAGACATCCCTAGTTCACGATAGGAAACACGGGGAAACTTCGGTTGCACTTGGCACCGCGTCGGGGATGTGCGACATCGCCTTTGTAACAACGCTCGGAGCCTTGATATGTACGTCGTCACCCTGCTTTGCGCGCCCGCCGAGGGCCGACTGGAATCCGCGCTGGTTGAGAACCTCAGAAACGCTTGGGGTGGCGGTGAAGCGCAGTGGTTGTCGGTCGAAGAGGCTGCCGAGTTCCGCGTTCCGACGATGCCGACGAATTTCTGGCAGGTCTGGGAAAGCCTCCAGTCGTCGGGAATCGACCTCGTTATTCAAGAGACCAAAAACCGTAAGAAAAAGATGCTGCTCGCGGACATGGATTCGACCATGATCCGTCAGGAATGCATCGACGAACTGGCAGCCGAGGCTGGTGTTGGTGAGCGCGTTGCCGACATTACCGCCCGCGCTATGAACGGTGAGCTGGACTTCGAAGGTGCGCTGACAGAACGGGTCGGTCTGCTCAAGGGCCTCGACGAATCCGTCATCCCGCACGTTCTGGAAACCCGCATCACCTTTATGCCCGGCGGTCACGAACTGGTCGCCACGATGAAGGCGAACGGTGGCTACGCTGCACTGGTGTCGGGCGGTTTCACTGCATTTACAGGCCGCGTGGCCGAGGCCATTGGCTTTGACGAAAACCGCGCCAACACGCTGATCGCCGAAGACGGCAAGCTGACCGGAGAGGTTGGCCGTCCGATCCTTGGCCGTGAAGCAAAGGTTCAGGCGCTTGAAGAAATTACCGCCAAGCTTGGCATCGAAGAAGCCGACGTGATTGCTGTAGGCGACGGTGCCAACGATCTGGGTATGTTGGGTCGCGCCGGAACAGGCGTTGCGCTTCATGCCAAACCGAGTGTGCAGGCCCAGTGCGATGTTCGCATCAACCATGGCGACCTGACCGCTCTTCTCTTTATCCAAGGGTACGCCCGCTCCGAGTTCACCTCATAATGCCTATTGAAATTGCCGGCGACGTATTGGCGTTGCTCATGCTGGCCGCGTTCGCTGCCGGCTTCGTCGACTCCATTGCTGGAGGCGGCGGTCTGATTACCGTTCCCGCGCTGATGATCGCAGGGATCAATCCTGTTGCCGCACTGGCGACGAACAAAGTCCAAGGTCTGTTCGGCGCAGGGATGGCCGCATTCAACTATGCCCGCGCCGGCCACGTGAACCTGCGTCGCCAGCTGCCCGCCGCGCTGGTGTCCGGCGTTGCTGCGGGCGTTGGCGCTTGGCTTGCGAGCAGCTTACCCGTCGATGTGATCCGCCTAGGTCTGCCTGTCCTGCTCATCGCGGTGGCAGCGTTTTTCGCGTTCCGACCCGGCCTTGATGACATCGACCGCGAGCAGCGGATTTCACCGGCCGTATTCATGTTTACGCTTGTTCCGTTCGTCGGCTTCTACGATGGCCTGCTGGGGCCGGGAACGGGTGCGTTTTTCATGCTCGGGTTTGTGGCGCTGGGTGGCTACGGCATTCTGAAGGCGACCGCGCATACCAAGCTACTGAACTTCGCGTCGAACGTCGGGGCGGTGCTGGTTTTCGCAACGACCGCCCAGCCGCTGTGGATCACGGGCCTTTGCATGGGTGCCGCACAGATGGCGGGAGCCTACGTCGGATCGCGCCTCGCCATGTCGATCGGCAGCCGCGTAATCAAGCCGGTGCTGGTCATCGCGTCGACGGGTATGGCTCTCAAACTGATCGCGGATGCGATGGGAATCTGACACGATCCCGTGAGGATAGCCGAAAACTACCTATAATCATGGTAGGCACGGGCTTTCCAATCCGGCATCTTTCTTGCTAGGTCTGAGATATCGGGTGAACACCGCTCCGCTGATCCTATTGCGCCGGAGAACGCGCAGGAACGCTGGGGCAGAGGCAATGACAGCTTGGAGGCTGTAAGATGATTTCAGGAATGATGCGCGCCGCTTGCGTTGCTCTGGCCCTTGGGGCCGGTACTTCGGCTTTTGCTCAGAGCAGCGAGCCGCAACGTGTAGCAGCAAACACCGACTGGAGCGTTTTCGAAGTTGCGACCCCGCATGATTGCTGGGCCGTCTCCGCTCCGAAAGAAACCGTAAACAGCCGTAACGGCGAAGTGGTCGAAGCCCGCCGTGGCGACATCCTTCTTTACGTCTTCTACCGTCCCGAAGCCAACGTGCAGGGGCAGGTCGCTTTCAACGGCGGATATCCGTTCGCAACTGACTCGACCGTCGAACTGGACGTCGGCGGCACCAAGTTCGAACTGTTTGTCGATGGCGAATTCGCTTGGCCGACCAACGCCGAAGCCGACGCGCAGATCGTGAACGCATTGAAAGCGGGTGCTAGCGCGACTGTCGTTGGCCGTTCGGGCCGCGGCACTGTGACGACCGACACGTTCTCGTTGCTCGGCTTCACCGCATCCGTTGAAGAGGCTGCACGTCGCTGCGGCGGCTGACGCAACCAAAAAAGCGTGATAATGGAATTTAGGGGCGGAATTCTTTTGAATTCGGCCCCGAATGCTATATGAGCGCCCATCTCATTCGATTCCGGAGGCTGCCATGACTGCGACCGCACCGATTACCCAAGACGTCCTGACCATTCCGCGCAAAGCGCCGGAAGGGGCCAAGAACCTTGTGGGCATGACCCGCGACCAGATGCGCGAAGCGCTGATCGAAGCTGGCACCGCCGAGAAGCAGGCCAAAATGCGCCTCAATCAGGTGTGGCAGTGGATTTACCACTGGGGCGTCACCGATTTCGACGTAATGACCAACCTGTCCAAGGACTACCGCAAGCTGCTCTCCGATAACTTCGTGATCGAGCGTCCGGAGCTTGTCACCAAGCTCGTGTCCGAAGACGGCACTCGCAAGTACCTTGTCCGCATCGCAGGCGGCCACGAGGTCGAGATCGTGTACATCCCCGAAGAGGGCCGCGGTACGCTCTGCGTGTCGTCGCAGGTGGGCTGTACGCTGACCTGCTCGTTCTGCCACACCGGCACGCAGAAGCTGGTCCGTAACCTTACCGCCGCAGAGATCGTCGGTCAGGTCATGCTGGCACGCGACGATCTGGGGGAATGGCCCGAACCGGGCACCGGCACTGGCGAAGACGGTCCGCGTCTGCTGTCGAACATCGTGCTGATGGGCATGGGCGAGCCGCTCTATAACTTCGAGAACGTGCGCGACGCGATGAAGGTCTGCATGGACGGCGAAGGCATCGCGCTGGGTCGCCGCCGCATCACGCTATCGACTTCGGGCGTTGTGCCGGAAATCGCCCGTACCGCCGAAGAAATCGGCTGTCTGCTGGCTGTCTCGTTCCACGCCACCACCGATGAAGTGCGCGATAAGCTGGTTCCGGTGAACAAGAAGTGGAACATTGAACAGTTGCTGGCCGCACTGCGCGAATATCCCAAGGCGACCAACAGCGAGCGCATCACGTTTGAATACGTGATGCTGGAGGGCGTGAACGACACGTTCGAAGACGCGCACCGACTGGTGAAGCTGCTCGACGGTATTCCCGCCAAGGTGAACCTGATCCCGTTCAACGAATGGCCTGGCGCACCGTACAAGCGTTCGTCGAACAACCGTATCCGTGCGTTTGCGACCATCCTGATGGAAGCGGGTTACGCCTCTCCGATCCGGACCCCGCGCGGCGAGGACATCATGGCGGCATGTGGTCAGCTGAAGTCCGCGACCGAGCGCGAACGCAAGTCGCGTGCGCAGATCGCTGCCGAGGCCGGTCTCTGATCGGAACCGCCTTTGGCCTTGGCATGTTGTCTCCACAACCAAGGAGGACATCATGTCAGCAGGCTACAACGACGGCGATAAGGTCAAGTGGGAGTGGGGCAACGGCACCGGCACCGGCAAGATCGACAAGGTCTATACCAAGAAGGTGACGCGCAAGATCGACGGTTCGGAGATCACCCGCAAAGCGTCGAAGGACGAACCCGCGTACTACATCAAACAGAATGACGGCGACGCGGTGCTCAAATCGCACAGCGAGGTCAAGAAAGCGTAAGGGCGGTCAGTGACCGCCCTTTTCTTTTAGACCATCAGTGCCTTGGCCGCTTCGGGCGGCAGGGCATCAGGCCGTTCGCAGGTTGTCGTCATCTCGACACGCTGCTGCTCTTCACCCGCCTTGAGGATCGAGGTCATCACCTCGACGACATGGATGGCGAGGTCGAGGTTACAGCGGTGCTGACGGCCTTCGCCGATGGCGGCAACCATGTCAGCAAGGCCTGCACAGCGATAGTTCGCGATGGGGTTGCCGTTGTGATCCTCTTGGTTCGGGTTCGAATAGGGGTGGTTGCTGTGATCGAGGGCGATTTCCTCGCCGTCTTCACCCACCAGTGTCACGTCGCCTGCAAAGAAGTTCGGATCAGGCACGTAGAGAGATGCTTTCTCGCCATAGAGATCCATGTTCGGATGGCGGTTCGCCCAAACGTCCCAAGACATGCCCAGCGTGACGATCGCGCCGTTTTCGAACTGCATCAGCGCATGGATGTTCGTCGGCGTGCTGACCGGAATGACTTCGCCGTTGCGGTCGCCGTTGCCGATGGTGCGGGTCGGGAAAGTGATCGCGGTCATCGCGCTTACGGCCTTCACCGGACCAAGCAGCTGGACGAGGTTGGTGATGTAGTACGGACCCATGTCGAGGACCGGACCCGCGCCGGGCTGGAAGAAGAAGTCCGGATTCGGGTGCCAGCCTTCCATGCCATGACCCATGAAGTGACAGGTGCCACCGATAATGCGGCCGGTTTCGCCGCTGTCGATGGCTGCGCGGGCCGCTTGGTGCGAGCCGCCAAGGAATGTGTCAGGCGCAGAGCCGACGCGCAGGTTTTTCGATTTGGCGAGCACGCGGAGCGACTCGCCTTCTTCAAGCGTGAGAACCAGCGGCTTTTCCGAATAGGCGTGCTTGCCTGCTTCGAGGATACGCTTGGTGATCTCGTAGTGGACCGCCGGAATGGTCAGGTTGACCACGACGCCGATGTCGTCGGCAGCCAGCAGGTCTTCGACCGTCTCGGCGCGCACGCCGAACTTCTCGGCCTGCGCTTTGGCGGTGTCCATGTTGATGTCGGCGACCGCACGGACCTCGATGCCCTTAAACAGCGGAGCATACTGGAGGTAGGTGGTCGAGATATTGCCGCATCCGATGATGCCAACACCCATATTTTCCATGGTGATTGTCCTTAGAATTTCTTGACTGCGTCCAGCGACCGCTTGGCAAAGACTGCGTGGTCGGCGGGGTGGTCGTTTTCGATGACATAGCGATCAACGCCAGCAGATTGCAGCGCCGCGTGGATCGGTGCCCAATCGACGGTACCGTCACCCACATCGGCCCAGCCGTCGTATTGGGTGTTTTCGCCTTCAGGCGCGCGGTCCTTGATGTGAACGGCGACGAGGCGGTCGGCGTATTTGTTGATCCACTCGACAGGATCTTTGCCCGCACGGATGGTCCAGCCGAGGTCCAGTTCGAGGCCGACGACATCGCCCCCATCCATGATCAGATCGAGCGGCAGCTTGCCGTCCGACTGTGCGTCGAATTCGAAGTCGTGGTTGTGCCAGCCGAACTTCAGACCAGCGTCGACGATGGGCTTGCCCGCAGCGGCGAGGCGCTCACCAAACGCGGCCCAGCCTGCGCTGTCGGTCGGACGGTCATCGGGCATGATGAACGGCACGATGACGGTCTTGATGCCGAGTTTTTCGCAGATTTCGAGCGTCTTTGCGGTGTCCTCTGCGACTTCGATGGCGAAGTGGCCGGTGGGCATGGACAGGCCATTGGCGTCCAGCATGGCTTTGGTCGCGTCGAGGTCTTCGTACATCGGGCCGTAGCCTTCGACGGCGTCATAGCCGGCTTCGGCCAGCATCTCGAGGGTTTCTTCGATCCCGTGATCGCGGGAGCAGTACATCTGGTAGGAAATGCCGGGCATTGTGAAATCCTTTCAGCCGTTACGGGCTACTGTGGCGCTGTAGAGGTCACGCAGAGAGAACGTGGGTGTCGCGTTCTCGTCCTGCGGTGTGAAGGTGACGGTGACGGGCAGACCGGGGAACACGGCGAAGGCGTTATTCGAGAAACGCCCGGGCACGTCGGCTTCGACGCTGGCGAAGAGCGAAAGCTGCTTTGCCGTGATCGTGAGCTTGTTTCCGTCCTGCTTCATTTCCAGCCCGCTGTCGGGCAGGTGGTAGGTTTTGTAGGGCCAAGGCGCGAAGTGATCGCCGCCCGCCTCGCCGTCCTCGGTGTGCCAGAGGAAGACGATGATCTCGCCCTCTTTGACCTGATCGGCGGGGATATCGAGCATGACCTCGGACTGTGCGCCGATGGTCATCTTGGTCTTGCCGAGAGCGCGGCTTTCGCCCTGCATGTCGAGCGTACGGGCACTGACGGTCAATTCGACCGGATCAAGGTGATCGTTGACGCCCTTGAGCTGGTAGCCGTTCTCGGTCGGTGCGCAGACAACAGTCACCGGCGCGTAGAAGCGCTGGATCATGTAGTGCAGCATCTTCCAGCCGCCGCCGTAGTCGAGCGAGGACCACGAACACACCGGCCATGTATCGTTAAGCTGCCAGATCAGCGTGCCCATGCAGTGCGGTTTCAGGCCGCGCCAGTGGGTGACGGCTGTCTTGATCGCCATGGCCTGCTGGATTTGCGAGAGCCAGACAAAGTCCTCGAACTTCTCGGGCCAGCGGAAATAGCGGAACATGGTTTCGGCGATGCGCGCATTGCCGCCCTTGTTTTTCTGGTGGCTTTCGAAAACGGGCGCCGCGATGTTCCAATCCTTCGGATCGGCGAAGGTCTTGATGATGTTCATTGACGGATAGGACTGGAAGCCGAATTCCGAACAGAAGCGCGGAGAAACGTCGCGGTAATGGTCGAAATCGCGGCCTTCGTGCCAGACCGACCAGAAGTGCATGTCGCCCTTGCTGTCGTCGTGCCACGCATCGCCGTAGTTCATCGGGCCGGCACAAGGCGAGGACGGCCACCAGATCGCGTTGGGATCGGTTGCTTTGAGCTCCTGTTCGATCGTGCGGTTCAGGCGGTCATAGCTGACAAGGTAGGTGTCGCGGTTATTGCGGCTGACCTCGAACCAGTCGAAAGCTCCCACCAGTTCGTTGTCACCGCACCAGACGGCGATACAGGCATGGTGGTGCATCCGCGAGACGTTGTCGTGCACCTCGGCTTTCACTTCGGACAGGTAATCCTCGGTCGAAGGGTAGAGGTTGCAGGCGAACATGAAGTCCTGCCAGACCATCAGCCCCATCTCGTCGCAGGTATCGTAGAACGAGGTCGGCTCATAGCGGCCGCCGCCCCATACGCGGATCATGTTCATATTCGCGTCGAGAGCCGATTGCAGCAGATCACGGGTCGCCTCGTAGGTGATGCGACCGGCAAGTGCGTCTGCGGGAATCCAGTTGGCACCCTTGGCGAAGACGTCGACATCATTGACGCGGAACTTGAACATGGAGCCCGTGTCGTCCTTGTCGGTGATTAGCTCCATCTTGCGAAGACCGATGCGGCGGGTCTCTGTCGCGTTGCCTGCCTGCACGGTCAGATCGTAGAGCGGCTGCTCGCCCAGCCCCGCAGGCCACCAGAGTTTCGGCTGGTCGATGGTGATCGTCGCGGAGCCGTCGGCCTCCACCGTTTGACCGTCGAGAGTGACAGTGAACGGACCCTCATAATTGACGGTTTTGGCCGAAATAGACACTGATACGGTGCCGTTTTCGTGGCTCTGCGTGATATAGAGGTCTTCGATCCGTGCGGCCTTGCGGGATTGAACGGCGAGCGTGCCGTACTGGCCGAAGGGTGCCAGCGCGATGTTCCAGTCCCACCCGAAATCGCACTGCACCTTGCGGAGCATGTTGCCATTCGCGATGGGCGAATTCTGTTCGTGCCACGGCACAAAGAACGGCTGGCGGGCCTGCTCTTCGGCACCGGCTTTGGTGCTCGAATGGAAGACGATTTCGACTTCGTTTTCACCCACGCGGGCCACATCGGCGAGCGAGACGCGATAGTCGCGGAACATGTTTTTGGAGGTATGCACCTCCTGTCCGTTCCAGCGGATCGTTGCGACGGTATCAAGGTCGCTGATCACCAGATCAACGTCAGCATCGGTCAGGTCAACCGTGCGCTTGGCGGTCCAGTCACGGTCTGCGATCCAACGCAGGTCGTATTCGTTGCGACCCCAATATGGGTCGGGGATCAGTCCGGCATCGTAAAGGGCAGAAACGCCATCGCCGGGTAGGGTGATCGGGCAAGTAAACTCGCCCGATGCATCGGTAAGGGTCCAAAGACCCGATAGTTGAATCACAATCTTTCCTCGGATTTTGCGTCGAACACCGAAGCCCGCGACGGGTCGATGCCGATTTCCAATGTGTCGCCGACAGCCACGGTGGCCTGTCCGTCCATACGAATGCGGAACGGTTCATCGGCAATTTTGGCCCAGACGAGCGTGTCGGACCCCATGGGTTCGACCAGATCGACAGTCGTCGTCGCACGGTAAGGCGCGGAGGCGACGAGAGGGCCGGTAACAATATGCTCGGGACGGATACCAACAGTGATCGCGCCGCCCTCAACGGGTTGTGTCGCGAAGGCGTAGCCTTCCATCGGGATCGCCAAGTCACCTTTGACAAAGGTGCCATTGCGATATTCGCCGTCAAGGAAGTTCATCGACGGGCTACCGATAAAGTCGGCCACGTAGCGGTTCTGCGGACGGTTGTAGATTTCGTCCGGCGAACCAAGCTGCATGATGACCCCGCCCTTCATGATCGCGATCCGGTCTGCGAGCGTCATCGCTTCGACCTGATCGTGGGTCACGTAGATCATCGTGTTCTTGAGCTGGTTATGGAGGCGCTTGAGTTCGACGCGGAGGTCGGCGCGCAGCTTGGCATCAAGGTTGGACAGCGGTTCGTCAAAGAGGAACACATCCACGTCGCGGACCAGTGCGCGGCCGATGGCCACACGCTGGCGCTGACCACCCGACAGAGCGCTGGGCTTGCGGTCGAGCAGGTGGGTGATTTGCAGGATTTCCGCAGCGCGGTTCACGCGGGTTTCGATCTCGGCTTTGGGGACCTTGGCGTTCTTGAGGCCGAAGGACATGTTCCCGCGCACAGTCATCTGCGGATAAAGAGCGTAGCTCTGGAACACCATGCCAATGCCGCGCTTGCTGGGCTCTTCCCAAGTGACGTTGTTGCCTTTGATGAAGATCTGGCCGTCGGTCGGCTCCAGCAGGCCCGCCACGCAGTTCAGAAGCGTAGACTTGCCGCAGCCGGACGAGCCCAGAAGCACGATGAATTCGCCTTCACTGATGTTGAGGTTCAGACCCTGGAGTACTTTGACCGCGCCGAAATGGAGGTCGAGGTCTTTGATCTGGACAGAGTAAGTCATAGCGTCGTCAGCCTTTCACGGCGCCGGCGGCAATACCGCGGACAAAGAGTTTTCCGGAGATGAAGTAGATGACCAGAGGAACGAGGCCCGTCAGCATGGTCGCGGCCATATTGACATTGTATTCCTTCACGCCCTGCACCGAGTTCACGATGTTATTGAGCTGAACGGTCATCGGATAGATCGAGGGTTTGGTGAAGACGACACCGAAGAGGAAGTCGTTCCAGATACCCGTAACCTGCAGGATGACGGCAACCACGAAGATGGGCAGCGACATCGGCAGCATGATCCGGAAATAGATACCCCAGAAGCCTGCGCCATCCACTCGGGCGGCCTTGAACAGTTCTTCGGGGACGGAAGTGAAGTAGTTGCGGAAGAGCAGCGTCAGGATCGGCATACCGAAGACCGAGTGCACGAGCACCAGACCGCCGAGTTTGCCGTAAAGTCCCAGTTCCCGCAGCATGATCACGATCGGGTAGAGCATGATCTGGTAGGGAATGAAGCTGCCGAAGATCAGGATGGTGAAGAACAGCTCCGACCCTTTGAACTTCCAGTTCACCAGCGCGTAGCCGTTCACCGACGCAATCGCGATGGACAGGAAAACCGACGGGATGAGGATCTGCACCGAATTCCAGAACCCGCGGCTCAGGCCGTCACAGTTGAGACCGGTACAGGCGCTCGACCAAGCTTTGACCCACGGCTCGAAGGTAATCTCGACCGGCGGGGCAAAGATGTTGCCCATGCGGATTTCCGGCATCCCTTTGAGCGAGGTCATGACCATCACCCAAAGTGGCAGGATGTAGTAAAGGCTGACCATCAGCAGAATGCCGTAGATCATGATATTGCGGCCGGAGAGCGTCTTTTTCGGCTTTTTGCCACGCGGACCGGACATTGCGTCGACAGTGCGATCGACCATTTTCGAGGCCTCAAGCATGCTTTTTGCCTCCGAATTCGAGGTAAGCCCAAGGGATCAAAACGATCAGCACGCTCAGCAGCATCATAGTCGATGCGGCAAGACCTTGGCCGAGGTTCTGGGCCTGGAATAGGTAGTCGTAGACGTACATCGCGGGAACCTGGCTGGAGTTGCCGGGACCGCCGGACGTCATAGCGACGACGAGGTCATAGAGTTTGATGATGCCGGCAGCGACGATCACCAGCGTGGTGATGAACACCGGACGCATCATCGGAATGACGACGCGGAGGTAGGTTTTCCACGCAGGGATGCCGTCCACGCGGGCTGCTTTCCAGATATCTTCGTCGATACCGCGCAGACCTGCGAGCATGATGCACATGACAAAGCCCGTGCCCTGCCAAAGCCCCGCCATCAGTAGACCTATGAGCACCAAGTCCGGATTGTATAACGGATCGAAGGTGAAGCTTTCCCAGCCCATGCTGCGGACGATGTGCTGGATACCCATGTCGGGGTTCAGCAGCCACTGCCACACAAGGCCGGTCACGATGAAGCTAAGTGCAAACGGATAAAGCAGAATTGTGCGGAACGTGTCTTCGAAACGGATCTTCTGATCCAGAAGGACTGCCAGCAGGAAGCCTATTGCGATCGTCAGGACCAGAGCAAAGATGCCGTACCAGAAAAGGTTCTCGATCGAGATTTCCCAGCGGCTGTTGCTCCACAGACGGTCATATTGTTTGAGGCCAACCCACTGAAGCTTGGGCAGAAGTTTCGAGCCTGTGAATGAGTAAACTACGGACCAGATCGTCCCGCCGAGAAAGACCACAAGTGTGGTGATAATCATCGGTAGTGCCGCGATCTTGGCGTTTAAGTTGCGCGTAAGCCGTGCGCTAAGCGGTTTTGATGCCATCCCGATCCCCTCGCCGTTTCGGAACGCTAAAGACAAATCGGGCCGCCCCTTGGGAGTCAGGGCGGCCCGCACTTAGAGCCGGACGATTAGTCCATGCTCAGGATGTCGACCCAACGCTCGTGCGCTTCGGCAGCAGGCATGTCGCTCATCCAGAACTCGACCATCAGGTCTTCGACCTGCTTTTGAGTGTCAGGAGTCCACAGCATGTCGCCCGACGGCATCACGTTGCCCGAAGCGAGGAGCTCGAGGCCCTTCTGCATACAGTCGTTGGCTTCCGAGAGGTCTACGTCGCCACGGATCGGCAGCGAGCCTTTCTTCAGGTTGAAGGCAACCTGAACTTCCGGCGAAACGAGCAGAGCTGCGAGGCGCTTCTGCGCGGCTTCCTTTTCCGGATCATCCAGCTTCGGGAAGTAGAAGGCGTCACCACCGGTCGACAGGTAGGCGTTGAGGCCCAGACCCGGCAGACAGGTGTAGTCTTCACCAGCGACTTCGCCTGCGACAGCGAATTCACCCTGTGCCCAGTCACCCATGATCTGGCCAGCGGCCTGATCGGTGATCACGAGGTTGGTAGCCTGGTTCCAGTCCTGAACGTTCGAACCGACAGCGAGCTCGCGAGCAGCGGCAGCGGCTTCGAAGACAGCGGCGTAGGCGTCACCGGCAGCAACGTCGAGGTCCTGTTCCATGTTAACGGCTTGCCAGTTCTCAAGGCCGGCAACTGCAACCTGAATGGCGCCGAATGCGGTGCTTGCCTGCCACGGCTGGTTGCCGAGCGCGAGCGGCACTTTGCCAGCTTCGCGAACCGCCGGTGCGCTTTCGACGAACTCGTTCCAGTTCTGCGGAACCGGCAGGCCGAGGTCTTCGTAAACCTTGTTCGAAATCCAGAGCCATTCCGGCGAGTGGATGTTCACCGGAGCGCAGTAAACGCGGCCATCAACAGTACATGCGTCGAGCAGCGACTTCGGGAAGATGACCTCCTCCCAGTTGTTTTCTTCGGCTACGTCAGTGAGGTCGAGCATCAGGCCGGCTTCGACGAGTTCGAGAGCCTGTTGGCCGTGGTTGAACTGAGTTGCACCCATCGGATCACCGCCGGTGATTCGGCTGATCATGATCGGACGCGCGGTGCCGCCGGAACCTGCGATTGCGCCGTCGATCCAGTGATCGCCCGATGCGTCGAATGCCTTCGCGAGTTCAGCCACAGCGGCAGCTTCGCCGCCCGAAGTCCACCAATGGGTGACTTCAAGATCAGTGGCCGATGCGCCGGTCGCGCTGACAATTGCGGTCGCGGCCAGCAGTTTGGTGGTCAGTTTCACGATTCTCTCCTCCCTGGCTCTAAATCGTTGTAGAAAGTCCTATAACGTTTTAGATAGATGGAGCAAGAAATATTCTAGAAAGTTATTTGCTGCGCTCGCAACATTCGTGCGCGGCGCTGCGGCGTTATCGATATCGGTTAAGGGAGTGTGGTGCGTAGGGAGAATGGCAGTTAGGCTGTCTGCTGGAACGGAGAACTGAGGGAACACGTTCATGACAAACGAAAAAACAGCGTCGGGCTACGTTCTCGAAAAGGGCGAAAAGCCGACGCTTAAAACCATCGCAAGGCTGAGCGGCCTCGCGGTCCCCACAGTGTCCCGTGCCCTCTCCGGCGCGCCCGATATCGGTGCAGCAACCAAGAAACTGGTTAGGCGAATCGCTGATGAAATCGGCTACGTCCCGAACCGTGCGGGGGTGCGTCTTCGGACTGGCAAAACGAACGTGATCAGCCTGATCCTCGCCCCCGAGTCGGACATGATGAACCACACGGCAAGGTTGATAAATGCAATCGCGGAAACGTTGCGCGGAACGCAGTATCATCTCATCATTACGCACATGTTTCAGGACGAGGATAAGCTCAAACCTGTCCGGTACATTGTCGAGACTGGCTCTGCTGACGCGATCATCATGAACCAGACCGAACCGGATGATCCCCGTGTCGCTTATCTGATGGAAAAGAAGTTCCCCTTCGCGACCCACGGACGGACAGGCAGCGAGAAGCACGCGTATTTTGACTTCGACAACGTGGAATTCGGTCGGATCGGGGTCGAGGAACTGGTCAGGCGTGGCCGCAAACACCTCATCCTCATCGCGCCGCCACAGAGCCAGTATTACGCTAAAAATACGATCGAAGGTGCGAGCGCGGCAGCCGAAGCGGCTGGCGTGTATCTGCGCACGGTCAGACGAACGAACAGTGACGAAAGCGGCGAAGGCGTGCGCGCCATCGTCCAGAACATCCTTGAGCACGAACCCGAGGTCGATGGCATTATCTGTAGCTCGCCCACTGCGGCCATGGGGTCGGTGGCGGCCGCCGAACAGATCGGTCGTGCGGTCGGGGCCGATATCGACATCTTCGGCAAGGAAGCTGTCCCATTCCTCAAACTGTTTCGGAAAGAGATTATCGTAATGCCCGAAAACGTCAGCCAAGCAGGCGAGTTTTTGGCCAGAGCGGTCATGCAAGCAATCAACGAGCCGGATCTTCCGCCGCTTCAGGCGCTGGAAGTCCCCGACCCGGCGAGACTCAATAAATGACGAGTGGAGGAGGCGTTCATGCCAACACAGATTAAGGGGCCAGGCATTTTTCTGGCGCAGTTTGCGGGGTCGGAAGCCCCGTTCGACTCCCTTGAAAACATTACCAAATGGGCGGCTGGCCTCGGTTACAAGGGCGTTCAGATCCCGACGTTTGTCGGCCACCTGTTCGACCTCGACAAAGCTGCCGAGAGCGACACCTACTGCGACGAAGTCAAAGGCATTTGTGCCGATGCGGGCGTCGAGATTACCGAGCTTTCGACCCACCTTCAGGGTCAGTTGGTCGCTGTAAACCCCGCCTATGACGAAGCGTTCGACGCCTTCGCTCCGGCGTCGGTCCACAAGAACCCGAAGGCCCGCACCGAGTGGGCGATCGATCAGGTGAAGAAGGCCGCTGTCGCGTCCCGCCGCCTTGGTCTGGAGCATTCGGTGTCGTTCACCGGCTCGCTGGCGTTCCCGTACCTATACCCGTGGCCGCAGCGCCCAGCTGGTCTGATCGACGAAGCGTTTGCCGAACTTGGTCGTCGCTGGACCCCGATCCTTGACCACTACAAAGACAACGGCGTCGACATCGGCTACGAAATCCATCCTGGTGAGGACGTGTTCGACGGCGCGACGTTCGAGATGTTCGTGGACGCTTGCGGTGGCCACGAGGCTGCGATGATCAACTACGATCCCTCGCACTTCCTGCTGCAACAGCTCGACTACCTTGAATTCATCGACATCTATCACGACCGCATCAACGCCTTCCATGTGAAGGATGCGGAGTTCAATCCGACCGGCCGTCAGGGTGTTTATTCCGGTTATCAGGGCTGGACCAACCGTGCGGGGCGTTTCCGCTCACTCGGCGACGGTCAGGTCGATTTCTCGGGCATCTTCAGTAAGATGACCCAATACGGCTACGACTCGTGGGCCGTACTTGAGTGGGAATGTTGCATTAAATCTCCCGAACAGGGCGCTGCCGAAGGCGGTCCGTTTATTGAGAAGCACCTGATCGAAGTGACGGGCAAAGCCTTTGACGACTTTGCGGGTGCCGAACGGGATGACGCACAGATTAAAAGGATGCTTGGACTATGAATAAAGTACGACTGGGTATGGTCGGCGGCGGACAGGGCGCGTTTATCGGTGGCGTCCACCGCATCGCGTCGCGTATCGACGGCAAGTTCGACCTTGTCGCGGGCGCGCTGTCGTCCAACCCCGAACGCGCGGCGGCTTCGGCCAAGGAACTGGGCATCGCGCGCAGCTACTCCAGCTACGAGGAAATGGCCCGCGAGGAAGCCGCCCGCGAGGACGGCATCGAGGCTGTTGCTATCGTGACCCCGAACCACATGCACGCTGGCCCCGCGATTACGTTTCTGAACGCAGGCATCAACGTGATCTGTGACAAGCCGCTCGCTGCGACGCCCGAACAGGCGGAGGAGATGGCTGCTGCAGTGAAGTCGTCCAAGGCGCGGTTCATCCTGACCCACAACTACACCGGCTACCCGCTGATCCGTCAGGCGCGTGAAATGGTGGCGCGTGGTGATCTGGGCAAAATCCGCGTCATTCAGGCGTCCTATTCGCAGGACTGGCTGGCAGAGGCGCCCGACCCGGACAACAAGCAAGCCGAATGGCGCACCGATCCGGCGAAAGCTGGTGGCGGCGCGATCGGCGACATCGGTAGCCACGCTTTCAACCTTCTTTCCTTTGTTTCGGGTCTGAAAACCGAGGCGCTGCTGGCTGAACTGCACAGCATGGTCGACGGTCGCCGCGTGGACGACAACGCGCACATCCTGCTCCGCCTCGAAGGCGGTGCGAAGGGTATGCTCTGGGCTTCGCAGGTTGCCATCGGTCAGGAAAACAACCTGTCGCTCCGCATCTACGGCGAAAAGGGCGGTATCGAGTGGAATCAGGAAAATCCGAACGTGATGACCTTCGCTCGCTTCGGTGAACCCAAGCAGCTGCTGACCCGTGGCGGCGCTGGCCTCGGTTCGGGTGGCGGTGACTGGACCCGTATCCCGCCGGGCCACCCCGAGGGCTATCTGGAGGGGTTTGCGAACCTTTACTCCGACGCGGCCGACCTGATCCGCGGCGAAGGCGACGGCAGCCTCCTCCCTGGTATCGACGCTGGCATGGACGGGATGTGGTTCATCGCCTCCTGCATCAAATCGCAGGACGCCGGAAATACGTGGATCGCACGGTAAACAGAGAGGGCGGCCAACAGGCCGCCCTTTTCATATGGCTTTGATGACGGCCTGAACGGTCTGTTCGACCGAGCCTTCGGCACTCACGCGGATCACCGCTTCGTCCTCGGTCGGCTCTTCGAGCGTCGCGAACTGACTTTGCAGCAGCGACACCGGCATGAAGTGGTTGGCGCGATGCGACATGCGTTCGGCGATCACCACGGCGTCCGCCGCAGGGTAGACGATCACGAGATCCGGCACCCAGTTGCGCAAGCGGTCACGATAAACGCGCTTGAGCGCCGAACACGCGAGCACGACGGGTTGATCCTCGCGGTTCGCGGCCATCTCTTGCCCGCACTTATCCAGCCACGGCCAGCGCATTTCGTCGGTCAGTGGATGCCCGGCGGCCATATGAGCCACGTTTTCGGCTGGGTGCAGATCGTCGGCGTCAATAAAACGAGCCCCGAGATGGGCTGCGAGTTCGCTGCCCACCGTCGATTTGCCCGAACCGGACACACCCATCACAACATACGCTGGCTTCATTCGCGGCCCGGAATGTTCTGCCGACGCTCGTCGGGGTGTTCCCAGTTGTCGAGCGCGTTGATCGCCTCTTCTGCGGTCTCGACATACTGGAACAATTTAAGGTCTTCGTCTGCGATGGTGCCTGCGTCGGCCAGAACTTCCCAATTGATGATGCCTTCCCAGAACTCCTTGCCAAACAGCAGGAACGGCACTTTGGACATGCGGCCGGTCTGAACAAGGGTCAGGGCTTCGAACATCTCGTCCAGCGTACCAAAACCACCAGGGAAGACGCAGATCGCGTTGGCGCGCATCAGGAAGTGCATCTTGCGGATCGCGAAGTAGTGGAAGTTGAAGCACAGCTCGGGCGTCACATAGGGGTTCGGAGCCTGCTCGTGCGGAAGAACAATGTTCAGGCCGATCGAACGACCGCCCGCGTCGGCAGCGCCTCTGTTGCCTGCTTCCATCACGCCGGGACCGCCGCCCGTAGCGATGACGTTTTCGGTGCCGCCATCGGCCATCGAACGCTTCGTGATGATTTCAGCGAACTTCTGGGCTTCGGCGTAGTACTTCGTGAGATCGGCCAGCGTCTTTGTCCGCGCTGTTTCGCGCTTCTCCGGCGACGGAATGCGTGCGCCGCCGAACAGGACGACGGTCGAATTCACGCCGGCTTCGTCCATCGCAAGTTCGGGCTTCAGAAGCTCCAGCTGGAAACGCAGCGGGCGCATATCTTCGCGCAGAAGAAAATCCGTATCGGCGAATGCGAGCTTGTAGGTCGGCGACCGCGTTTGGGGCGTATCAGGGACTGTTTTTGCGGTTTGTTTGTCCTCGCCGCTGAAACGGAGGGGGTGGCGGCGGTGGCTCTTGGTCATAGGGTCGTCCATTTTGTTGCTCTGCGAGGGGTATTCGGTCTATAGCCCCTCGGAAGGTTCACCCTCATACTTAACACCGAGAGGCCACATGTCTAACGCCCAGCTCGAAGCAGCTATCGAAGCCGCGTGGGAAGCCCGCGATACGATCACCCCCGCTACTACCGGCGAAACCCGTGAAGCGATCGAGGATACGCTGAACGCGCTCGACAGCGGCAGCCTGCGCGTTGCCGAAAAGCTGGAAAGCGGCGACTGGCATGTCAACCAGTGGGCGAAGAAAGCTGTTCTGCTCGGCTTCCGCATCAAGGACATGGAGCTCCACGAAGGCGGTCCGCAGGGTCACAACTGGTGGGACAAGGTCGACAGCAAGTTCAAAGGCTGGGGCGACAACCAGTTCCGCGCTGCAGGTTTGCGCGCTGTGCCGAACGCTGTTGTCCGCAAGTCGGCCTACATCGCCAAGGGCGTCGTGCTGATGCCGTCGTTCGTCAACCTCGGCGCTTACGTTGACGAAGGTACCATGGTCGACACCTGGGCCACCGTTGGTTCCTGCGCGCAGATCGGTAAGAACGTCCACCTTTCGGGCGGCGTCGGCATCGGCGGCGTTCTGGAGCCGATGCAGGCTGGTCCGACCATCATCGAAGACAACTGCTTCATCGGTGCACGCTCGGAAGTCGTCGAAGGTTGTATCGTTCGCGAAGGTTCGGTGCTCGGCATGGGCGTCTTCATCGGCAAGTCGACCAAGATCGTCGACCGCGAAACCGGCGAAGTCATGTACGGTGAAGTGCCGCCGTACTCGGTAGTCGTTGCAGGCTCTATGCCGTCGAAGAACAACGTCAACCTGTACTGCGCCGTCATCGTGAAGCGCGTCGACGAAAAGACCCGCTCCAAGACGGGCATCAACGAGCTGCTCCGCGACTAAGTGGACATCAGGGCGCCTTCGGGCGCCCTTTTCGTTTCAGGAAAAAAGAAACCCCGCCACAAAGGGCGGGGGAAGAGTTTCCCTAGGACCGAAGACGGTCCGGGGAGATGAAAGACTGAAGCGACGCTCCGCATGGTGTGGAATGGGACATCCAGCGCGGACCGGCCACATCAACTGTAGCGTGGGATAATGCGACTGCAGAATCCATAGAGGCGAAAGCCTAGCATTTGGCGCAAAGGTATAGGTTCACCCGTTTCTGCAATTTCGGATTCGGGAATTGCAACGGCGCTGGCTTTGCGCGAAACAGTGCACCGTCAAACGAGGATACCGATATGGCCAACAAGCCCAACAAGCAGAAAGTATATACGCTTCTTGTCGAAGTGGGCCGCAAGCAGGACGACGGTCTGCCCGAGGGCAGCACCGGTGCCGCGCTGATGTGCTATGCCAGCGGTGTGGACGAGGCAGAAGCTGTCCGCGAAACCGTCGCGATCCTCAAGCAGGCCGACCTCAACCCCCTCGACGTGACCGGCTACGGCACTCTCGAAGAGCGTCAGGAGATGGGCCACGACATCGAAGCCGACGAGATCGAGTTGATGAACCGCGCGCTGGAAGAAAACAGCGTCATTGTCGCTCAGATGACGCCGTTCTTCGGTGACATGAACGCCGCGGGCGAAGCCTGATCAGAAGCCGATCGACATCGCCTCATAAGGGGCGAGCGTCTTGATCGACTTGGATTTGAACGACGGTACCAGCAATTCGGGCGTGTCGCGCAGGATGCTATGACGTTGAAGGCCGCGATCCTGCGTCAGAAGTTCGGCGCGGGATGCAGTTGCGGGAACGCCTGACAGCGAAAGCGTTACGTCCTCGTCCAGCAGCAGATGATAGTAAGTCGCCGTCATCGCGCCGCGCAGGCGCACCGCTTCGCGACCGTCATCAAGCGATCCGATCTGGGTATGCACGCGCTCTTCGTTGAAGAGGTACTCGATCTTCGGGCCGTTCAATTCGACCAGATGGTTCTGGGCGAGCATGAGGTCGGTCTTTGCGCCGTAGTAAGGACTCCGGATCATCATCGGTTTGAATCGACCCTTCGCTGGCAATACTTGCTTTGCGACAGAGCGGATCTGAACGATTGTCTCGTCTTCGGTCAGCAGCAAGTCACCCGGTTTCAGATCGCTAATGAGGCGCTGGCCGTTGATGGTGCGAAGCATGGCATTCGCGCCGATGGTCGCCCAAGGACCGACGGGTTCGACCTCGTCCGAGATGGCAAGGAAGGTGAAACCTTTCACGTTGCGCACCACCTGACCGTCCGTGCAGATGCGTTTCGCATCGAGCACCGTAAGCGGGCCGGTGAGTTCGGTGTAAAACATCTCTCCGTCAGGCCCCATTGCGGCCAGCAGACCACGGCGGGCAGGGGCATCCCACGTGTACCAGAGCGTGATCGTGCCCGTGACCTGCTCCATCGCGGTGGGCAGTTGGAATTCGATCTTCTTGTCGCCCTGCTGGCAAACGAGCGTGATTAGGCCGTCGGTTTCCAACACTAGCCGAAACACCGAATGCCACGGATCGCGCGAGATATAACGTAGCAAATTCTGGCGGCGTGCGTTGGTTTCGCGGCTGTATTCGAACTCCATCACCAAAGTGCCGCGCGGAAGCAGCGACAGAGTGTTGAGCGGGTTCGACTTGGCCTTTTGCTCCAGCCCTTCGGGCTTGAAATAGCATTGTCCGTGTTGGTCCCTGATGCCGATCCAGCTCATGCTGCACCTGCCAGAAGTACGCTAACTTCATGCTGTTTCAGGGACATACGGGCCGTCGGACCGTAGGAGGAGTTGTCCGCCAGTTCGGGGAAGAGCGTCAGCAGTTCCTCTTTCACTTCCTCTTCAAAGGACGCGAGAACCGTAAGACCGGGGTGGAAGCTTTCGGTCGGCAGGCCCTCGGCGAGGACAATTTCGTGGGTGTCGAACAGCAGGTGGAAATAGGTGACGTCCCCTCCTTCAAGGCGGCACACCGTGTCGTCATTCACCAGATCCTTGGCCTTGATCAGCACTTCGTCCTGACCGAACAGCAGCGCAGCCAGACCGTCCGTCAGATAGACGCGGTGCTGCGGGGAAACGGTGATCTCGCCGTGTCCGCCAAAGGTGTTGGCCTTGATCCGGATCGGGGCGAGGTTGCCGGTCGCAGCGACCGTACGGGACCCGATCCAGCGGATCGGTTGCGGGCCGTTGTCGAAGGTGATGACCTGATCCCCGACTTCCAGTTCCTCGATCGCGATCAAGCCGCGCGTGGTCTGGATGCGGGTGCCTTTGGTAAAGCAAGGCACCGTGTCGATGGTCGCCATGCCGACGTCGCTCTTGATGAGCGTATCGCCGTCGAACGCACCGACCTCGTAAGTCAGGTTGATGGTCTCTTCGTCGCTGTCCGCCTGCACGGTAATCGTACCGTCGCCGTTGACGGTGATGACCTGTCCGGTTTGCAGTGTGATGACCGAGCCCGCGACGACCTCTTGGTTGTTGATGTGCGTGATGCGCAGCACGCCGTTCGTGCCGTTGTAGTCGTTTGCTAACAGGTCGAAGGTCTTCGTCTGGTCCGGCGCGATATCAAGCTGGTCGTGACCCGCCACGAGCGATGTCTGCACGGAGTCCGCCGCGATGATGAGGTTGGAGTCGTACTGGGCGTCACCAACGTCGGCGATACCGATGCGGATGGTGTTCACCTCGCCGCTGTTCACCGGCATGACGAGCGTCATCTTGACGGTAAAGCCGTCCATCTCGGTGTTGTACTGGCTTTCAGTGTTCGAGACGAAGAGGTTGAGGTTGGTCGACTGGTTGATGTTCGAAATCGCGGTGCTGCCGTCGCCGACGGATACGGGGATGTTTTCTCCATTCACCCAAACGCCGACGACGTCGTTGTAAATCGAACCGGTGTATTCGGGGTATTCTTCGGACGAAAAGACGAAGGTCATCGTCATCACATCGCCGTCCGGAATGAACGTCACATCGAGGTAGGACGCGTCATAGGTGTTGGTCCCTGCAAGCTCGTTGAAGCCCGCATCGTTGTCGTTGTTCCACCAATGGTCGGTCGACGTATTCGTGTTCTGGTTGGCTTGGCCGCGGCGGTTGGTGAAATCTTCCGCATCGCCCGTCGACAGGATCAGGCCGGTTTCCGAAGGAACCACACCGTCCGACAGCCCGCCGTTGGTGTAGATCGCGGAAGAGCCCGCATCGCCGGTGAAGGACGCGTCGAGGACAGTGGTGCCGTCACCGAAAATCGTCTGCGCCATATCCACAGCGCTTGCGTTGGAGTCATACCCCAACTCACGTGCTTTAACCATTCGATCGCCTCAGCCTCAGCCAAGGTCAGTACGTCCAATTATTTTTATTGGCGGCTAACGCACACACCGCAGAGTTGTGACAACAAACACACGTCACGAATCTGGCTCGCCCTGCCTCGGGTCATTTTTATGAATATGAAGAATATACGAATGGTCATTCTGACCTAGTCTTATTGGACAGAGTTGCAAAATCGCACAGGAGTCTGTGACAGACTCGACACATGCACTTTCTGGTCCGATTGCATCACGCGGCGCGTGGGGCTACGCATCGGGAAAGGAGACCCGCATGACCGCCATTGATCCCGTCGATCTGACTGCCCGCCTTGTCCGTTGCCCGTCCGTGACCCCCGAAGAAGGCGGCGCGCTAGTTCTGCTCGAAGCGGAACTGTCGGCGGCAGGTTTCGAATGCACGCGCGTGGATCGCAATGGCACGTCGAACCTCTACGCTCGCTGGGGCCGCAAAGGCGCGAACCGGACGTTCGGTTTCAACGGTCACACGGATGTCGTGCCGGTTGGTGATCTGGACGCTTGGACCGTCGATCCGTTCGGGGCCGAGGTCAAAGACGGCTTTATGTATGGTCGCGGCACCACTGACATGAAATCTGGCGTGGCCGCTTTTGCTGCCGCCGCGATTGATTTCGTGCGCCAGACACCGCCCGATGGTTCGATCGCACTGGCGATTACGGGCGATGAAGAAGGCGACGCTGAAGACGGCACGACCGCGCTGCTCGACTGGATGGCTGCCGAAGGCGAGGCGATGAGCGTCTGCCTCGTGGGAGAGCCGACTTGTCCCAATGAGATGGGCGAGATGATGAAAATCGGTCGTCGCGGTTCGCTGACCGCTTGGTTCACCGTGATCGGCGTTCAGGGCCACGCCGCCTATCCGCACCGCGCGAACAACCCGATGCCCGCCATGGCGCGCCTAATGGATCGTTTGTCTTCGCACGAATTGGATCAGGGCACCGAACATTTCGATGCCTCGACGCTTGCCGTTGTCACCATCGACACCGGAAACGCCGCGACGAACGTCATTCCCGCACAAAGCCGTGCGACTGTGAACATCCGCTATAATGACCTTCACAGCGGGCAGAGCCTCACTGAATGGCTGCAAGCCGAGGCCGACAAGGTCGCTGAGGAATTCGGCCTCCAAGTCCAGATGAAGGTGAAGGTGTCGGGCGAAAGTTTCATCACCCCGCCCGGTGAACTGTCTGATCTGATTGCAAAATCAGTCGAGGCAGAAACTGGCCGCAAGCCCGTACTGTCGACCTCTGGCGGCACCTCGGACGCGCGTTTCGTGAAAAATCACTGCCCCGTGGTGGAGTTCGGACTGGTCGGCAAAACCATGCACCAAGTCGACGAACGTGTGGCGGTGGAACAGATCGGCCAGCTCAAATCCATCTACACTCGCATCCTGACCGATTATTTCGGCTGATTGCGGGCTAAAACGGACTAGGTTTGCAGTATGATTTGGACGGTGCGTTCCCTGCGCTCCGATGATAGTGCTGCCGAATGACCCGTATTCCTTCGAAAGAGGAAATCCTCCAGTGGATTTCCGACAATCCCACCCACGCAGCGAAGCGTGACATTGCCAAAGCCTTTGGCATCAAAGGTGCTGCGCGTATCGACCTCAAGCGCGTCCTGCGTGAGATGGAGAACGAAGGCACGCTGACGCGCCGTCGTTCGTCCTATCGTGACCGCGAAAAGCTGCCGCCGGTTTCGCTGCTGCAAATCCTGCCGCCCGACAACAATGGCGACCTCTGGGCGCGTCCGCTCGAATGGCATGGTGAAGGTGATGCGCCAACCATTCTGATGATGCTGAATGACGAAGACGGGCTTGGCCAAGGCGACCGCATTCTGGCGCGGATGACCGAGGTCGGCGGTGAGGAATACGACTACACCGCCCGCCTGATCCGCAAGGTCGGCACCAACCCGCTCCGCATTGTCGGCATCTACCGCAAGGCGCACGAGGGTGGCAGGATCATTCCGGTCGACAAAGGCTCCGACAAACAGTGGATCGTCCCCGCGAACGCCGAACACGGTGCCAAGGACGGCGAACTGGTCGAGGCTGAGCAATCGGGCCCGAAAGGCCGCCTCGGTCTTCCGAAGGCCCGCATTGTGTCGCGTCTGGGCGACCCCAGCGCGCCGAAGGCCGTGAGCCTCATCGCGATCCATCAGCACGGCATTCCCGACCAGTTCCCCGACGAGGTCATCGCCGAGGCTGATAAGTGCAAACCCGCTGGCCTGAAGGGCCGCGAAGACCTGCGCGATCTGCCTCTGGTCACGATCGATCCGCCCGACGCGCGCGACCGCGACGATGCCGTGCTGGCGATCCCTGACGATGATCCGAACAACAAGGGCGGCTTCCTGCTTTGGGTCGCGATTGCCGACGTGGCGCACTATGTGCGTCCGGGGTCCGAGCTTGACCGCGAAGCCCGCAAGCGCGGCAACTCCAGCTACTTCCCCGACCGCGTTGTGCCGATGCTGCCCGACCGTCTGTCGGGCGACCTCTGCTCGCTGCACGAAGACGTCCCACGCGCCTGCATGGCGGTGCAGATGAAGATCGACAAGGACGGTCGCAAGCTGTCCCATCGCTTCACCCGCGGCCTGATGCAGTCGAAGGCTTCGCTGGCCTACGAGGACGCTCAGAAAGCTATCAACGGCGAGCCCGATGAGCGTACCGAGCCGCTGGTCGATACTGTTCTGCGCCCGCTCTGGGGTGCCTACGCCGCATTGAAACGTGCCCGCGAAGCGCGTCAGCCGCTCGAACTCGATTTGCCCGAACGCCAGATCGTTCTGAACGACGAAGGTCAGGTTGCTTCGATCCAGTTCAAGGAACGCTTTGATGCTCACAAGCTGATCGAAGAGTTCATGGTGCTGGCCAACGTCGCCGCTGCCGAAGAACTGGTGAAGCACAGGACCCCTCTGCTGTTCCGCGTTCACGAAGAGCCTGGTCAGGAAAAGCTGGAAAACCTGCGTGAAGTCGCGCAAGCGAGCGGTCTGGTGTTGGCCAAAGGGCAGGTTCTGCAAACCCGTCACCTGAACCAACTGCTCCAGCAAGCTGAGGGCACGCCGAACGACGAGCTAATCAACATCGCCACCTTACGGTCGATGACGCAGGCGTATTACAGCCCCGAGAACTTCGGTCACTTCGGTCTGGCGCTGCGCAACTACGCACACTTCACCTCGCCGATCCGCCGCTATTCCGACCTCATCGTCCACCGCGCGCTGATCAAGGCGCACAAGTGGGGCAACGACGGTCTGTCTGATTGGGATGTCGAACACCTCGACGCCACGGCAGAGCAGATTTCCAACACCGAGCGCCGTTCCATGATGGCGGAGCGCGACACGACCGACCGCTATCTCGCGGCATTCATGTCCGAGCGTGTGGGCGAGATCATCGGCGGCCGGATCAACGGCATCGCCAAGTTCGGTGTCTTTGTGAAGCTGGACGAAAGCGGCGCCGACGCGCTGGTCCCGATCCGCACGCTTGGCACGGAGTTCTTCGAATATCATCAGGACACGCAGCAACTGGTCGGCACTCGATCGGGCATGGTCGTTGCGATGGGCCAGCGCGTCACGGTCAAACTGATCGAGGCGCTCCCCGTTACCGGTGGTATCACGGCAGAGATCGTAACGCTCGACGAAAAGCGGATCGCCAATGGCGGTGGCGCGCGTGGTCGCGGTGGTAAGCCGATGAAGAAAAAGCTGAAAACGTCCAAGAAGAAAGCGGCGATCAAAGAGCGCAAGGTGAAGCGGACCCGCCGTTAACGGCGGTTTTCCGCAGGCCCATTTGGCAGGCGGAGGGTGCGGGCTAGTTCCTGTGTAAAGTAATTTACCGGTGCCAATCATGCCCTTCTCCCGCCGCTCGCTCCTCGCAGCTCTGGCAGTTTTTCCCACCTTTGCGCAGGCCCAATCCGGCTTTGATGCTTGGGTGAGCTCGTTCAAATCACGCGCACGGTCGCGTGGAATCCGGCAGGATTGGCTGGACGTAGCCTTCGCAAATGTCCGCTACAATTCGGACGTGGTCGAACGGGACCGCAATCAGGCCGAATTCAATCGTCAGATCTGGGAATACCTCGACCTCGTTGTCTCTGACAGCCGCGTGTCCAACGGGCGCGAAGCCTATCGACGACAGTTGAACACCCTTGGCCGCATCGAGGCGACCTACGGCGTGCCCGCCAATATTGTCGCTGCTATCTGGGGGATGGAGAGCGCCTACGGCACCCGCCGCGGCGATGTCCCCGTGATCGAGGCGCTGGCAACGCTCGCCTACGACGGGCGGCGCGGGCGGTTCTTTGAAACGCAATTGATGGCCGCGCTTCGTATCCTTCAGGCAGGCAACGTCGCCCCCGCTCAATTCACCGGAAGCTGGGCAGGCGCGATGGGTCACACCCAATTCATCCCAACGTCGTTCGAAGCGTACGCGGTTGATTTCGACGGCGATGGTCGCCGCAACGTCTGGTCTGATGATCCGACCGACGCGCTGGCATCCACGGCTTCCTATCTGTCCCGTTTCAACTGGCGGCGCGGCGTTCCGTGGGCGGTAGAAGTTCTGCTGCCGCGCACGTTCGATTTCAGCCAGTCAGACCGCAGCGTCAGCCGTATGCCGTCCGAATGGGCGCAGCAGGGCGTTGTGGGCACCAACCGGCAGCCAGTGCCGGACTACGGTAGCGCGGGCATTCTGACGCCTGCAGGCGCGAGCGGCGTCGCGCTCATGACCTTCGCCAATTTCCGCACCATTGAACGCTACAACAACTCCGAAGCCTATGTGATGGGCGTGGGGCACCTTGCGGACCGCATCGCGGGTGGCGGCCCATTCGTGGCGAGCTGGCCGCGCGGCGATCGTTCGCTGACCTCGGAAGAGGCGGCGGACATGCAAAGGCGTTTGAATGCAATGGGTTACAATGCCGGTCCGGTCGATGGAAAGCCCGGTAGCCAGACACGTTCTGCACTGCGCAACTGGCAGCGCAACGTCGGCCTGCCCGCAGACGGGCGGCCGAGTTTGCTGATGTTGAGGTACCTGAGGGGTTAGACTTTCGGGCCTAACTCCGCGACGACCTGTTCGTAAACGGCGCGCTTGAACGGCACGATGGCGTCGACAAGCTCGTCGACCGCGATCCATTTCCAAGTCGTGAACTCGGGGTGTTCGGACTGGATATCGATCTGGTCGTCAGTGCCTTCGAAGCGGAACAGGAACCACTTCTGCTTCTGGCCGCGATACTTGCCCTTCCAGATGTGCGGAACAACGTCGTGGGGCAGATCGTAGGCAACCCAGTCTTCGGTCTCTGCTTCGAGGACGACGAGATCATCGGTCACGCCGGTTTCTTCCCAAAGCTCGCGAATGGCGGCGGTCTTGGGCTCTTCGCCGTCGTCGATACCGCCTTGGGGCATCTGCCAAGCATCATGGTCGCGGTCGTTGCGTTGACCGACGAAAACCTTGCCCTCTTTGTTGGCGAGCATCACGCCGACGCAGGGGCGGTAGGGGAGTTTGGCGATGTCTTCGGGTGTCACAGTATGGTCCTTGGCGGACCGGCGGCGCAGAACGCCGCCGGTATTTCGTTATTCTTTGGTGTTCAGCGCGCTGAGGCCGCGGATGATGTCGATCGCGTAGGCCAGCTGGTAATCTTCATCACGCAGAGCTGCGGTCGCTTCGGCTTCGGCGGCGTCTTCTTCGATCTGGCGAATCTCGTCTTCGCTCAGGCTGTCGTTAACCAAAGCGCCGCGCAGATCGGCTTCGGAACGTTGGGTGCGCTGGTTGCCTTCGTCCTCTTCGCTGACTTCTGCAGGCATCGGCTGTTCGACGATGATGTCCGGCTGAATGCCGAGTGACTGGATCGAGCGACCCGACGGTGTGTAGTAGCGCGCGGTCGTCAGACGGATCGCACCGTCACCACGCAGCGGCATCAGGGTCTGGACCGAGCCCTTACCAAAGGACTTCGTGCCAACGACGATGGCGCGGCGGTGATCCTGAAGGGCGCCCGACACGATTTCCGAAGCGGAGGCCGAGCCGCCGTTGATCAGCACAACAATCGGCAGACCTTCGGCTAGATCACCCGGTGTTGCGTTGAAGCGATCACCGTCTTCGGCGTTGCGGCCACGGGTCGAAACGATCTCGCCCGCGTCAAGGAACGCATCGGCGACGTAGATCGCTTGGTTCAGCAGACCGCCCGGGTTGTTGCGGAGGTCGAGGATCACGCCATTGACGTTTTCGATGCCGCCAGCCTCTTCGACCTGTTCTTGCAGACCGGCTTCGAGGTCGGAGAAGGTCTGGTCGCTAAAGGTCGCGATACGCAGAACGACGGCTTTGCCTTCAGTGCGCGCGCGAACGGCGGTCAGCTTGATGGTGTCGCGGATAATCGACACATCGAACGGCTCGGCAGTATCTTCGCGAACCAGCGTCAGGATCGTTTCGGAGCCAACCGGACCGCGCATCAACTCCACCGCCTCATCAAGCGTCAGGCCAAGCAGGCTCTCGCCATCGACGTGGGTGATGAAGTCGCCGGACATGACGCCAGCAGCGTCGGCAGGGGTGCCGTCCATTGGGGAGACAACTTTGACCCAGCCTTCTTCCTGCGTGACTTCGATACCAAGACCGCCGAATTCACCGGTGGTCTGGATGCGCATGTCGGCAGCGTCGTCAGGCGACAGATAGCTGGAGTGCGGGTCGAGCGAGGTCAACATACCGTTGATCGCCGCGTCGATCAGTTCCTTCTCGTCGACTTCTTCGACGTATTGCGCACGGATACGGTCGAAGATGTCGCCGAACATATCCATTTGCTCGTAGATGGTAGCGTTGCTGTCGTTTTCCTGTGCGATCAGCGGCCCCGCCAGCTGTGTCGTTGCCAGAACACCAAGCACGGTGCCGGTCACTGCGGCGAAAGCGAATTTTTTCATATCCCTACCTCTATTCGATCGCGAACCAAGTCGCGGGGTCTACCGGAGTTTGCCCCTCTCGCACTTCGAGATAAAGGCTCTCCGTCGCGCGTGCGCCCGCTCCTGCGTCAAGATCGGTCAAAATCTCGTCAACGAGAGGCGCATCGCCTCCCATCAGGCCGACCGGCGTTCCGGTAGGCAGCACGTCACCGACCTCACCAAACACATCTGCCAGTCCGGCGTAAATGAAAAGGATGCCCGCAGCGGGCTCAGTCACCACGACGTTACCGTAGTCGAGCAATTGTCCGCGAAAACGGAGTGTCGCCGCGACCGGCGTCACCACCATTGTGCGAGGCTGCGTTGCAATCAGCGTGCCTGGACGAACGATGCCGGCAAGGTCTTCTTCGTTGAAGCCGCGCAGGATGCGCCCTTGAACAGGGAGCGGGATCTCTCCGCGCAGTGCCAGCGCATCAGGGGCAACGCCCGTGACGTCGCCATTGATGGTATCGTCGAGCCCACTGGCCAGTGCATCGAGTGTTTCAACGGACGCGATCAGCAGCGCCATCTGCACCTGATCTTCGACAAAGCGTTGGGGCAGATCTTCGCGCTTGGAAACCGCTTCGGACAGCGCGGTGCGCGCCGCTTGCGCTCCGTCGAGGCCCTCCGACAGCATTTCGGCAGCGTTCGCCTGAAGGTCACGCAGGGTGGCGACCTCTTCCAGCTCGGCCTTCAGCTCGTTTGCCTGATCCTGAAGCGCAGGTGTCACATCCGCCACGATCATTCCCGACCGTGCCGTGCCGAGTGCACCAGCCGGATGAAGCAGCAGGACAGGAGCGGGGGAGCGGCTCATCGACTGTAGAACGCCAAGCAGGTTGGCAATCTCGTCCGATTTCGCCTCAAGCCGTTGCTCCAAAGTCGTCTGGCGGATTGATGCCCTGCGCAGCCCCTCGCGGAGGGAGATGAGGCCCTCCTCGTATGCTCGAACGGTTTCGGTCAACGCCGCAACGCGGTCATCTGCCGAGGACGCATCGTCGAGCATCAGCGCAGCGGATTCGATCCGCTGCACCGCCGCCTGCGCAGCTTCTGCCGGACCGGTTTCCGCCATTGCGGCACCGGACCAAAGAGCAAATACAATTGCCGCTGCGCGGAACATCACTTGATCAGGCTTTCCCCGGTCATCTCTTCCGGTTTCTCCAGTCCCATGAGGTCCAGAATGGTCGGAGCGAGGTCCGCGAGGCGACCGTTGCGGAGCGTCGTGCCTTCGGGCGCGCCGAATACAGCGACCGAAACGTGGTTCAACGTGTGCGCGGTGTGCGCGCCGCCTGTCTCCGGATCGACCATGGTTTCGCAGTTGCCGTGGTCAGCGGTAATGACCATCGCACCGCCTGCTTTTTCAAGCGCGGCAACGACCTTGGTCAGACCCTGATCGACGGCTTCGCAAGCCTTGATCGCGGCATCCAGATCGCCGGTGTGGCCGACCATATCGGGGTTGGCGTAGTTGGTGACGATCAGGTCGTAGCCTTTCTCGATGGCTTCCACGAACTTCTCGGTCACCTCAGGCGCCGACATTTCGGGCTGAAGGTCATAGGTCGCGACCTTGGGCGATTTCGGCATGTAGCGATCTTCGCCTTCCTCGGGCTCTTCTTTGCCGCCGTTTAGGAAGAACGTGACGTGCGGGTATTTCTCGGTCTCCGCCAGACGGAATTGGGTCAGGCCGTGCTTGGCGACCCAAGCGCCGAGAGTGTTGACGATTTCGCGCTTCGGGAAAACGGTCTCGTACCACTCGTTGTGGGCCGACGAGTACTGCACCATGCCGAGCAGAGCGGCAAACGGTGGCAGTTCGCCACGATCAAAACCGTCAAATTCGGGGTTGCCGATTGCAGCGAGGATTTCGCGGGCACGGTCAGCGCGGAAGTTCAGGCAGAACAGGCCGTCGCCCTCTTTCACGCCATCATAATCGCCGATGACGGTCGCCTTGATGAACTCGTCCATTTCGTCGCGACCGTAGGCATCTTTGACGGCCTGAGCGGCGTTGTCGGCGGTGAACTGACCTTTGCCGTCGACCATCGCCTCATAGGCGGTCGAAACGCGTTCCCAGCGGTTGTCGCGGTCCATCGCGTAGTAGCGGCCCGTCACGGTGACGACATCGCAGCCCTCTGGCAGACGGTCGAGCAGGTCCTTCATGAAACCGTCAGCCGACTTCGGCGCGACATCGCGGCCATCGGTGATCGCGTGCAGTACGACAGGCAGGCCCGCATCGCGGAGAACCTTGGCTGCCGAGACGATGTGGTCGATGTGACCGTGAACACCGCCGTCCGACACAACGCCCATCAAGTGCGCGCGGCCGCCGGTTTGCTTTAGCTTGTCGATGAAAGCGAGAAGCGCTTCTTTCTCACTGAAGCTGCCGTCTTCCATCGAAAGGTCGATCTGGCCGAGGTCCATCGCCACGACGCGGCCCGCGCCAATGTTTGTGTGGCCGACTTCGGAGTTGCCCATCTGGCCGGTGGGAAGGCCGACGTCCGGACCGTGCGTAATCAGCTCTGCCGTCGGGCATTCCGACTGGAGGCGGTCGAAAGTGGGGGTGTTCGCAAGGGCAGGCGCGTTGGCGGTGCTGTCCGCGCGCTTACCCCAACCGTCGAGAATACACAGGACAACGGGTTTGGGTCGGCTCATAATCGGCTCCTTCATACTCGGGCAAGTCTTAGCGTTCCGTCGGGCCAAGGAACAGCCCTACAGTTTCGGCGGTATGAAAATACTGCGTGGAACAGCGATTTTTCGCAGATCGTGACTAGCCTGCCCCGATCAGGGCACCTGCGGCAAACACCAGCGCGCCGCCGACGACGACTTGGAATGCGGCGCGGAAGAACGGGGTGTCCATGTATTTGTTCTGGATCCACGTAATCGCCCACAGTTCGACGAAGACGATGATCAGCGCGATCACGGTTGCGGTCCAGAAATGCGGGATAAGGTAGGGCAGGGCGTGGCCCAGACCGCCGAGCGTGGTCATCACTCCCGTTGCGACTCCGCGTTTTACGGGCGAACCGCGGCCCGAGATCTGGCCGTCGTCCGAAGCGGCCTCGGTAAAGCCCATGGAAATACCCGCACCGATCGACGCAGCGAGGCCCACCTGAAGCGTGGTCATCGGGTCTTCGGTCGCAAAGGCCGTGGCGAAGATAGGGGCGAGGGTCGACACCGAGCCATCCATCAGACCCGCCAGACCCGGCTGGACGTAGGTCAGGACGAACTGACGGTGCGCGGCTTTGGCCTCATCGTCGATGTGTTCGTCGGTCAGGTGCTCGTGTTCGAGGTCGATGGCTTTCTGGTTATGGCCCGCTTCCGCCGCAGCCAGATCGCCGAGCAGCTTGCGCGTGCCCGCGTCCGAAGTCGATTTTGCAGCGGCAAGGTAGAACCGCTCCGCGTCACGCTCCATGTTAGCGGCTTCTTCGCGGATACGCTCAATGCCGAGGTTCTCGACCAGCCAGACGGGGCGGCGGGTGTAGTAGCCGCTGACGTGCTCGCGGCGGATCAGCGGAATCACATCACCAAAGCGCCGCTGATGCTCTACAATCAGGCGTTCACGGTGCGTGTCTTCCTCTGCTGCCATTTCATCGAAAACCGCCGCGCTGGACGGAAATTCGGCGCGTAGGCTCTCGCCATACATTCTGTATATACGCGCATCGTCCTCCTCGGACGAAATCGCAAGAGCCAGAATTTCCTGTTCTGTCAGATCCTTAAACCGACGGCGCTGGGCGAGTGCAGAGAGCATGGCGACCTCCTGAGGTGTCTTCGCTCAGCCTATGCCGAATTGGCGGATAAGCAACCGCGACAGATTGCCAGCACTATTGAAATACTGAACGGTTCAGTTTAGATACGTTAAATCCCAACCCAAGGTGAACGAAATGAAACGCATTGCTACTGCTTCCCTTTTTGCTCTGTCGCTGATGTCCGCGCCGGCTTTCGCTGGCGGCATCGTCATGAACTTTCCGACTGTAACCTGGCCGACCACCGATCCTGTGATTTCGACCGATGTCTGCGTCGTAAACGGCGCGAACGCTACGACACAGTGCGTCGCCCAATAACAAGCGCTACTTGTGGCTCTGGCGCCGTTGCGGCTAAACTCGGCTATCTCAAAGGAGTGGCCATGCCGGACGGCGATCAGGACATCAAACGCGGACGCAAGTTCGAACAGGTTATTGAAGGGGCGCGCGAAGTGTTCCTCAAGGATGGTTTTGACGGGGCGAGCGTGGATGACATCGCCAAGGTGGCGGGCGTCTCCAAGGCGACACTCTACAGCTATTTCCCCGATAAGCGCCTGCTGTTCATGGAAGTCGCGCGGATTGAATGTCAGGTGCAGGCAGAGAATATCTCCTCCCGCGTCGATCTTTCGCTATCCCTGCGCGACATGCTGACCTTCGCCGCGCGCGAATTCATTGAAATCCTGACACGCCCCTTCAATCGCCGCATGTACCGCATGTGTGTTGCAGAAGCCGAGCGTTTCCCCGCCGTGGGTGAACAGTTCTACACCTGTGGACCTGCCAACGCGCGGATGAAGATCGGGAGTTTTCTGAAGAAGTACGTCGAACGCGGAGAGCTTGATATCGAGGATTTCGATCTCGCAGCCGATCAATTCGAGGTGCTTTGTAAGGCCGACATCGTCGACCGTGGACTGTTCCTGAACCAGTCCGAATTCACCGAAGCCGAAAAGAAACGTGTGGCCGACGGCGCGGTGGAGATGTTCCTCGCCCGCTACGGGGTGAAGTAAGCCCCCGCCCGAAGGCGAGGGCCGTAAAGTTTAGTACACGACAACCGAACGGATCGACTTGCCTTCGTGCATGAGGTCGAAGCCCTTGTTGATGTCATCCAGCGAAAGCGTGTGGGTGATCATCGGGTCAATCTCGATCTTACCTTCCATGTACCAGTCGACGATCTTCGGAACGTCGGTACGGCCACGAGCGCCGCCGAACGCGGTGCCTTTCCAGACGCGGCCGGTCACCAGTTGGAACGGACGGGTGCTGATTTCAGCGCCGGCAGCGGCTACGCCGATGACGATCGACTGACCCCAACCACGGTGCGAACATTCCAGTGCCTGACGCATGACCGTCGTGTTGCCGGTGCAGTCGAAGGTGTAATCCGCGCCGCCGATCAGGTCGCCACGACGCTTGGTCATGTTGACGATGTACGGCACGATGTCTTCGCCGATTTCCTTCGGGTTGACGAAATGGGTCATGCCGAAGCGTTCGCCCCATTCCTTTTTGTCGTTGTTCAGATCGACGCCGATGATCATGTCGGCACCCGCGAGGCGCAGTCCCTGAATGACGTTCAGACCGATACCGCCGAGGCCAAAGACAACGGCCGTAGCACCCTCTTCGACCTGAGCGGTGTTGATCACAGCGCCAACGCCGGTGGTGACGCCGCAGCCGATGTAACAGACTTTGTCGAACGGCGCGTCTTCACGGATCTTGGCGAGCGCGATTTCCGGCAGGACGGTGTGGTTCGCGAAGGTCGAGCAGCCCATGTAGTGCAGGATCGGCGTGCCATCGAGCATCGAGAAACGCGAGGTGCCATCGGGCATGAGGCCCTGACCTTGGGTGCCACGGATCGAGGTGCAGAGGTTGGTCTTCTGGCTCAGACAGCTCGGGCACTCGCGGCATTCCGGTGTGTAGAGCGGAATGACGTGGTCGCCGGGCTTCAGGTTTTTGACGCCGGGGCCGACTTCGACAACGACGCCAGCGCCTTCGTGACCGAGGATTGCGGGGAACAGACCTTCGGGGTCAGCGCCCGAAAGGGTAAATTCGTCGGTGTGGCAAATGCCGGTGGCCTTGATCTCGACCAGAACCTCGCCCTCTTTCGGGCCTTCGAGGTTCACGTCCATGACCTCGAGCGGTTTGCCAGCCTCAAGGGCGACGGCGGCACGGGTACGCATTAAGAAATCCTCCTCTGAATGGGTCCAAACTGCGATAAAGCGAGGGTGAAAACAACGTTGCTATTGATGGGTCTTCCCATTTCCTTTCAAATCGTTTCACCCGCTATGACAGGAGTAACAAGTGCGACGTTTTTCTTTCGTTTCCGTCATTTGCGCGATTTTGACCGGATGTGGAACCACCGAATTGACACCACCACCGGCTTTTCCAGAGGAAAGCTATGACACTTGCGGTGGTTCACAATACGCTGATCTGATCGGCCAACCGGACTACGCGCTGGAAAAAGTGCTCATCCTCGACGAGGTGCGTATTTTGCGTCCTGGCGACATCGTCACGATGGAATACCGGATGCGCAGGCTCAATTTCGAGATCAATGAAAACGGGATCATCGACAGGATTTATTGTTCCTGAGGCGACCCAAACGGGCATGGTGCTTGATTTGCGAAGAAAATACCGCAAATCTGAAGTATGACGCTGCAACCGCCCACCCCGTTTATCGGCTCGTCAGAGCAGGTGTCGTTTCACCGGACCGAGCTGCATATCATCCTTGGCCTTTACGGGCGGATGGTCGCCGCGGGCGAATGGCGGGACTATGGCATTTCGGCGCTGAAGGATGTCGCAGTGTTTTCCGTGTTCCGGCGGACAGCTGAATTTCCGCTCTACCGGATTGAAAAACGGCCCAAACTTCGCATGAAGCAGGGCCAATATTCCGTGATTTCGGCAGAGGGCATGATCCTCAAGCGGGGCAACGACCTCAAACAGGTCCTTGTGCCGCTGGAGCGCAAATTGATCCGCGCCGTCGATTAAATCCTGCGGTGGGTCCGAACGGGCCCGATCCTTCGCAGCGCGTCGTCCATATCTTCGATCGCGACCGCCATATGATGCGCATTGGCGTGGATAATATTGCTGTCGTCGTAAACAATCGCCACGTGACCCGGCCAAAAAAACAGATCGCCGCGTTTTGGTTGCGTGTCTGTCAGCGCCGTTCCGCAGGACTGTTCCTGCAGATCGCTGTCACCCGCGCAGTTCACTCCGCACGCGCCGAACGCGGCGGACACCAGACCCGAGCAATCGATCCCGCGGGTGGAGTTTCCGCCCCAAAGGTACGGCACGTTGAGGTGAAGTTCGGCCACCGCAACAGGGTCGTTGCGGCTGGCGTCGTTGCGCTCGAGATGTTGGAGCGGGACGTAGCCAAGCGGGGTCTTCGCGAACTTGTCAGTCGTGTCTAATACAGGCAGTTCCGCGCCAAATCCGATGAAACTGATGTTCGGCGATTTCATGGATGCATCGCGATAAACATGCGTACCGAATGAGCTAATCCGGTGATCGGGCGCCCAGTCGGTGCTCAGTTGCGCGGATAGAACGTAGCCAACGTAGCCGTTGCGCTGCGACTGAACGTAGCTCCAGCCGGCCTCGTCTTCATACACGGTCAGGGGTGTCCCTGCCTGAAGCTGCCTGTCACGTCGACCGCCCGGAATGTCGAGCAGTTCGACGAGCGGCGCCGCGACATATGCGGTATGACCTTCGGTGTATCGGGGCGCAGCTACCTTCCCTTCAAGGTAGCCCGCCGCGACCCGCGAGTTGGCGGGCGTGGTCCGTCTGTCGGTCATAGGCCCAGCATTTTTGGCAATGCTTCCAGCAGTGCGCGGGCACCTTGACCGACGCCGCCGTGCGGGCGCGCAGGTGCCGCAGTGGGCTGCCAACCATAAATATCGAAGTGCATGTAGCGCGGCGCATCCACGAAACGGCGCAGGAACAGAGCGGCGGTGATGGACCCCGCAAATCCACCCTTCGGCGCATTATCGAGGTCAGCGACTCCCGGTTCGATCATCGCCTCGTAGGGATTGTGGAACGGCATACGCCAGACCGGATCGGCGACCTGAGCAGCGGCGATTGCCAGTGCAGACGCATCGTCGTCGTGGTCGGTGTAGAACGGCGCGAGGTCAGGGCCGACCGCCACGCGGGCCGCACCGGTCAGCGTCGCCATGGAGACGATCAGATCGGGGTTTTCTTCGCTGCCGTAGGTCAGCGCGTCGGCGAGCACGAGGCGGCCTTCGGCGTCGGTGTTGTTGATCTCGACCGTGAGACCCTTGCGGCTATTCAGAATATCCTGCGGACGGAAGGCGTTACCGGCGATGGAGTTTTCGACAGCGGGGATCAGGACGCGTAGTTGCAGCTTCAGCCCAAGTCCCATGATCATATGCGCAAGGCCAAGCACGGTGGCAGAGCCGCCCATGTCCTTTTTCATCAAGCCCATCGACGACGACGGTTTGATGTTCAGACCGCCGGTGTCGAAGCAAACGCCCTTGCCGACCAGTGTGAGCGTCGGACCTTCGCTACCCCAACGCATGTCGATCAGACGAGGCGCGCGGTTGGCAGCGCGGCCGACGGCGTGGACCATGGGGAAGTTTTTCTCAAGCAGGTCGTCGCCAACCGTGACCTCGATGCTCGCGCCATGCTCCTCAGCCAGTTTGCGGGCAGCGGCTTCCAGATCGGGAGGGCCCATGTCGGAGGCGGGCGTGTTAATCAGATCGCGTGTCAGGCACTCGCCCTTGGCAATCGTCAGAATACGGTCAGCGTCGATGCCCTCAGGCGCAATGAGCGTCGCCTTCATCTCGCTCTGCTTGCGGTAGCGGTCGAAACGGTAGGACGCCAGCAGCCAGCCAAGCGCGGCTTCTTCAAGTGCAGCGCCTTCGAGGCCTTTCAGGTCATAGGCACCTTCGGGCAGTTTCGCGGCACCCGCAGCGACGATGAACCTTTGGCGACTTTGCGCTTTTTGATCGCCCATTCCGATGAATGCGCGCTCGATGCCGCCATCCGTGCTCGGCAGCGTCAGAACCTGACCCGCGCCGCCGTCGAACCCCTGCACCTTGGCCCAAGCCTGGGCGTTTTCCGTCAGTCCATTCTGGACAGCGGACCAGTTTGCAGAAGTGACGGCTTCGAGGGTGATTGCGGGGGCGTCGGGCGCATCAAAGTTCAATTCGGGCTCCGTGGTTTTCGCCCAGCGTATCCATCCGCGCGGTGCCTGCAAGTCACTTCATTGCGCGTCTCGTGCGGTCCATAGATGCTCTGGTGCACGATGGACAAGCCGGCCCAAACGCGCCACAACGGCCGCCAGAGCCATCGGATCGTGGGTTCTGGCACAGTTGATCATGTCCATCGCGACTTTGCCGATCTTGTCGAGGCCGTAGTGCTTGGCTGTGGCGGCTACCTCGTAGCCCAGATCGGGTAGGTCCCCGAAATTGCAGTCGAAATGTTTGGCCCTGATGCGGGCGAAGAGCACATCGAGCTCCTCGGTCGCACTGGCGATAAGGTCCTCGGTATCAGTCAGACTGAGCCCGTGGAAAAGTTGATAGGCGCGCGACGGATCGGTCGTGCCTGTGTCTGTTGGATCGAGCCGCACGACGTTGCGGGTCTGGGGCGCGGGGGCGATACGATGTGTCTGAGTGTCTTGCATGAGTAGCTGGTTACGATCACTGTGGTTCCAAAGCGGTTTACGTCGCGTCGAGAAATGTTTCGAACTTCGCGCAAATGCCGCCTAATTAGCCGTGAATAAACAAACGGAGAGATGATGCATTCCGCCCGCCCGCTTCCCGAATATCTGGTCCGCCGCTACCAAGGCTGGAAAGCCACTGCATACGCTGAGAACCGCGCTTGGTATCGCCGCCTTGCCGATGAAGGCCAGCGCCCCCGTGCGATGGTGATTTCCTGCTGCGATAGCCGTGTGCATGTGACTTCCATTTTCGGTGCGGAGACCGGTGAGTTCTTCATTCACCGCAACATTGCAAACCTCGTGCCGCCCTACACACCCGATGGCGATCACCACGGTACGTCTGCTGCGGTCGAGTACGCTGTCAGCTCGCTGAAGGTCGCGCACATCATCGTCATGGGTCACTCGCAGTGCGGCGGCGTCGCCGGTTGTCACGCGATGTGCCACGGCAAGGCGCCAGAGCTTGAAGAGAAAACGTCCTTCGTGGGCACGTGGCTGAACCTGCTTCGCCCTGGTTTCGAGCGCGTCTCGGAACTGCCTGAAGAGCAGCAGGTGAAAGCGCTTGAACGTGAAGCCGTTTTAGTGAGCCTCGAAAATCTGTCGACCTTCCCGTTCGTGCAAAATGCGATGGAGGAAGGCATGTTGACGCTCCACGGTCTTTACAACGACATCGGTGAAGGAACGCTGGAGTTCTTTGATCCGACGGACAGCAAGTTCCACCTGATCTAAGAGAGAGGCGCCGCGAGGCGCCTTTCTCACATCTGGATCATGCCGCGCCCGATAACGCGGCGCACCCAGCTTTGGCGCATGTAACGACGGAGAAGTGCGTTGCGGCGGCCTTGACGGGCTTTGTCCAGTAGCGTCATCGGTTTATCCCATGCGGCGGGGCTTTCTTTGCGACCTGTAGCCAAGCTCTTCCGCAAAGAGCGAAGCAATCTCGTCGCGCGTAACCCTGTTTTCGTCTTTCGCACGCCGCGTGGGCGCACCGTTGGCAAATGGCGCTTTACGCCAAAGGATATCCTTGATGGTCATTGCACATGTCCATTCCAGAGCGCCTTCGGGGGCAAGGCCGTTAAATTTTGATGTGACCGCTCGCATCCGGTGACGTCAGTGGATTGGGACACGGACGCCACCGGACCGAGGAAGGTTGGTCGAGCGAGCGAGGCGTTAGCGGATTGGGACACCACCGCCTCATGTCCAACACTACCTCAAGGTGTGATTCCATTCAGCTTCTACAACGGGGAAGATGTGGTGCAAAAGTATATAATGGAATATTCGTTCGATATTGGCGTATCCGGCTATGGAGATGCGTTGTTCCTGCATTGCAAGGCCATTCATGAGCCTGAAACGCGAACAGCCCGACCGAAGCCGGGCTGTTCTGCCAAGGTTGTAGCTGCTTAGCGTCCTTAGCGCTTTTTCAGCACTGGTCGCGGGTGATGCGGGTACTCGTTAACCTGTCCAAAAATATTCCGTTCCCACATTTCCAAAGAGGCCAATGCCGTGCGGCGGCCGTCTCTCGCTTTGACAAGAAGGTTCATTTTTTCGAGCCTTTCGAACTAGTTACCTTGAGAAAAGCACATGACGCGGTTTTGCAGCGATACGCGAACCACACAGGTGCTGCGAACTGGTTTGCCAACCCGTACTCTTAACGCGAAACAGTGACCCATCGGGTTGTGGCAGTTGATGCTTTGTCATGGCGCTTTCCCCCTTGGCCGAGACACCTCACTGAGAAGATTTCGAGGCCCCCGCCCGTTGGTCTTCTCAATAGTGAGGTTATCGCTGCGAGTGATGGTCGGCAGTTGGCCAAATGACTTAGGTACAGCAGAATAAGTCTACTATTTAATACGAATGGATATCCGTTAGGATCGGATGAATTTCAAAAAATAGACTTAGGTGGTGCAACATTTGGGGCAGGTTTGCCGGTGCCGCCGCGCGTTCGGTGAAATGACCTAGCGAAAGGTATCGGTGAGTCGCCAAGAGATTCGACCGATCCCGAAAAGAATAAGGCCGCCCACCATTCGGTAGACGGCCTTGAATTAGTCTGAAGGCTTGGATCAGCCTTTTTTCAGGCAGCGCTGGCCGAGCACTTCGGCGATCTGGACAGCGTTGAGGGCAGCACCCTTGCGCAGGTTGTCCGAGACGCACCAGAAGTTGATGCCGTTCTCGACGGTTACGTCCTGACGGATGCGGCTGATGAAGGTCGCGAAGTCGCCAACGCATTCGACCGGAGTGACATAGCCACCAGCTTCGCGCTTATCGACGACCATGATGCCCGGAGCTTCGCGCAGGATGTCGGTCGCTTCTTCCCAGTCGAGGAACTCTTCGAACTCGACGTTGATCGATTCGGCGTGGCCGACGAAGGTCGGGACGCGCACGCAGGTCGCGGTGACCTTGATGCTCTTGTCGACGATCTTCTTGGTCTCGGTGACCATCTTCCATTCTTCTTTGGTGTCGCCGCTGTCCATGAAGACGTCGATGTGCGGGATCACGTTGAAGGCGATCTGCTTGGGGTAAACCGACGGAGCGACTTCCTGACCCGGGACGTACATGCCCTTGGTCTGGTTCCACAGTTCGTCGATAGCTTCTTTGCCGGTGCCCGAAACGGACTGGTAGGTCGAAACGACGACACGCTTGATCTTGGCGCGGTCATGCAGCGGCTTCAGAGCGACAACCATCTGCGCGGTCGAGCAGTTCGGGTTCGCGATGATGTTTTTCTTCGTGTAGTTCACGACTTCGTCTGCGTTCACTTCCGGAACGATCAACGGAACATCGGGGTCGTAGCGGTAGAGCGACGAGTTATCGATGACGACGCAGCCCTGGCTGGCAGCCTTCGGTGCGTACTTCTTCGTCGCGTCCGAACCGATCGCGAAGAGAGCGATGTCCCAGCCGGTGAAGTCGAACTGTTCGAGGTCCTGGGTCTTGATAGTCTTGTCGCCAAAGCTGACTTCGGTGCCGAGCGATTTTCGGCTGGCCAGCGCAGCAATTTCATCAACCGGAAACTCGCGTTCAGCGAGGATGTTGAGCATTTCGTGGCCCACGTTGCCCGTGGCGCCAACGACGACGACTTTGTAGCCCATCGGCCTCTCCTTGAATAAACCGTGTGCGCTATAGACCCAAAGCTGCGCGAGGGAAAGGCCCCGCGCAATTCTGTGTCATTCCGTACTATCTTTTGCGAACAGATAAATCAGCAGGCCAGCACCGAGCAGCAACGCATATCCGGCAAAGATAATGGCATAGCTGTCGGTGAGGCTGCGGCCGTCGGTGAAAATGACTTTTGACAGCGGTGCTGCGGTGAACTGCACCACACCCACTGTGCCGAGCGAGAAGAGGTTGAGCAGCGTCACACCGCGGCCCACGAGGTGCGGCGGGATGAAGCTGCGACCATGCGCCATGATGAGCGGGAAGGACGCACCGAAGAAGCCGATGATCGCGAGCATGATGGTCGCGTAGCCGATCCCTTTGTTCGGTGCGACGGCAAGGGCGAGCAGGGCGAAAAGGCAAATCGCGTTGCCGACCCAGACGACCCATTTGCGCGAGCCGACCATGCGGTCGACGGGTCCGTAGGACAGATTGCCGAAGATCATGGCGAGGCCCATCACGAGCGTCACGTTACCGATCAGCGCAGCGTCCGCTCCGAAGACGTTCGACAGATACTGCCCAGACCACAGCCCGCGCAGCGAGGCGGCGGGCACATAGTTCACGGCGACCATGGCGAAAACGGGCCAGAGCGCGGGGATCTTTAGAACGTCGATGACGCTACCGCGCTTTTCCGAGGTAACCTTTTCGGGGTCTTTCACGGTCAGGAAGACGAAGATCGCGACGAGCAGCGTGAATCCGGCCATCGCCCAGAGTGTTGCGCGCCAGCCGAAGATGTCTACGGCCCAAGCGGTCGGGGCGGAGCTTAGAATATTACCCAGCGAACCGATGCCGAGCGTCATGCCCGCCAGCGATGCGAAAACGGCAACCGAAAAGACGCGCGCGAAGATATAGTAGGACGCCATGAGAACAGGCGCGCAACCCGCACCGATCAACCCCATCGCCAGCGAGATGTGCCACGGCTCCGTCGCCATCGCGAAGACTGCCGCGCCGCCCGCACCGCAGAGCGCAAAAAGCACCGCTGTCGTCAGTTTTGGGCCGATGCGGTCGAGCGCCTCGCCCACGGGGATCTGCATCGCCGCGAACACCAGAAACCAGATGCCCGATGCAGCACTCAGCGCCTCTCGCGTGGCGCCGATGTCGGCCTCCAGCGCAGGCGCGAGAACGGCCAGAAAGGCACGATAAAACTGGCTCAGCCCGTAGGCTGCGATCAACACGATGATCCCGAGACGCATGAGAATTCCTCCGACGTCTCAGGTTGCATGTGGCCCGCGTTTGCGCAAGCGCTGTGAACGCTCAGAGTGCGCGGCTATGGCGACCTTCGGGCATGTGGTAGCCGTCGATCTCTTGCGCGCAAAGGCGGGCAATCAGGCGAGCGGTGTCGCTAAGCTGGATTTTGTCGCCGCTGACCGTGAGGTGGTCGCGGAAACGGACGACCATGTTCTCGCACATGCTGCGCAGCGTCTCGACCGGCACGCCGTGCTTGGCCGACATGCGCGGTAAATCGAGTGAGAAGCTACACATCAGCTCTTCGATCATATCGGAGCGCAGGCGGTCATCGTCGGACATGGCGTGGCCGCGCGCGGTGGCCAGACGGCCCTCGGAAATAGCGGTGGCGTACTGCGAAGAGGTCGAAATGTTTTGCGCGAAGCCCTGCGGATAGCGCGAGATTGCCGAGGCGCCGATCCCGATCAGCACCTCGGCGGTGTCGTCTGTGTAACCTTGGAAATTGCGGTGCATCGTGCCGCGCTCCGCTGCGATGGAAAGGCTGTCACTCGGCAGCGCATAGTGATCGATGCCGATCTCGTCGTAGCCATCGGCAACGAACAAATCGCGGGCGATATCGAACAGGTCGAGGCGCGTCTCCGCATCGGGCAGCGCATCGGCTGGGATCATGACCTGACGCTTCGCCATCCACGGCACGTGCGCATAACCATAGAGCGCCACGCGGTCGGGGTTCAGCGACAGCACGGCCTGGACCGAATTGGACATCCGCTCGCGGGTCTGGTGCGGCAGGCCATACAGAATGTCCATGTTGATTGATTTCACGCTGGCGTTGCGCAGCATTTCGACCACATCGCGGGTCTGCTCGAAGCTCTGCATACGGCCGATGGCGTTCTGAACGGATTCGTCGAAGTCCTGAACGCCGATGGATGCGCGGGTCATGCCTGCATCGCGGAGCGCATTGATACGCGCCTGATCGACCTCGGTCGGGTCGATCTCGACCGAGAATTCGAGATCCTCGGCAAGCGGACGGAAATCCCGCAGCTCTGCACCAAGTTCGGCGATCAGATCGGGCGGAAGCAGGGTAGGGGTGCCGCCGCCGAGGTGGATCTGGCTGATCAGCACGTTTTCAGGCAGATGACGATCCACCAAAGCGAGCTCGGCCTTCAACTGGGCGAGGTACGGGACCAGCGGACGATCCGTCGATGTGCCTTGGGTGCGGCAAGCGCAGAACCAGCAAAGCCGCCGACAGTAAGGTATGTGTACATAGAGAGACACGCGCTGCCCCTCGGGAACGGCCTGCAACCACTGGGCGGTCGTCTCGGGAGAGACATTGCCGTTAAAGTGGTTCGCGGGCGGATAGCTGGTATAACGGGGTGCGCGGGCGTCAAATAGTCCCAGCTCTCGGAGTTGCTTACGAGAAGCCATTGCACTTCCTTTCCAAAAATGGGTTACCATGTGCCCAGATGCGTGTGCGCAAATAGGGACTGTTGGTGATATGAGTGGTTTGATTTTGGATACGCACGTCCACTGCGAGGAGTGCCCGATCCGGCATCGTGCAGTGTGCGCAAGCTGCGATACCGACGAGCTCGAATCGCTTGAACAGATCAAGAATTACCGCACCTACGAACCGGGACAGTCGATTGTCTGGGCGGGCGACGAGATGTCGTTCGTCGGGTCGGTTGTGCGCGGTGTCGCCAGCCTCAGCCAGACGCTCGAAGACGGCCGTAAACAGATGGTCGGCCTTTTGCTGCCGTCCGACTTCATCGGTCGTCCGGGCCGCACGACGTCCCCTTACGATGTAGTTGCGGTGAGCGAGGTTGTCCTCTGCTGTTTCCGCCGCAAACCGTTTGAGAAGATTATGACCACGACGCCGCACGTTTCGCAGCGACTGCTGGAAATGACGCTCGATGAACTGGATGCGGCCCGTGAATGGATGCTGATCCTTGGTCGCAAGACCGCGCGCGAGAAGATCGCGAGCCTTCTGGCCATCATCGCCCGCCGCGAGTCGACCATCGGCATGATGGACCTCAAGGGCGAGATCACGATCGAACTGCCGCTCACCCGCGAAGCCATGGCCGATTACCTCGGCCTGACGCTTGAAACGGTCAGCCGCCAGATTTCGGCACTCAAGCGCGAGGGCATCATCGCTCTCGACGGCAAGCGCCGCATCCGCGTCGACGATTTCCAAGCTCTGCTTATGGAAACCGGCGACGACATGGACGGCGGAATGATCGCCTGATCGCATCATTTGACGGGCGCATTGGAACATCAGTGCGCCATCAGGATCGGTAGGTCGGCGTTTTCGAGGATTTCGCGCGTTGCGCCGCCAAGGATCGCTTCGCGGAAGCGTGACGTGCCGTAGCCGCCCATGACGATCAGATCGTTGGCGTGCTCCGCGGCAAAGCGCAGGATGACATCTGAAACCTTCGGCATCGTGCGGGCCAGAATAGCGATGTCGGGGCGCAACCCATGACGGGACAGCATCTGGCACACGACGCCGCCCGGATCGGAGCGCTCGGGCGAATGGCTCGGCGGGTCGATCATGATCATGTCGACACTCTTGGCTTCTTTTAGCAGCGGAATCGATTTGCGGATTGCCGAGAGCGACTCGTCGCTTTCGTTCCACGCGACAACGGGCCGTGCAAAGGTGAGGTCGCCGACCGGACGATCATCGGGCACAATCAAAACGGGTGCATCGGTGCCGAAGAGTTGCGATTCGAGCAAGTTGACGTGCAGCGCATTGCGACCGGGGCCGTAAGGCTTCGTCACCACGATCAGGTCGGAGTAGCGGGTCAGGCGCGAGATCGCGGTTTCGATTCCCATCTGCGCGATGGCGACCGTTTCGACAGTGGTCTTGGCCATGTTTGGGCCTAGCTGCGCCGTCGCCCATTTCCCCAGTTTCTCTGCCTGTTCCTGTGCTTCCTGAATGGAGGACTCCAGCAGGACGACAGAGCTACCGATCGGCATCGGGTCATAGCGAGTCGGGTCAATGGCGATGCAGTAGACATCCAGGTGCGCATTTACGCGGGCAGCGAAATCCCGAGCAGTCGCTAGGGCATATTTGTCGGTCTTTTCGTCGGAAACGACAACAGAAACAGTCTTGTAGGACATCTGACCCTCCTAGATCCACGGACTCGCACGTCTCCCGCGAGTGGCGAACCAATGACTAGCAGATGGTCGGCGGCGAATAATTGACATGGATCAAGGCATCACGTCCTCGCGAATGAGAAACCCCACCAAGAGCAAAACCCGTGGGTGATTCCGGACGGGTATAAGAAGGGAACGCTTGATATGTGGGATTGGATCAAGATCGTGGTGCTGGGGGTTGTGGCCCTCTTCGCCGCTGTCGCTGCGAATTTCGCACGTGACCTGGCCTATCAGGTCCACGCGCTAATCGTTATGGCTGTCGCCGCCGGTATGTTCATCTGGACCGTCCGGCAAGTTGGAGAAAACAAACAGCCCGTCATCGACACCGGCTACAACGATGGGGTGATCCGCTACGGCGTCATCGCCACTGTGTTCTGGGGTCTGGCAGGGTTTCTGGTGGGCACATTTATCGCCTTCCAGCTGGCTTTTCCGGCACTGAATTTCGAATTTCTGCAAGGTTACGGCAACTTCGGTCGTCTGCGCCCGCTGCACACCTCTGCGGTCATCTTCGCATTCGGTGGTAACGCGCTGATCGCAACCTCGTTCTACATCGTGCAGCGTACTAGCGCCGTGCGTCTGTGGGGCGGCAACCTGCCGTGGTTCGTGTTCTGGGGTTACAACCTGTTCATCGTTCTGGCCGCGACCGGCTACCTGATGGGGGCCACCCAGTCCAAAGAGTACGCAGAGCCTGAATGGTACGTTGACCTCTGGCTGACCATCGTCTGGGTCGCATATCTGCTGGTGTTCCTCGGCACGATCCTCAAGCGCAAAGAGCCGCATATCTACGTGGCCAACTGGTTCTTCCTGTCGTTCATCATCACCGTCGCGATGCTTCACGTCGTGAACAACCTCGTCATTCCGGTCTCGTTCTTCGGTGCCCGCTCGGTGCAAGTCATGTCGGGCGTCCAGGATGCGATGACCCAGTGGTGGTATGGCCACAACGCTGTGGGCTTCTTCCTGACCGCAGGCTTCCTCGGCATGATGTACTACTTCGTGCCCAAGCAGGCCGAGCGTCCCGTCTACTCGTACAAACTGTCGATCATCCACTTCTGGGCACTGATCTTCCTGTACATCTGGGCCGGCCCGCACCACCTGCACTACACCGCGCTGCCTGACTGGGCTTCGACGCTCGGCATGGTGTTCTCGATCATCCTGTGGATGCCGTCGTGGGGTGGTATGATCAACGGTCTGATGACGCTTTCGGGCGCATGGGACAAGATCCGCACGGACCCGATCATCCGTATGATGGTCATCTCGCTCGGCTTTTACGGCATGTCGACCTTCGAAGGCCCGATGATGTCGATCCGCGCTGTAAACTCGCTGTCGCACTACACTGACTGGACCATCGGTCACGTTCACTCCGGTGCGCTGGGCTGGAACGGTATGATTACCTTTGGTGCGCTCTACTTCCTGACGCCGCGCCTCTGGGGTCGCCAGTCGCTATACAGCCTCAAGCTCGTCAGCTGGCACTTCTGGCTCGCGACCATCGGCATTGTTCTCTACGCGTCGTCGATGTGGGTCACCGGCATCATGGAAGGCCTGATGTGGCGTGAAGTCGATGCGAACGGCTTCCTCGTGAATACCTTCGCCGACACGGTTGCCGCCAAATTCCCGATGTATGTGGTCCGCGGTCTGGGCGGTGTCCTCTACCTCGGTGGCGCACTGATCATGGCCTATAACCTCTGGATGACCGCGTTCAGCAAACGCGTACCGTCCGCCCGCTCGGCTGCTATCGCAACCGCTGCCGAATAAGGAGAACGGAAAATGGGTATCCTTGATAAACACAAAGTTCTTGAAAAGAACGCGACCCTGCTTCTGGTTTGCTCGCTTGCCGTAGTGACCATCGGCGGCATCGTGGAAATCGCACCGCTCTTCTATCTGGAGAACACCATCGAGGACGTGGAGGGCGTGCGCCCCTACTCCCCGCTGGAGCTTGCGGGCCGCGAAATCTACATCCGCGAAGGGTGCTACGTCTGCCACAGCCAGATGATCCGCCCGATGCGCGACGAACAGGAGCGCTACGGCCACTACTCGCTGGCTGCGGAATCGCAGTACGACCACCCGTTCCAGTGGGGCTCTAAGCGGACCGGTCCCGACCTTGCCCGTGTGGGCGGTCGCTATTCGGACGAATGGCACGTCGACCACCTCACCAATCCGCAGTCGGTTGTGCCCGAGTCGGTTATGCCCAAGTACGGCTTCCTCCTCGATCGCAACATGGACGGTGAATACATCACCGATCTGATGGAAACCCACGCGATGGTCGGCGTTCCGTACACCGAGGAAATGATCGCCAGCGCGAGCGCGGACTTCCGCGTTCAGGTGAATCCCGATGCGGACTGGGACGGTCTGGTCGAGCGCTATCCGGGTGCGGTCGTGTCGAACTTCGACGGCCAACCGCAGCTCACCGAAATGGATGCGCTGGTCGCCTATCTTCAGATGTTGGGCACGCTGGTCGACTTCTCGACCTTTACGCCTGACGCCAGCCGCTGACGGAGGTTGCGATGAACTATCATATCTTCCGCGAAATCGCTGACAGCTGGGTGCTTCTGGCTATGTTCATGGTCTTCGTCGGTGCAGGCTTCTGGGCATTCCGCCCCGGGAGCCGCCCCATCCACGACGACGCCTCCACCGTGCCCTTCCGGCACGAGGATGCGCCCGCACCCGACACGACTGATCTGGAGGCTCTGAAATGAGCAAGCACGACGATAAAAAAGAAGTCGAAACGACCGGCCACTCGTGGGACGGCATCGAAGAGTACAACAACCCTCTGCCGCGCTGGTGGGTCTGGGTGTTCTATGCCACCATCGTCTGGGGCATCGGCTACACCATCGCTTACCCCGCCTGGCCGGGCCTGCGTTCGGCAACCGCCGGTATCCTCGGGTTCTCGACCCGCGCTCAGGTGCAGGAACAGATCGACGCCGTGGATGCTGCCAATGCCGCCATGGTGAGCGAGCTGGAAAACGTTGATCTGGCGACCCTCGCGGATCATCCCGAGCTCAACGGCTTTGCCGAGAACATGGGCGCCGCTGTCTTCCGTGCGAACTGCGTGCAGTGTCACGGCTCGGGCGCGGCGGGTGCCAAGGGCTATCCGAACCTGCTCGACGATGACTGGATCTGGGGTGGCCGGATCGAAGAGATCGCTTTCACCGTCACCAACGGTATCCGCAACGAACAGTCGATGGATACCCGCGGCTACGGCGGTGTGATGCCTTCGTTCGACGGTGTGCTGTCGCACGAGGAAATCACCAACGTTGCCAGTTACGTGCAGCTGCTGGCCGGTGAAGCCACCGACGAGGCCGCCGCTGCCGAAGGCGAAGAGCTCTTCCTCAACAATTGTGCATCGTGCCACGGCGAAGAAGGTCAGGGCAGCCTCGCCACGACCCGCGAATTCGAAGATCCGGAATACGTGACGGCTTCGGACGAGATGACCGGTGCACCGCGCCTCAATGACAAGGTCTGGCTCTACGGCGGCGATCTCGCCACCCTCGAAGAAACTATTCTGAACGGCCGCGGCGGTGTGATGCCCGCTTGGCTCGAAGATTACCGCCCCGCCAACGGTCTGACCCAAGCCGAAGTCAACGCGGTTGCCGCCTACGTCCACCAGCTTGGCGGTGGTCAGTAAACCAATCCCACGCGGCGTTGCAGCCGCCGCGTGGCATACATCGGTCTGGCCCCTGTTCGCGCAAAATGCACGACCGATGACTTTCCTCTCTGGCGAGAGGTACACCCCTGATCCTGTGCTTGGTCGGGGGTGTTTTTTCGCCTTACCCTACGTTTTTATTCCTGAATCGGCCGCGCAGCTTTGACGATTGATCTGAGTCAAAGAACCCGCGCCCAAGGGGACGCAAAAGGAGGAACACGCGTCCACTCATGTCAGGATAGTTTGATGTCCGCACCGGCTCCTCAAGACCAACTCTACGCAGCGCGCGAGCCTGTATTTCCTCGCCGGGTCAAAGGAAAATTCCGCAATCTCAAGTGGGTAATCATGCTGATCACGCTCGGCATCTATTACCTCGCGCCTTGGATACGCTGGGATCGCGGGCCGGAGCTTCCGGATCAGGCCATCCTCGTGGACCTGGCGCACCGCCGGTTCTTCTTCTTCTGGATCGAGATTTGGCCACACGAGTTCTATTTTGTCGCAGGTTTGCTGATTATGGCGGGCCTCGGTCTCTTTCTGTTCACCTCAGCGATGGGCCGCGTTTGGTGCGGGTACACCTGTCCGCAGACGGTCTGGACCGACCTATTCATCCTTGTTGAACGGTGGGTCGAAGGCGACCGCAACGCCCGCGTTCGCCTCTGGAAATCGAAGTGGGACGGCCGCAAGGTGCGCCTGCGCCTGACGAAATGGGCCGCTTGGGTGCTGATCGCGCTGGCCACCGGCGGTGCGTGGGTCTTCTACTTCACCGATGCCCCGACGCTGGCCGTGGACCTCGTGACGGGCAACGCGCATCCGATTGCCTACACCACAATGCTGATCCTCACCGCGACGACCTTCTTCTTTGGCGGCATTGCCCGTGAACAGGTCTGCATCTACGCTTGCCCGTGGCCGCGTATCCAAGCCGCGATGATGGACGAAGACACGCTGACCATCGGCTATCGCGACTGGCGCGGCGAGCCTCGCGGCAAGCTGAAGAAAGCCGAGCCCGGTGTGCAGCAAGGCGACTGCATCGACTGCATGGCCTGCGTGAACGTCTGCCCGATGGGTATCGACATTCGCAACGGTCAGCAGATGGAGTGCATCACCTGCGGCCTCTGTATCGACGCCTGTGACGACGTGATGGCCAAGATCGGCAAGTCGCGCGGCCTGATCGACTATCTTGCGCTGAACGACGAACCCCGCGAGCGCGCCGGTGCGCAGCCCCGTCCGGTCTGGAAGCACATCTTCCGCCCGCGCACGATCCTTTACACCGCGCTGTGGAGCATCGTGGGTTTCGGCCTCGTCTTTGCGCTCTTTATCCGTCCGGACATCGAAATGACGGTCTCGCCCATTCGCAATCCGACCTTCATCACGCTATCGGACGGCACGATCCGTAACGTCTACGATGTCCGCCTGCGCAACAAGCACGGCTCGCAAGAGCTCTTCGGCCTCGCACTGGATGCCGACACGAATCTTCAGCTCTCGGTCGAGGGGGTGGACGGCTCGCTGGTTCCTGTGCCCGCCGACTCGATGGAAATTATCCGAGTCTACGTCCAAGCCGGACCGGATAGCGCAGCGGCAACGGCCGACCGTACCGATTTCACTTTCTGGGTCACCGACCTGTCGACCAACGAACGCGCATCGGTCGACACCATCTTTAACGGTAAGGAGACGAACTGATGACCGGTTTCTTCCGCGGCCCCATCACCGGCCCCAAATTCTTCGCAATTTTCGCATCGTTCTTCATTGTCATCATTGCCGTGAATATCGTTATGGCGACCTCTGCAATCGAGACGTTTCCGGGGCTGGTGGTGAAGAATTCCTATGTTGCCAGCCAATCGTTCGACCGTGACCGCGCAGCGCAAGAGGCGCTGGGCTGGACCGTCGAGGCGACCGTTGACGGCGATCATATCGAGATTGCGATCACCGACGAAAACGGTGCTCCTATCGATCCGTCGACCGTGAACGCCACATTCGGTCGCCCGACGACGACCCGTGATGATCAGGTACTTGAGCTGACTTTCGACGGTACCGTTTTCCGTGGTCCGATCGACTATGAGCCCGGACAATGGCGCCTCTGGATCACCGCTGAGGCCGACAATGGCACGGAGTTCAAACAGGAACTCCAAGTTCACATCAGAGGATAAAATGGCATACGTCGAAGCCCCCGGAGTTGCTGCCTGCCCTGCCTGCGTTGCAACGCCTATTGCAATCAACCGCGCTGCAAAGTTGGCCAGCGAGGGGAGCCGTGAACTGCACCTTTCACTGCCGACGGTCCACTGCGCCGCCTGTATCCAGTCCATCGAAGGCGGTCTGTTGGCGCGTGACGACATCGAGGATGCGCGCGTCAACTTGACCCGCAAACGCGCCACCGTCCGCGTCCCGGCGGGCATGTCGGACGAAGAGGTCGTGGCAGCGATCTCGGCTCTGGGGTACGAGGCAACGCCGCTCGACGCGGCAACCTTGTCCGCTGGCGAAAGCGACCGCGCGGCCCGTGATCTGGCCATGCGTTTGGGCGTCGCGGGTTTTGCGATGATGAATGTGATGTTGCTTTCGGTCGCTGTCTGGTCGGGCGCAGCGGATGCCACACGGCAGTTGTTCCACTGGCTGTCGGCGCTGATCGCGCTGCCGACCATCGTGTTCTCTGCCCGCCCGTTCTACACCAGCGCGTGGCGCGTTCTGCGCGTCGGTCGCCTTAATATGGATGTGCCGATCACCTTGGCCATCCTTCTCGCCGCTGGAATTTCGGTGATGGAGACGGCCTATCATGGTGAAGACGCCTATTTCGACGCCGCGCTTTCGCTGACGTTTTTCCTTCTTGCGGGGCGCTATCTTGATCAGAAAATGCGGAGCGTGGCGCGTTCTGCTGCGACCGAGTTGGCCGCGATGGAAACGCCGACCGCGCTGCGGTTGACGGATAATGGCGCTGAAACCGTTCCTATTGGCACCATCACGGTGGGTGACCTGCTGCTTGTGCAGCCCGGCGCGCGGATGCCCGTTGACGGTGCCATCGAAGAAGGCACTAGCGACGTCGACCGATCCTTCCTGACGGGCGAAGCTGATCCCGCGACGATTGGCATTTCGGATCAAGTCCGCGCGGGCGAGGTCAACCTGACCGGCGCTCTCAAGGTCCGCGCAACAGCCGTGGGCGAGCAGACCGTGCTTCATGCACTGGCTGACCTCGTGTCGGTCGCAGAGCAGGCAAAGTCCCGCTACAATTCGCTCGCCGACCGTGCCGCCAAAATCTACGCGCCGCTGGTGCATGTCCTCGCATTCGCCGCGTTCGTTTTCTGGATGTGGGCGACAGCGGGCGATGTGCGTTATGCCCTCAACATCGCGGTGGCGGTCCTTATTATCACGTGCCCCTGCGCGCTCGGCCTTGCTGTGCCCGCTGTCTCAACGGTGGCGTCGGGCAAGCTTTTCAAGGCGGGGATACTCGTCAAACATGCGACTGCGCTGGAGCGTCTGGGCGAAATCGACGAAGTGGTTTTTGACAAAACCGGCACGCTGACGAAAGGCATCCCGCAGCTCGTAACGCAACTCGCGCCTGCTGATCTGGCGATTGCCGCAACCTTGGCCGAAGCGTCTGGCCACCCCCGCTCCAAGGCAATTGTTTCAGCCGCCTGCGCCGACCGCGCCGATGTGTGTGACATTCACGAGATCGCGGGCATGGGCATCGAAGGTATGCTGGACGGCCGCAAAGTGCGCCTCGGTCGCGCGTCTTGGATCGGTTGCGGCGACAGTTCAACGGTGCTGGATTTGGGTGACCGCCAGATCGCACTGGAGTTTGTCGACAGCCTGCGGGACGGCGCCGAGGAGCTCATTTCGACGCTCAAATCCAAGGGCGTTCCGGTCACCCTGCTTTCCGGCGATACCGAAGCGAACGTCCGCCGGATGGCCGACACGCTCGGTATCGAGAGCTGGCAGGCAGGCATTCTGCCCCACAAAAAGGCCGATGTACTCCAAGCCAAGGCCAATGCAGGCAAGCGCGTGCTCATGGTTGGAGACGGTCTGAACGATGTTGGCGCGCTGGCGCTGGCGCATGTGTCGATTGCTCCGGCCTCTGCGCTGGAAGCCACGCGTGTAGCCGCTGACATGGTTCTCGTGAAGTCCGACCTTTCGCAGATCGCCGTAGCGATGGAGACCGCTCAAAAGGCCCGTCGCCGGATCATCGAGAACTTCTCGGTTGCGGCGATCTACAACACCATCGCGGTGCCGCTTGCGCTCATTGGCCTCGCGAGCCCGCTCTCGGCCGCTATTGCGATGTCGACCTCGTCGATTATCGTCTCACTCAATGCTCTTCGCCTTCGGTAATCCCTATGGAAGTCCTTGCCCTTTTGATCCCTGTCTCGTTGCTCCTTGGCGGAGTGGGGCTCGCCGCGTTTTTCTGGACCATGCGAAACAGACAGTACGACGACCCTGACGGGGATGCGCAGCGCATCCTGCGGACGGACTTCGACGACCAGCCCAAGCAGTAAGACACCCTAAAACGCGAAACGCCGCATCGGATGATCCGCTGCGGCGTTTTCGTGTATTCGCGATAAATCGGGAAAATTGGTCGGAGCGAGAGGATTCGAACCTCCGACCCCCTGCTCCCGAAGCAGGTGCGCTACCAGGCTGCGCTACGCTCCGACCGTGGATCGCGAACTACCGATTCCGCATGGAAAGTGCAAGTGCGAAACAGGTAAAAACGCAGGTTTTTATTGGCTCATCTTCCGGCTGGGTTTGCCGGTCATGATCCGCCACAAAATCGATGCCCGCGGAGAGGTAACGGTTTCCGTCCGCAGTCGCGTGCGAGTGACCGGACGTTCGGTCGAGGTACCGCCGCTGGCTTCGCGCAGAACGATGTAGATGCCCGATGCGATGATGACCGACGCACCGATCAGAACGGCGGTCGTCGGTGTCTCGTCAAAGAACAGATAGCCGTAGAGCGTCGCCCAAAGGATCTGGCTGTACTGCATCGGCGCCACGATGGCAGCCTCGCCAGCGCGATACGCTTTGATCGTCAGGAAGCCGCCGCAGAGGCCAAAGATCGCGATCATAGCGAGAAGGCCCATGTCGGTGATCAGAACCGGCTTGTAGAAGAATGGAAGCGCGCAACCCATGACGACGAAGTTGCCGATCATCGGATAGAGCATCATGACGACCGAGCGCTCCTCCGCGCCGATCTTGCGCACGATGACCGCAGCCGATGCGCCGCAGATTGCCGCAGCAAGCGCCGCAAGGTGTCCAAGCGCCAGTTCAGTCGCACCAGGTTGCAGCGCAATGATGACGCCGACCATACCCACGCCGACCGCGCCCCAACGATGCGGGCCGACTTTTTCACCCAGCACTGGGATCGACAGAATGGTGATCAGCAGCGGGGACGAGAACAGAATCGCATAGGTTTGTGCCAGCGGCAGGACGGTAAACGCATAAAACGCAGAGATACCCGTGATGACGGTCAGCATCGTGCGCAGCATCATCCACCACGGGTGAACGGGCTTGAGCGTGCCGGCGGTCTTGTCGCTCATCAGGATAATCGTGACGACGGGAAAGCTCAGCAATGCGGCGAAAAACACGATCTGGAAGGCCGAATAACCGCTACCGAGTGTCTTGATGACGGCGTCGTGGGTTGCGTAAACGCCCATTGCCATCAGAGCAAACAGCGCTCCTTTGACGTTGTTCTTTACCACTTCGACCATCTTCAACTCCTGTAGTGCCGAATCCGCTATCACCCGCCTAATGTGAGTCTTGCAACCCTAAAGGCGAGTATCCAAGCCACTTTCATTTCAAACAAAAACGGGCGCCCGTGCGGGACGCCCGTTTGTTGTGCAGTGATCTTAGAAGCTTAGAGCGAAGCGTCCAGTGCTTCGAGGATCTTGTCGCCCATTTCGGTGGTGGTCACCGGAGTGACGCCTTCGCCTGCGAGCAGGTCGGCAGTGCGGACGCCGTCGGCGAGAACCTTTTCAACGGCTTGCTCGAGGCGGGTCGCCTCGTCGCCCTGATCGAACGAGTAGCGCAGGGCCATCGCGAACGACAGGATACAAGCGATCGGGTTGGCCTTGTTCTGGCCTGCGATGTCCGGAGCCGAGCCGTGTACGGGCTCGTAGAGTGCTTTCGGACGGCCGTTGGCCATAGGCGCGCCGAGCGACGCGGACGGCAGCATGCCGAGCGAACCGGTGAGCATCGCAGCAGCGTCGGACAGCAGGTCGCCGAACAGGTTGTCGGTGACGATGACGTCGAACTGCTTGGGCCAGCGGCAGAGCTGCATGGCGCCTGCGTCGGCGTACATGTGCGACAGTTCGACTTCGGGATACTCTTCGTCGTGGACTTTCTGAACGACTTCTCGCCACAGGATGCCCGATTCCATCACGTTGGCTTTTTCCATCGAGCAGACTTTGTTGCCGCGACGCTTGGCCAGTTCGAAGGCGGAACGCGCAACGCGAGCGATTTCCGACTCGGTGTAACGCTGGGTGTTGATGCCGACGCGTTCGTTGCCTTCGGTGATAATGCCGCGCGGCTCACCAAAGTAGATGCCCGAGGTCAGTTCGCGGACGATCATGATGTCGAGACCGGCTACAACGTCTTTCTTCAGTGAGGAGAAGTCGGCCAGAGCATCGAAGCATTGCGCCGGACGCAGGTTCGAATAGAGGTCCATTTCCTTGCGCAGGCGCAGCAGGCCACGCTCCGGCTTAACCGAGAAGTCGAGCACGTCGTACTTCGGGCCGCCAACGGCGCCGAGGAGAACAGCGTCGGCTTCTTGAGCTTTTGCCATGGTGTCATCGTGCAGCGGGGTGCCGTGCACGTCGTAAGCCGAGCCGCCGACCAGATCTTCGCTGACGTCGAATTGCAGGCCGCGCTTGTCGCCGAACCAGGTGATGATCTTCTTAACTTCACCCATGACTTCGGGGCCGATGCCGTCGCCGGCGAGGATCAGGATCGAGGGGTTGGACATCTCGTTCTTCCTTGTCTGAAAAGGTCTGGCACGAGGTATCCGTTTGCTGCCCAAGGGTCAAGAAAACAAGGTGCCACAATCAGGGCTTCAAGGCATCTCCACATCTACCCAGACCAGCGCATGTGGTCCGCTATCTGAACGTTCGATTCCGGCGCTTTTGACCGTCAGATCGGATGACGGCAGAACGTATGACACGCGCAACGCACCGGGGCCGTCCGGCCAGTCGGCGGTGGTCTGGTCGGGGAGCGGATCCTGGAGCCGCGGGTCCGTGAGAAGCTGTGCAATAGCCACTCGATCACCTTCGCCGCCGTTGGGGTCGAGGTTCGCGTTCCCGGCGACAATCGGGTGCGGGATGTCGAGATGTTTAAGCCAGAAAAGCACCTCGTCAGCATTGCGCCGATCATTGCGATTGTCGGGCCCATCGAAAACAGGTGGCGTTGCAGAGAATGCGAGAATGTTGAGAACTGTCTTCTCTACGGCAATCGGCACAATCCAGTGGCCTGTCGTCGATAGGCGTTGAATGTCGGCAAGTTCGGGCGGATCGGTGGAGTGGTTGTCCAACACGTCGCGCCACAAGACGTGATCGAAAGACGTCACTTCGCCGACCGGAAGTTTGGACAAGATCGCCATACCTCCATCGCCTTCGAACCGCCCGTAGCCTTGCGCATCGCGGGCATCGCCGAGGTATCCGTTGCCATCGATATCGAGCTCGGTGGGCACTCCGGTATTGGGCTGTTTGGCAAACGCGTATTGATAATCTAGCATCGCCGCGAAAGCGGAGAGGGCTGCGCCGCCGTGGTCAAAATCGAAATCGGTAAGGACAATGATGTCAGCGTCGACCGCTCTGATCGTCTCGGCGGCCTGCAAGACTTGCTCTTCGCTCTTCAGAATGTCGCGCAGCAGCAATCCCGGCCCTCGGCGCGACAATGGTGCGGCGAAGGTGGCGATCCGAACGGTTTCGGCCACTGCTGGACCGATAATCAGGAAAATCAGGCAGGCTGCAATGAATCGGCGGAGGACGCGCGTTTGCGTTTGTCTTCGATCATCTGCGCCACGCGGCCCATCGCGATGCCGCGCATCAGGAGTGACGAAGGAATGAAGGCCCATGCCGATACCATCCAGATCAACGTGTGAGGATCGGACAGGCTGGCCGGATTGATCAGGCTGGAACCGAGTTTCACAACTGCTGGGACCAAGAATGGCAGCAAAAAGCCTACGATCAGGTTAATCTGGCTGTCACGCTGAAGGCGGCCAACGATGTCTTCGCCCGTGGTCGGGTCGAATGTCGGCAGGTTCGTCCAGATGTTCAGCGAACTGTTGCGACCTGGCCATTGATGGACGCGGAGGCAAAGAACGAAGTACGCGAGCGAAAGGATCGACGTCACATAAGCGACGGCGGCGGCGGTGCGCACGGCGGTGCCGAGCGATGCAGGCGCGTCTTGCGGCAGCATCAGAACCATCAGGCGGACAGGCGAATAAGGGAAATCAAGCAGCGCGCCGAGGCGATAGCCCATGGCGGTCACGAACATCGACAGCGTGGTGCTTTCGGTTGCGCCGCGCGCGATCATCGACAGCAGGAACACCGCGATGAACAGTGACAGGAAACGGGTGCGGTTGTAGGGCGGAGCGTCGCGGAACTCGATCAGGCTGGGACATGCGGAGCTGTATTCCATGAGCGCGAACCCGCCCGCAGCCATGGCAATGAGCGCCACGATCTGGGACGTATCGGTGCTCGTGTTCGGCAGCAGAAGTGCGGGAATTGCGATAAGCAACACCACGAACGCTGCGCGCACGATTGCTCCTGCAATACGTGAAATCACGTCCTGTCTTTCCTCGATATCGCTGGCTCCGATACTTTGCCGGGCCTGCTTCTTGTTTTTGAACCGCAGAGTGAAAGCGGTCTGCCTCATCTTTGACAAAATTCTGCCCACTTTAGGTTTCGTCTGCAACTCATGGGTAAATTTACATAAATTAAGGTGGCGGTTTTGGGGCAGAGGTGATGCGCGATTGCCACCATCCAGAATGAACCGGTCATTCTCCCCGTGGTTGCCACAGTTCATGGCACAACATCTTGTGTTTTGGCCTGCCCAACGAAAAAGCGCCCCCGAAACCGGAGGCGCTCTTCGTACAGATCAGTACTGGTGCTATCGAATCATGCCCAAGGGCGGTCGGCAGCGTTTTTGGCTTCGAAAGCGTCGATCGCATCGACGTTCTGCATGGTCAGACCGATGTCATCGAGTCCGTTCAGCAGGCAGTGCTTCTTGAACGAGTCGACTTCGAACGAGAACGACTCGCCGTCCGAGGTGGTGACGGTCTGGTTTTCCAGATCGACAGTCATGCGGGCGTTGGAGCCTTTTTCGGCGTCCTTCATCAGCACGTCGACTACGTCCTGCGGGAACACGATCGGCAGGATGCCGTTCTTGAAGCAGTTGTTATAGAAGATGTCTGCGAACGAGGTCGAGATCACGCACTTGATGCCGAAGTCGGCAATCGCCCACGGAGCATGCTCGCGCGACGAACCACAGCCGAAGTTGTCACCGGCGACGAGGATTTCCGCGTCGCGGTACTGCGGCTTGTTCAGGACGAAATCCTCGATCTCGTTGCCCTGACGGTCGTAGCGCATTTCGTCGAACAGGTTCACACCGAGGCCCGAACGCTTGATCGTCTTCAAGAAGATCTTGGGGATGATCATGTCGGTGTCGATGTTCACGAGCGGCATCGGAGCTGCGATGCCCTGAACTTTTTGGAACTTTTCCATTACATCATCTCCCGAACGTCGGTCAGGTGGCCAGTGATTGCAGCGGCGGCAGCCATTGCAGGGGATACGAGGTGGGTGCGGCCTTTGTAGCCCTGACGACCCTCGAAGTTACGGTTCGAAGTGGACGCACAACGCTCGCCTTCGGACAGCTGGTCGGGGTTCATCGCGAGGCACATCGAGCAGCCAGCCATGCGCCATTCGAAACCGGCTTCTTTGAAGATGTCAGCCAGACCTTCTTCTTCGGCCTGAGCGCGGACGAGGCCCGAACCCGGAACGACCATGGCACGCATACCGTCCTTGATCTTCTTGCCCTTCAGGATCGCAGCGGCAGCGCGCAGGTCTTCAATGCGGCCGTTGGTGCACGAACCGATGAACACGGTGTCGATCTGGATGTCGGTCAGTTTCTGACCGGCGGTCAGGCCCATGTACTCGATCGAGCGCTTGGCAGCGTCGACTTTGCCGCCCTTGAACGATTCCGGTGCCGGAACGACTGCCGAAATCGGCAGAACGTCTTCGGGCGAGGTGCCCCAAGTGACGACCGGCTCGATTTCTTCACCCTTGAGGGTCACGACCTTGTCGAAGTGAGCGCCTTCGTCGGTGAAGAGGGTTTTCCAGTATTCGACAGCGGCGTCGTACTGCTCGCCCTTCGGAGCGTGCGGACGGCCTTTGACGTAGTCGAAGGTCTTCTGGTCCGGAGCGATCAGACCGGCGCGCGCGCCGCCTTCGATCGCCATGTTGCAGACGGTCATGCGACCTTCCATCGAAAGATCGCGGATGGCTTCACCACAGTATTCGATAACGTAGCCGGTGCCGCCAGCGGTGCCGGTTGCGCCGATGACAGCGAGGGTGATGTCCTTGGCGGTCACGCCCGGCTTCAGCTTGCCGGTGATTTCCACCTTCATGTTCTTGGACTTCTTCTGGATCAGCGTCTGGGTGGCCAGAACGTGTTCAACTTCCGAAGTGCCGATACCGTGGGCCAGCGCACCGAATGCACCGTGGGTTGCAGTGTGCGAGTCGCCGCAAACAACGGTCATGCCCGGCAGGGTCCAACCCTGCTCGGGACCGACGATGTGCACGATGCCCTGACGGACGTCCGACACGGGGTAGTAGTTGATGCCGAATTCTTTGGCGTTCGTGTCGAGAGCTTCGACCTGAATGCGCGAGTCTTCGGTCATGGTCGACGCGTTCGCACGGTCGAGAGTGGTCGGAACGTTATGGTCCGGAACCGCAATGGTCTTTTCCGGAGCGCGCACCTTGCGGCCCGCCATACGCAGACCTTCGAACGCTTGCGGCGAGGTCACTTCGTGGACGAGGTGGCGGTCGATGTACAGCAGACAGGTGCCGTCTTCGGCTTCATGGGCGACGTGAGCGTCCCAGATTTTGTCATAGAGCGTCTTGGGCGACATGGCTCTTACCTTTTAGAATGTTGTGCTAGTCAGATCTTTTCGGACGGGCGCATGACGATGCGCCCCGCGCGGACATCACAGTCGGGCGAGGATCGAACGGCTTTCGCCGTAGAACCGTTCACGCAGTCGCGTGCGGTCATCCATGTCAAAAAGGCGGATCATGGGTGGGCAGATATGCCTTTTTCGCGAGTCTCGCAAGGAAACTCTGTGTGCAAAGAAGAAGCCCGCCGAATTGGCGGGCTTGAACATTGTTTTGGTCTGGCCGGATCAGCCGAGGTAGACAACGCCTTTCGCGTAGCTGCCGCTGGCCGCCGCGATGCCTGCGACATTTTCCGTTCCGCCAAATTCGGTGACTGCGACGGTAAAGACGCTCGTGTCCACGTCTTCGGGCGCAACGCCGACCAGCATGAACGATGCGTTCACGAAGCTGCCGTTGAAGCCGTCGGGTGTGTTGACCGACATGGTCACCAGCGAATTCGTGCCGTCATCGGTCGAGATGGCCTGAACGTCGAAGCTCAGATCGCTGTCGGTGATCGACGGAGCTGAATTGCCGTCTTCGCCCACAATGTACGACGTTTCGACGACCATGACGTCACCTTCGTTGGCGACGTAGTCATTGATGATCGCGATCTCGTCAGCGCCTTGGTTGTCGAGCCAGAACACGTCCGATCCATTGCCGCCAGTCATCTCGACCGCCGAACCTTCAGCATAGAGCACGTCATCGCCTTCGCCGCCAAAGAGGGCAGCGGATTGTTCGGTGTTGCCGCGCAGGATGATCGAGTCGTCACCGGCGTCACCGAAAGCGACGTCGGTCGGGGTCGCGCCGATGAAGTCATCGCCGTCACCGCCATGCAGAGTGTCCGCGCCGTCGATGCCGTAGAGCGCATCGTCACCCGAACCACCGTAAAGCTCGTCATCGCCGTTGTTGCCGACGAGCACGTCATCGCCGCTACCCGTGGTGATCGTGTCGTTACCGGCACGGCCATAGATGGTCGCATCGCCGTCGGTGTAGGTCAGCGTGTTATCGTTCTCATCGCCCTCAAGGACCGTGGGAACGCTCTCGACATTGTCACCATCACCGCCGCCCGGATTGTCGAGGTTGGTGGGGATGTCATTGCCGAATGCGCTGTCATCGATTGCGACCGCAGCATCAATATATTCGGTGCCGTCGAGGTCCTCGGAGAAGTAGATGCCGATCTGGTCGGTGTCGATCTCCTCAGGCTGGTAGCCCATCACGGTGACAGAGTTCAGCGGATCGTCGTAACCGTCCATATAGACGTCGATCTGCGTGCCGAAGTTATCGCCGTCCTCGATGTAGGACATAACGTAGTTGAGGCTGTCGATGTCGCCGAGGCCAGCGGGAAGCTGAAGAACGAGCGTATCCTGACCCTGCTGATAGTCGGTCATGACCTGACCTGGTTCAGCGCTGTCGATCCAGAAGTAGTCCGATCCGTAGCTGCCGCTGAGCGTTGCAGTATCGCTGCCAGTTGATCCATCGCCGTCAAATACGAGGAGGTCGTTGCCGACATTGCCTTGCAGGGTGTCGCCCGCGCCGCCAATCAGCACGTCGTCACCTGTGTTCCCGACAAGCAGGTCGCTGCCCTCTCCGCCAGTCAGGAAGTCGTCGCCGTAGCCGCCGACAAGGGCGTCGTCACCGTTGCCGCCGTCAAGGTAGTCATCGCCTTCGTTGCCCGCGAGGAAGTCAGCGCTCGCACCGCCGTAGACGTAGTCGTTACCTTCGCCGCCATACAGCTTATCGACGCCGTTGCCGCCAAAGAGGTAGTCAGACGCGCCGCCGCCAAAGAGCGTATCCATGCCGTCGCCGCCGGCGATGAAGTCGTCACCATCGTCGCCGTCGTCATCATCGCCATAGACGGTGTCGTCGTTGGGGCCCGCATCAATCGCGTCGCTACCTGCGCCGCCGTAGATCAGGTCATCGCCAAAGCGGCCATTGATGACGTCGTCGCCCGCACCTGCCGTGATCGTATCGTCTCCGCCCAGAGCGTCGATGATGTCGTCGTCATCGGTGCCGATGATGTCGTCGGCAAGGTGGGTGGCGTCCATGGTTTCGTTTTCGTCGCCACCGCCGCCATTTTCGTCATCGGTGACGTCGCCGCCGTCACCATCGAAAATCGCGGAGATACCCCAAGCGGCAAGCAGAATGCCGGGAAGAAAAAGTAACAGCATGTGAACACCCAATCCAAATATACGAAAGGATTAAGTGCCTACCCATTATGCGTCAACGTATAAGCATGTTTTGTGCCTTATTTACGCCCCATTTCACGAGTTGGGTTTCTGACCGCGAAACAGAAAACAGCAAGGGTTTGTATTGTCGGCAATTCGGCACTGTGCGAAAGGCAGCGCAGACAGAGAATCGTGATCGTCAGGTCGTGTTGAAAACACCCGTGGGTGCTGTTATTTTAAAACTACACTCAGCGCCGGGGTGGATCGGCGGCGCGTAACCTTGGAGGACGACGTTCTGTCTCTCAATGAACCGGCAGCTGGTGCTGCTCAGAAGGAGCCTGTGATGACGTCGGCTCAGAAAGCCGCAAAGAGCGATCAAGTGCTCGCGGCAATCCAGACCTCGCTTGATGACGACAAAGCCGAAGACGTGGTGAGCATTCCGCTGCGTGGCAAAACCCAGATGGCCGATCACATGGTGATCGCATCGGGTCGTTCGTCGCGTCAGGTTGCGGCCATGGCACAGCACATGGTGGAGCGGCTCAAGGCCGACCACGGCGTTCTGTGCAAGGTCGAAGGCGCCGATATCGGTGACTGGGTTCTGATCGACGCAGGCGACGTAATTGTGCACCTGTTCCGTCCCGAAGTTCGCGAATTCTATCAGTTGGAAAAGATGTGGCTGCCTGAGGGCGGTGCTTCCCAGACAAGCTGATGCGCGTTCACATTGTCGCGGTAGGACGCCTTCGGGCGGGTCCGGAGCGCGACCTTATCGACGACTACCTCAAACGGTTCGACCGTACGGGGCGGGCCCTTGCGCTCGGCCCCGCCAACGTCATCGAAGTCGAAGATAAGAAGAACGCAGGCATGGCCGCCGAGGCGGCTCTCATCGAAAAAGCGATCCCGCCTGGCGCGCTCGTCTGCATCATGGACGAGCGTGGGAAGCTCATGACCTCGCCGGACTTTGCAGACACCATCGGTAACTGGCGCGACACCGGCCGTCAGGATGTGGCGTTCGTCATCGGCGGTGCCGACGGGATAGATCCTGCATTTCGTGCCAAGGCCGATGCGGCACTGTCCTTTGGCAAGATGGTCTGGCCGCATATGCTGGTCCGCGTGATGCTGACAGAGCAGCTTTATCGTGCAGCGTCGATTCTTTCGGGAAGTCCGTACCACCGAGCCTGACCGAAACACTTTGCATGAGACAAGGGGCATGCTAGCCCTTTGCGCATGTGGGCCATTTTCCTTCAAACACTTCCTTTTTTCGCATTGATCGCGCTTGGTTACGGCTCTGGCAGGACTGGTTTTTTCAGTACCGAAGCCACTGCCTATCTGACCAAATTCGTTTTCTACTTTGCGCTGTCGGCCATGCTGATCAGGTTCTCCGCGAACCTGTCGTTCGAGCAGTTGATCGACTGGCCCTTCATGGGCGCTTACCTCTTCGGCACGATGGCGATCTACATCGTCGTGACCATCGTCGCGATGATACGGGGCAGGGGCGTCGCCGAAGCGGCGGTTGAGGCGCAGACAGGCGTCATCGGTAACGTCGGCTTCCTCGGCATTCCCATGCTGGTTTTGCTGCTCGGAGATCAAGCGATCGGGCCTGTCATGATGGTGCTGGTCGTGGACCTGATCGTGTTCTCTTCGCTCATCGTGATCCTGATAACTGGCAGTCGCGATGGCCGCGTGTCGCCGCGCATTCTGGCGACCGTTGGCCTCGGTCTGGTGAAGAACCCGATGATCGTTTCGATCATTGTCGGCATGCTGATCTCTGCGTCAGGAATGCCGATCCCCAAGCCCGCCAACGACTTCCTGTCGATGCTCGGCGCTGCTGCCACGCCAGGTGCGCTGTTCGCTATCGGTGCATCGCTCGCCAGCAAATCAGCTGAGCGCTTGGCCGTGGCGGGATGGCTCAGCTTCTCCAAACTGATCCTGCATCCCGCGGCGGTGGCCTTCTGTGCCTATGTGGTCTTTGATGTCGGGGCCTATCCTGCGTCGGTCATGGTCGCCGCCGCGTCGCTGCCTGTCGCGGGCAACGTCTACATTCTCGCGCAACATTACGGTGTTGCACCTGCACGCGTGTCGGCAGCCATTCTGGTCTCCACGGCACTGAGTATTTTCACGATCTCGGCGGTCATCGCCTGGGTCAGCGTTTGATGATGGAGGTTTCCATGGAAACTGTTTCCGAAAACCGCTGCTTTGGCGGCGTTCAGGGCGTATATCGCCACAAATCCGAAGCCACCGGCACCGATATGACCTTCGGTCTGTTCCTGCCTGAAGAGGCAGAAGACGCCCCCGTTCCCGTGCTTTGGTACCTGTCGGGACTGACCTGTACCCACGAAAACGCCATGACCAAAGCCGGCGCGCAAGCATGGGCAGCCGAGGCAGGCATCGCGCTCGTATTCCCTGACACCTCGCCGCGCGGCGAAGATGTTGCGGACGACGACGCATACGATCTGGGCAAGGGCGCGGGCTTCTACGTCAACGCGACCGAACTGCCGTGGGCGCCGCACTTCAAGATGTGGGACTACGTGGCCGAGGAGCTTCCCGCGCTGGTCACATCGAACTTTGCGATCAACGAGGACCGCCAGTCGATCACCGGCCACTCGATGGGCGGCCACGGTGCGCTGACTTTGGCGATGTCGCTTCAGGGACGCTACCGCTCGGTCTCCGCTTTCTCGCCCATCTGTAATCCGACTGCCAGCGACTGGGGTCGCAAGCAGTTCGCGAGCTACCTCGGCGAAGATGAGAGCAAGTGGGCCGCCCACGATGCGTCGCTGCTGATGGCTGAAAAGGGCCTCGATATCCCGCTGCTCGTGGACACCGGCACCAATGACCAGTTCGGTGATCTGCTGATGACCGAGAGGCTCGCGGAAGCTGCGGTGAAGAAGCGTGCCGAGGCCGCAATCCGCCTGCAAAGAGGCTACGATCACAGCTACTTCTTCGTGTCGACCTTCATGGAAGAACACGTCGCCTTCCACGCAAAGGCGCTTTGGGCGTGATCTACATCGACGCTGACGCCTGCCCGGTCAAAGCCGAGGTCGAACGGGTCGCCACCCGCCACGGTATCAAGACGTTCGTCGTGTCGAACGGCGGCTTGCGACCGTCGCAAAACCCGCTGGTCGAAAACGTCATCGTGCCTGAAGGGCCGGATGTGGCCGATATGTGGATCGCCGACCGCGCCAAAGGTGGTGACATCGTCATTACCGGCGATATCCCCCTCGCGGCGAAGTGCGTCGAGGCAGGCGCCCGCGTCCTCAAACACAATGGCGAGGCGCTGACCCAAGCCAACGTCGGTAATGCGCTGGCCATGCGTGATCTGATGGCCGATTTGCGCTCTGCCGATCCATTCCGGCAGGGCGGTGGCAAACCGTTTTCCAAAGCGGACCGTTCGCGTTTCCTCGATGCTCTCGAGCGCGAAGTCCAGAAAGTCAAAAGAGAATTTCCATGACGATTGACGCAGTTATCTTCGACATCGGCAATGTGCTGATCGAGTGGCAGCCCGAGCGGGTCTACGACAAATACATCGGCGAAGAACGCCGTAAGGAAATGTTCGCCAATGTCGATCTGCATGGCATGAACGACAGCGTGGACCGCGGCGCGAACTGGGAAGAGGCGGTAAAATCGCTCGCTGAAGCCAATCCTGCGTTCCGCGATGAGATCCTGATGTGGCACACCCACTGGCTCGAAATGGCGTCACCGACCATCGAACATTCGGTGCGTCTGCTCCGCGCTCTGCGTGCCAAAGGCATTCCGGTATTCGCGCTGACTAATTTCGGTATCCAGACCTTCGAGATCGGAGAAAAGGAGTACCCGTTCCTCAAGGAATTCGACCGTCGTTATGTCTCTGGCCACATGGGCGTCATCAAGCCCGACGCCGACATCTACCGCATGGTCGAAGAAGACTGCGGCGTTGCGCCCGAGAAGTTGATTTTCGTCGATGACCGCGCCGACAACATTGCCGCCGCCGATGCACGCGGATGGAAGACCCACCAATTCACCGGCCCGCAGGGGTGGGCGGACCGGTTGGTTGCCGAAGGTCTTTTGACCGAAGAAGAAGCGGCTTAAGCCGCGACCGCAGCGGGGCGCTTTTCGCGGATCGGCAGGTGCACGATTGCCGAGAACGCCCCGACGCCAACGCCGACCCACCACACGTAGGTGTAAGTGCCGTAGAGGTCATAGAGTGTACCTCCCAGCCAGACACCGAGGAAGCTGCCTAGCTGGTGGCTGAAGAACACGATGCCATAGAGCGTGCCCATGTAGCGTAGGCCGTATAGGTGCGCGACAAGGCCGGAGGTAAGCGGCACGGTCGCGAGCCAGAGCGATCCCATGACCACCGAGAACACGATCACGGTGATGGGCGTCATTGGAGCGAGAATGAACCACGCGGCGACCACGGTGCGGGCGAGGTAGACGCCTGCCAGCAGGTATTTCTTCGAATAGCGCTTGCCCAGCCAGCCGGCCGCCAGCGTGCCCATGATGTTCGCCACACCGATCAGCGAAATGGCAGCCGCGCCAAGCGTTGAAGTGGTCGTGATGCCCATGCCTGCCAGCAAACCTCCGCTAGCGATGGGCGAGCAGACTTCGGCGACGAACGCAGGGAAGTGCGCGGTTACAAACGCCAGTTGATAGCCGCAGGAGAAGAAGCCGAGGAAAATCATTGTGTAGGACGGATCGCGGAACGCGCGGCCGAGGATCTGGCCCATGCTCTCTTGCAGTTCGGCCTTGGACGCCTGCGGTGCTTTCATCATCGGCAGCAGTGCCAGAACGGCGATAATCGCGGCGGCGAACCACAGGAACACGGTCTGCCACGACATGAAGCCCAGCATGTATTCAGCGAGCGGCGCGCCAAACACCTGACCAGCAGAACCCGCAGCGGTCGCGATGGCGAGGCTCATGGAGCGGTTTTCGTCGGAACTCGCGCGGCCCACAACCGCCAGAACTACACCGAAGCCCGTGCCTGCAACACCGAAGCCGACGAGGACTTCGTATATCTGGTGCTGGATCGGGAGCGTCGCGCCCGCCGATAAAACCAGACCCACGGCGTAGAAAATCGCGCCGAGAATAATGGCCTTGCGGTCACCCACACGCTCGGCAAGCGCACCGAATATGGGCTGGCCGACGCCCCAAGCAAGGTTCTGGATCGCAATGGCAAGGCTAAAGTCCGCGCGGAGCCAGTTGAACTCTTCCGCGATCGGGATCTGGAACACCCCGAACGATGCACGAATGGCAAAGCCGATCATCACGATAATACAGCCGGCGATCAAAACGGGGCTCAAGAGCGGGGTTTTCTGTTCCATGGTGCGATCATTGGTGCGGGTTTTTCATCGCGTCAATTCATCGTCGAGGCGGCGACAATGAAAAATTGTGATGGTCAGTCGTTAAAGATCTAATCCGCCCCAATCTTCCCAATGCAGCAAGCAAGCGCTATGTCGCAGAATATGACCACAGTGATCGAAGCATACCGCGCTGCCGTAGCGTCCGGAAAACTGCGTGCCGACCCCGCTCAGGAAGGGGTTCTGGACGCGCTAGAACGCATCCGCGACGGCCTGTCGAAACCGCCTGTGAAAAAGGGCATCTTCCGGTCCGCCAAATATGAACCGGTAAAGGGGCTGTACCTTTGGGGCGGTGTGGGGCGCGGCAAGTCGATGCTGATGGACCTGCTCTACGATCTGATCGACGCGCCCAAGCGGCGCAGCCATTTCCATGCGTTCATGCAGTGGGTGCACACCGAAATGGGCAAAGCCCGTGCGCGCGGCGTCGATGACGCGATTGCTCCGGTGGCGGAGGAACTGGTCAAAGAGGTCCGCTTCCTCGCGTTCGACGAAATGCAGATCACGGACATTACCGACGCGATGATCGTCGGTCGCCTGTTCGAAAAGCTTTTCGCGGGCGGCGTGACCGTTGTGACGACTTCGAACCGTCATCCCGACGAGCTTTATAAGAACGGTTTGAACCACCAGCTGTTCCTGCCGTTCATCGCGCTTGTGAAGGAAGAGCTCGAGGTTCGCGAGTTGGTCAGCCCGAATGATCACCGTCAGGGACGCTTGGCCAACGAGGAAAGGTACTTCACGCCAATCACGCCAGAGACCCGCGCTGCAGTGAACGCTGTTTGGGAAGATTTTTCGAAGGGGCGAAGCGAGTCGCTTGTGATCAAAGTCAAAGGCCGTGACGTCGAAATTCCACGCTATAACAACGGTGTCGGGCGTGCGAGCTTCCACGATTTGTGCGCTAAGCCGCTTGGTGCTGCGGACTACCTCGCCCTTGCCGACGCAGTGCGGGTCCTGATTATCGACGACATCCCGTGCCTTGGCCGCACGAACTTCAACGAGGCGAAACGCTTTGTGACGCTGATCGATGCTCTGTACGAGGCTAAGGTGCGGCTCATCTGTTCAGCTGCGGCCCAGCCTGAAAGCCTCTACATGGAAGGCGAGGGTGCGTTTGAATTCGAGCGGACCGCAAGCCGCCTGCGCGAAATGCAGGATGCGAACTGGGGTAAGGGCGCCTAAGGCCCAAACAGAAAGACGAGCCGAATTGGCCCGCCTCCCCGCCCTGCCTGGACCGGTGCTGTGGGGCGATGTGCCGGACAGCGAATGCTGCTCCGAATCTAGCGAATCGATTGATTCGCGGTCAAGTGTCCAGAAGGTCGGAAACTGACCAATCTGCGTCGAAATAATTTGATCATATTGAGCGCACAGCGGTAAGCTCAGGCAGTTTTCCGATCCGTGAAAGATTCTCTTCCTATGAAAAACGCTGAAATCGCTGAACGTCGCACGTCTGCAATCGCTCGTGGGGTCGGCATGATGACCCAGATTTACGTCGACCGCGCCGAAAACGCCGAAGTGTGGGACGTCGAGGGTAACCGCTACATCGATTTCGCCGCCGGCATCGCCGTCGTGAACACCGGCCACCGTCACCCGAAAGTCATGGCGGCTGTAGAAGAGCAGCTTGGCCGCTTCACCCACACCTGCCATCAGGTGATGCCCTACGAGAATTACATTCGTCTGGCCGAGCGTCTGAATAACGCCGTTCCGGGTGATTTCGAGAAAAAGACGATCTTTGTCACCACCGGCGCAGAGGCCGTCGAAAACGCGGTTAAGATCGCGCGCGCCTCGACTGGCCGTCAGGCTGTGATCGCTTTTGGCGGCGGTTTCCACGGTCGTACGTTCATGGGCATGTCGCTGACCGGCAAGGTCCAGCCGTACAAAGCCGGTTTCGGCACTATGATGCCTGACGTCTACCACGTGCCGTTCCCGATCGACCTGCACGGCACATCGGTTGAGGATGCGATGGGCGCGATCCGTCAGCTGTTCAAAGCGGACCTCGATCCTGCACGTGTCGCCGCGATCATCCTTGAGCCGGTACAGGGCGAGGGTGGTTTCTATCCGGCGCCTGCCGCGCTGGTTCGTGAAGTCCGTGCGATGTGCGACGAAATCGGCGCGCTGATGATCGCGGATGAGGTCCAGACCGGCTTTGCCCGTACGGGCACCCTGTTTGCGATGGAGCAGTACGACGCGGCGCCAGACCTCACCACAATGGCCAAGGGCCTCGCGGGTGGTCTGCCGCTCGCTGCTGTCACAGGTAAGGCCGACGTCATGGATGCAGCCAACCCAGGTGGTCTGGGCGGTACCTACGGCGGCAACCCGCTCGGCATCGCTGCGGCGAATGCTGTGCTGGATGTCATCGAAGAAGAGGAACTCTGCGCGCGCGCCAACGAGCTTGGCTCCAAGCTGCGTCAGCGTTTGGAGGGAATGCGCGAGTGGTGCCCGAATATCTCGGACATTCGTGGTCCGGGTTTCATGGTGGCCGTGGAGTTCGCTGCGCCGGAGGGCAAGGCACCTGACGCCGACTTTGCGGCGCGCGTTCGTGCCGAAGCGCAAAAGCGCGGCCTCATCCTTCTGACCTGTGGTGTATACGGCAACGTCATCCGCTTCCTCGCGCCGATAACCATTCAGGACGAGGTCTTTGCGGAAGCGCTTGAGCTTCTGGAGCAGTCGGTCAAAGCAGCGATGTGATCCAAATGAGCGGCGCCTTCGGGCGCCGCACTTTTTTGTCTCGCGCTGTCGCGCTCGGGTAAGGGGCGCTGCCCCTTGGACCCCGAGGTATTTTCGTCAGCGTGAAAGGTCAGCCGTTTTCGCGCAGGATGTGACCCGCGAGATAGAGCGAGCCGCAGATCAGGATGCGAGCCTGCGGATGCGCTGCGGTGATTGCTCGGACGGCTTCGAGCGCGTTTTCAGCGATGGAGACATCTGCGAAGCCGGCGGTTCTGGCGGCGTCCGCAGTGGTTTCGGCGGGAAGGGTGTTCGGCTCTCCGGGGATCGAGACGGCGGTCAGGCCTTTCGCGATTTTTGAGAGCGGGCGCATATAGCCGCCGGTGTCTTTGGTATTCAGCATACCGCAGACGAGGAAGGTTTCCTTGTCGGACATCCGGCTCAAGGTCGCGGCGACGGCTTCACCGCCAGCGGCGTTATGGCCGCCATCGAGCCAGAGCTCTGCGGTGCCTGCGGCGTCGACCAGCGGACCGGTTTTGAGGCGCTGCATACGGGCGGGCCAAGAGGTTTTGGTGACCGCGCCTTCGGCAGCCGCTTCGTCATAGCCGAGATGGCGGAGTGCGGCGATGGCGGCGCCAGCGTTCTGGATCTGGTGCGGGCCGGGGAGCACGGGCAGGGGCAGGTCGAGTAGGCTGCGTTCGTCCTGATAGATGAGGCGACCGTTTTCTTCATAGCTGTGCCAGTGCTGGCCGTAAGCGATGATGGGCGCGCCGAGACGGGCGGCTGTGGCTTCGATGACATCCATCGCTTCGTCCTGTTGCGGACCAACGATGCAGGGAATGCCGCGCTTGATGATGCCAGCCTTTTCGGTGGCGATTTTGGCGAGCGTATTTCCAAGGAACTGTTCGTGGTCAATGGAAACGGGCGTGATGATGGTCAGTGCGGGTTTGTCGACAACGTTCGTGGCGTCGAGGCGACCGCCGAGGCCGACTTCGAGAAGCGTGTAGTCGGCAGGGGTGCGCGACATGGCCAACAGGGCGGCGACGGTCGTGATCTCGAAGTAGGTAATCGGTTCGCCGCCGTTCGCGGTTTCGCATTCTTCCAGCACGGCCATCAGGTGTTCTTCGCTGATCAACTCACCAGCAAGGCGGATGCGTTCGTGGAAACGGGCGAGGTGGGGCGAGGTGTAGGCGTGGACCGATTTGCCCGCGGCTTCGAGACCGGCGCGGATCATCGCTTGGGTCGAGCCTTTGCCGTTGGTGCCCGCGACGTGGATAACCGGCGGCAGTTTTTGCTCGGGGTGGTCCAGCGCGTCCAGCAGACGCCACACGCGGTCGAGCACGAGGTCGATCACTTTGGGGTGGAGGCTCATCAGGCGTTCAAGGACGACGTCGGAGGTCATGCGGGGCTCCAAGGTTGGCTGTAGGTGTCTTTTACAAAAAACGCGCCGCGAAATAACTCGCGGCGCGGCATAGGTCGTTCGTATTACGGCATGGCCGCAGAAACCTGATTACTTCTCGGCTTCCGGCTGGGGTGCCGGAGTTTCGGGAAGAGCGATAGCTTCGCTGTCCGGCTCGGGCAGTTCGGCGATCACAGCGGGCTCCATGCCCATCATCAAGCGGATGATCGTCGCCAGCTCTTCCTTCTGCTTCGTGCGCGGGGTCACGCGGTCGAGCATACCGTGGTCGAGCAGGTATTCGGCGCGCTGGAAGCCTTCGGGCAGTTTTTCACGGATCGTCTGTTCGATCACGCGGGGACCGGCAAAGCAGATCAGCGCGTTCGGCTCTGCAATGTGGACGTCGCCCAGCATCGCGTAGGAGGCAGTTACGCCGCCGGTGGTCGGGTGGGTGAGCACGACGATATAGGGCAGGCCGGCTTCTTTGAGCATGTCGACCGCGATCGTGGTGCGCGGCATCTGCATCAGCGAAAGGATGCCTTCCTGCATACGCGCGCCGCCAGCTGCCGAATAAAGAACCAGCGGACGGCCCAGAGCGACAGCACGCTCGGCAGCAGCGATGATGGCGTTGCCGACGTACATCGACATAGAACCGCCCATGAAGCTGAAGTCCTGCGCGGCGGCGACGATGGGCGTGCAGAAAATCTCGCCTTCGGCTACCAGCATGGCTTCTTTTTCGCCCGTCTTTTTCTGGGCGGCTTTCATGCGGTCGGTGTATTTCTTCTGATCACGGAACTTCAGCGGATCTTCGATCGGCTCCGGAACGCTGACTTCGGTGAAGACACCGCCGTCGAACAGAGCGTTGAAACGCTCGCGCGGGGTGATCGCCATGTGGTGACCACAGTTGGTGCAGACGTTCTGGTTGTCGGCGAGTTCACGGTGGAACAACATCGTTCCGCACTCGTCACACTTGGTCCACAGATTGTCAGGTACTTCGCGGCGGGCGAAGAGCGATGTAATCGTGGGGCGGACGTAGTTTGTAATCCAGTTCATTCCGAAAGCCTTTATTCGCTGTCACAAGGGACATAAGCCTGCCCTTTGGGAAATGCAATCAACGCCTGATGATGTAGCGCGCCAGCAACCAAAGCGGCGCGATTTGAATGGCACACACCAATACGAGGCCGAAAATAACGCCAATTCCCTCGGGTTGCAAAAAGACATCCGCTTCGAATGGTGCGGCATCTGACATGACACTCACGCGCAAGAGCGCAAGTGCCGCAAACGGCGTGTCGTCCGAGCCGACGACAAACATGCGGCTGAAGTTGATGGCGAAATGCAATGCGATGGCGGGGCCAAGGGTGCCGTGGCGGGCCGTGAGGTCGGCAAATGCCAGCCCGAGCATGGTGGCCCACATCGAATAGGCGATGCCATAGTAGGTCGTCTCGGCATTGAAGAAGTGCGCTCCGCCAAAGATCACCGACGGCAACACCATCCAGAGCAGAGGGTTTTCGGTCCGTGCTGCGATCTGTTGCTGGAGGTAGCCGCGGAACAGGATCTCTTCGAAACTGACCTGAATGAGCAGGAGCGGGAGGCCAATCACCATGGTGATGAACCATGGAACGATCGGCGCAACTTCGAACAGCACGACCCAAGGCGGCAAAAGCATCGCGACGAGCGAGATCAGCAGGGCGAATGCTCCGATCGGCACCGCGATATTAGCCGCCGACAACGGATTGCCCATCGCGCTACGCAGCCCGCGCCCATGGAGGCGGTAGAGGATGAGGCGAAGAAGCAGCAGACCGACAAGCGGAGCCAGCAAAAGCAGCAATCCGTCCAGCGGCATCGGGTCCGACATCTCGAACTCGTCGCCGTAGACAAACGGGCCGAGGACAAGCGGAAACAGCAGGTAGTAGCCCATTCCGACCATGAAAAAGCCGGTGAGCGTACGGAGCGGAGCATCATTCGGGCGGGCAGCTTCGGCAAAAGCGCGAAGGGGCCGGTACGCAGCGGGCAATGTCATGGCGCTCAATGTAGTGCGCCGCATCTGCCCTCCGCAAGATCGCCGCAATTTTATAACTCATTGGAGTTGTTTGATTTGGCCGAGTTCCGTACACCTCTTGGCGGGACAAACGGGAGCACTCATGCGTTACGGCTTGTGGATCAAGGGCACACTGATCGGTGCGTCGCTCTTTCTGGCCGCTTGTGCCGAAGGGGCGCTGCGATTGCCGGTGCGCAATCAGGCGGTTTATGGCGGCGAAGCGCGCGTGAAAGCCCCTGAGGGATATTGCATCATCACCGAGGCCAGCCTGCCCGAGCACGGATTTGTCGCAATGGCGCCATGCTACGTACAGTCGATCTCGACCACGCGGCCCGAAACGGATGCTGTGATTACGGTTCAGGTCGGCTCGGCCGGCTCAGCCGTGATCGCTGGGAACGAGGAAAAGCTGCGCGACCTGCTACGTACTGAAGCGGGTGGCGGCGTACTCGCTTCGGACGGCAATGCGCAATCGATCCAGATCGACGCGGTTGAGATGGTCGGTAACACAGTCGAAGTCCACTTCACCGATATGGGTCGTCCGCGTTTTGCGAACCTCGAACAGAGCGAGTGGCGGGCGTTCTTCGATGCGGGCGGTCGTTTGATGACCGTTTCGGTGCGCGGCTATGCGCATTTACCTGTCGAAAACGCCGAGGGGCTATCTCTTTTACATCAGACAGTTGCAGTGAATCGGGAATAGCGGTTACCAGCTTGACCCGACGGCCAGTCGCTGTTGAAGTTTCAAAATCGTAGAATGTTAGCAGGAACCTACCGGATATGGGTCTGATCAGCCGCTGGAGAAATCGACTGACGTCTGCCCGTATCGAGCGGCTTCGTCAGGATGTTTCGAAGCTGACATTCGAGGACCTGCGCCCCGCGCGTTCCCGTATGCGCCGTTGGCGCGCGCTTTTGGACAATGGTATCAGACACGCGAACGAACGTTTGCTGCTGCCTGCTGTCGGGTCTGAGCAATTTCCCCGTCCGCGCGGTACAGACTGGTCGTGGCGGCCCAACACTTGGCGCGCCCCGTTGGCTGAACGCGGCGTTGTGTCTGTTGCTTCGCGGACTGTTATTGGCGATGAAATCACGCTGTTCCACGATTGCCGCTATAACGAGATGGCCTTCCGCCAGTTGCGCAACACGCGAGAGGCCGATCTTGCGCCGTTCGGTCTACGGCTGGAGGTGTACGAATTCGCCGGCACGTTTCTCAGCCTCGCGATCGACCTGCCGGATAGCGCGTGTGACGGTCTGAAAACCCGCCACCTGATCCGGATGGAGCCGATCGTCCAGTGCGAGCGCCCCATCGAGATTTTTGCGCGCCTCAACATCAAACACGGCCCGAACGTCGAACAGATCGTGCGCGAACTGGACCTGAACGCCGATCATGTGAGCGTGGAGTTCGACTTGGGATATTCGGACCTGAATGAAAAACGGATCGAGCAGGCTTGGGTCGATCTGATTTTCGAAGGACCGCAGATGAATCAGGTTACGATCCGCGATGTCACATTCTGCCGCTATCCGCGTGCCGACCTCTGAACAGGAGCCCTGAATGACCCTCACAATCGGACAGTCGCGTATTTTGGGCGGCAAGTGGGAGGCCGTCGTCACCGGCGCGTCGACACAGCCGAAAATTGCCGTACGGATCTTGGGTGAAGAGTTGCCGGATGTGACCGTGCGCGAGGCCGACGGCGGCTACCGCGTATCTTGCGCGATCCCATCGGATTATATTTCCGACGGCATCCAGACCTTCCTCGTGATTGACGCGGAAACGGACGAAACCATCGGTGACTTCGTTCTCGTGTGCGGAGATGTGATGGAAGAGGATATTCGGGCGGAAGTGGCCCAACTCCGTGCGGAGCTGGACCTTCTCAAGCGTGCATTCCGCCGTCACTGCGTCGAGACGGCGAGCTAAGTCTCAGACATTCTCGTCGAAAATCGCCTTGGCGCGGCCCCAAACGTCGTCGTCGATCCGGTTCAGCGTGGCCAGATGCGGGAGGAGCTGGGAAGCGTAATCCTCGCTGCTTTCTTTCGGCAAAAGAGACGGCAGATTGTCGATTGCCATCACGTCGAGCACCGGATTGTCATGCGCACGGACGACCGGCTCGGCCCACGAGGTCTCGTGGTCGTACACTTTGACAGGCGAGAAGTCGCTTTGCGGATCGCAGGCGACGTCACCGATCACCCGTAGGTTCCGCTCTGCCGTTTTGGCGCTTTCGGGGACGAACACGGGGCAACCCGGGCTCGCGAGGATGCAGTTGAAGAATAGGTCATGTTCCAGCACTTCGGGGAACGGGCCGCCGCTAGCGGTTTCAGCCATGTCCCATTTGGTAACGGAAATTCCCGCCCGCTCGCAGAGGTCGGCAGCACCCGTTCCGACGCGGCCCAGAGCGCCGATAATCAACGCGCTGGGTGTGGCGCCGCCCAAAGCATCACGAACAGCTTGCGCCATTGCCTCCGCGCTCGGGAATGTATCAACAGGCGGACAGGTTTCGCCCTTGGCCTGCGCGGCAAAGGCCAATCCGCTGACCGCAGCGCCTGCATAACCTGCCCAATATCCAAAGGCCGCAACGCGGCGGCCGTTCTCCAAGGTCAGATATTCGAGGTCATAGAGCGTACCTCCGCCAGCCTTCAAACGATCCAGCAGAACGCGGCCTGATGCCTGCCCCTTGTAAGCGTGGCCGAACATGATGTGGCGGTGTTTGAGCGGGGTGCCGGTTTCAGGCAGCTCTTTCAGGCCGAAGATGATCGCGTCCGCGGGCGCATCTTCCCAGCTTCCTTCTGGCGCAGTTTCACAGCCGACAGCGGTATATTCGGCAATCGGGATGATACGTTGCGAGCTTTCCTCGACCGTCACGCGGAATCCCTTAGCGATGAGTTCTGCGGCGCCGCTCGGCGTCAGGCCGACACGCTCTTCGCGCGGGCGTTGCTCTGCGCGGACCCAGAGATGGACGTTAGAAGTGGGTGCGGGCGTGGACACGGTCTGCGGCCTCCAAATGGGGAATTGCATTGAAACCAGCGAGGAGCGGCCCCACCGGCGAAACATGAACGCGGTGAAGCGAGCTGTTGTAAATCGGAACGGTCATCATCGCCATTTGGCGCGGCGCGAGGTCGAGCAAATGTCGCATGATCATAGCGATCACCCCTCCAGACGTGATGCAAAGCACATTGCGACCGGGCTGCACGGCGAGGTCGAGAACCTGCGCAACGCGGTTTTCAAAACTGGCGAAGGTCTCGTGACCCTGGATCTCCGCACTGTGCCACGCTTCGATGACAAGGCCGATGTGGTGAACGAATTCCTCCCCCGATGGCGGCGGCGTTCCGTTCGCATCGGAGAGGGCTTTACTGAGGTTGAAGTAGTCGAGCTCGTTCAGGCGTTCATCGATATCGAACTCATCGAAACCTGCGCCACGCGCAGTCTCAAGATGGCGTCGCATACTGCCTGTGATGACGTGATCAAAGGTCTCGCCCTGTGCAGTCAGCCACTCGCCAAGCCAATTTGCCTGCTGGTGACCGAGTTCAGAAAGGCGGTCGTAATCGTCTTCGTTGTCGGCATGGGAATTGGCTTGCCCGTGACGCACGAAAGTAATCGTACCCATGAAAATTCCTTAGACTTCCAGCCAGGCAATTTGGGTGCCGAGCCTCGCGCGCAGGGTACGCACAGCGCCGCCTAAAGTTCCATAGTCCGACAAATAAATCTGCCGCATTGTATCTTGATGCGGGGATCTGTCGGCCGGTGGGTTACTTGCGGAGGATCTTTTTATACAGCAAAAACAGGAACATATTCGTATCCATTGTTGGTGCTGCATCCGCGGAAAATCTTTCGGCTACGCAGCAACCGTTACATTCATGATACTAAAACGCGCTGCCCCTCCTGATTGTTTCATCAAGCCGGAACAAACCCTCTCACAGAACGATTTCCCTGCCGTGACCAACGCGCAATTAAAGCGCAAAAGACTTAAAGGACTAAAGTCATGGCAAAAAGAACCAGCATTTTTGTGCTCGCAGCTGCCGCAGCAGTAGCAGCGTCGGCAGCCGCAGCGCAGACCTCGGCCTTCACCAACCAGAACATGGCAGCTGATCAGGTCGAAGATATTCAGGACGATATCGAGGACGCAGCGGAACGTGATAACTTCACCTTCGGTAACGCCGGCCGTCAGGTTGGTTCGTGGGGTTCGGTTTCGCTTCGTCTGACCGACTCGGACGTTGCACAGGGTAACGACACCACCGACCTCGGCATCGGCGCTAACTACGGCTGGTATGACGGTGTAAACGGTCAGGAAATCAACCTTGCCTACGTCTACGGTGAAACCAACGGCGTTGAAGACAAGAACTCTCTGACCGCAGGTTACGACTACACCCGCGACATCAATCAGAAACTGTTCGGCTACGCTTCGCTCGATCTCGCATATGACAACCTTGCCACCGGCACTTCGGTTCGTCGTGACGCGCTGATCGGCTTCGGTGTCGGCTACCGCATCATCGAAGACGCGCAGACCGACTGGGCTGTTAAAGCAGGCCCGGGCTACCGCTACATCGAATTCGGTAACGACGACGAAGAAAACGAAGTCGCTTACATGGTTGAGTCGAACTACGCATACGCCTTCTCGGAAGACGTAACGCTGACCAACGACACCACCCTGATCGGCTCGGACTCGGATACCCGCGTTGTGAACGACCTGGCTGTTGCAGTTGGCCTGAACGACTCGCTCGCTCTGCGCACCTCGTACACTTCGGAGTACGGCGGCGAAGATCTGGGTTCGCTCGACAAAGTCGAGAACCTGCTCGGCGTTTCGGTTGTCTACAACTTCTAAGACGACCCGCTAAAACCCTCGACTTGCATTCCCGAGGTCTGGACGGACAGGAGCCTATGCTTCTGTCCGTTTTGCTTTTTGCGAGGAGCAGCGACGTAAACAGCCGAATCCCTTGACGGAATGTCGCACCCACCTCAGTATGATTCTCGTTGGAGGGCTGCTGTGCAGTTTTCCGGCAAGGAGGAGATGCCGTTGTTGGTTTTGTCCGCGTCGTCCTAGGCGCACATGTATGGGTTGCACACTAGGCACTCGGGCAGGACCGCTTTTCTTGGGAGGGAAAGGCGAATGCACAAACTCATTGCAACGGTGAATGTTATTGCCTGGTCCGGTTTCTGGGCCTTTGGCTACCTCGCGCTTTCGGCCGATGTGTCGAATGTCTGGCAGATGGTGACTGCGGCTTTGCTGGCGTTTGCCGGCGCTGCAATCGGCGTCTCGGCCTATTTCTGGCTTGTGCGTTATTCCGAGCAATCGGGCTACGCCAAATGCTCGAACCAGGTTGCGCGGGAACATCACCGTGAGGCGGAGCTGGCCTAAGGGCCGCACCGCAAAGTCAGTGGTTGGGCCGCAAGGCCTGTGACCACAGGTGGCCGCGGGGGAAGGAGGAGCCCCCGCTGGCCCCGATTAGGAACCGGATTCCAGTTTCATTTCATTCAGGCGCTCCAGCGCTTCGGCGCGGGTATTGCGGATGTTCGGCCTGATGCCGCGGGTTTCGTGTCTTAGGCGGATGTCGGTTTCCGTCTCGCTACCCATGGCGAAACGCACGGACCCCAGCGAGAATGTGTCATGGAAAGAACGCCGCCGCGCATCGAACTGCACCCAAGCAGGCGACTGGATACGTGTGCCGTTGTAGTTCATCAGGAACCACCATTTCTGGCGCGTCTGACGCAGCAACTCCTCGATCCAATTGAAAACATCGTTCACATCCCGCGAATGTTCGTAGCTCAAATCAGTGAGATCGAGCTCGCAAATGTCATTTTCACGGTCGAAACTGACACGCCTATGGATGTCCGGCTTCATATAATTCGGCGTGTGGAACAGTCGTTCCCGCCGCTTGCTCGGCAGCGACTTTAGGTAGGCAACCGCCTCGTCGCGGCTGCCGAAATTGGTCTTGTCATGCTGGTCGGTGCCCTTAACCCGTTCAATGTAGTTCCGGTTGAACTCGGACGTGTCGTAGTGGGCTATGCCCATCGCGTGGTATTCTTTCATGTCCATGCCGCGCTTGGTGAATGCGAACCACGCGTCGCCGTCAATTTTGTAGTCCTTTGTGTTCACGAGGAAAAACCAAAGCGGCTCGCCCGTTTCCGAAAGGCATTCCTCCACATAGTCGAATAGCGCGTTGGCATCGCCGGAGGTGTGGAAATAGAGGCCCTCGTAGCTGATCTCGCAGATCATGAGCGCTTCGTGCAGGATCACGCGCCCCTCGAGCGCGTCATGGGCAAAGTCCGGCCCGATCGCCGGAAACACCTGTTTCATGTCTTGTCTCCTCCGTCGTTGGCCGTGGAATGCCGCCGATATTGGATAGCAACCCCGATCCGGACCAGAATCAAGACAGATCCATTGACCGTGTTCACTGGAACGTCACAGCGCCGAGAGGCGTTTACCTGACGACAATCTGGCACACATATTGTGTCATGAGGAGGATGCGAGCCGTTTTTCAGGTTTGCTTTAGGTGGGCCATGCGCGGCGCGCCGGAAAGGAATTGATATGCGCGACTTTCTTCTGGGGACCGCCCTCGCGGCTGTGACCGCCAGCGGTGCCATGGCCGACGATGCGGCCCTTCTGCTTGGAAACGATAGTTACGAACGGCTTGGCCGCGTGACTCGTGGCTCGAATGTTCTGGAAGCCAGCGATGGATTGGAAGCGCTGGGCTTTGACGTCATCACGCTCCGCAATGGACGGGCCGATACGACCCGCGATGCACTTACATCGTTTGCGGACCTTGCGGATGGTGCGGACCGCATCGTGGTCGCGCTGTCCGGCCGTTTTGCTCACGACGGCGACCGCAACTGGTTCCTGACATCGGAAAGCGCGGAGCCGCGTCTATTCACATTGGGAGCGCAGGCTGTATCGGTCGATTCACTGCTGAACGTCCTCGCCGAAGCGCCCGGTCGCGCGTTGCTGTTGATCGGTGACGAAAGCGAAGGCAGCCAGTTCGGCAAATGGCTCGCGTCAGGCACCATCGAAGGTAGTATTCCGCAAGGTGTGACCATCGCGACCGGTCGCCCGCGTGATGTGGCGGCGTTCGCTAATGATGTGCTGAGCCAGCCGCAGGAAAACATTGCGCCCTATTTTGAGGACTACAGTCTGACCGTCACCGGCTATGCGCCGGACACGATGGTTTTCATGCCTCAGCGTCCTTCCACCGTTCCCGAACCGCCGCAGCCAACCAACCGCGACAACGGTGCCGAGCAGGCTCTGTGGGAGGGTTCCCGTGCGCTGGATACGGCCGAAGCCTATCGTAACTACATCCGCCGCTTCCCCAACGGTGAACATGCCGAAGAAGCTGAGCGACTGATCGCCGAAATCTTGGCCGAGCCGAACCGTGATGCGCGCATGGCGGAGGAGGACCTGAACCTCAGCCGCGATGCCCGCCGCGAGATCCAGCGCGATCTTTCGCTGCTTGATTATAACACCCGCGGTATCGACGGCATTTTCGGCAATGGTACCCGTCAGGCGATCACCAACTGGCAGCAGCAGAACGGCTATTCCCAAACGTCTTACCTGACGGAAGAGCAGATCGCCCGCCTCGACGCGCAGGCAAGCCGCCGTGCGGCAGAGCTTGAGGCAGAGGCCGAGCGTCGCCGTCAGGAGGCAGAGCGCCTCGACCGTGCGTTCTGGGAAGAGACTGGCTCCAAAGGTGATGAGCCGGGTCTGCGTGCTTACCTCGAGCGCTATCCCGACGGTAACTTTGCCGAAGTCGCAACCGAACGTCTGGCTGCGATCGAAGAGGACAAGCGCGCTGCTGCCGCTGCCGAAGATCGCAACGCATGGGACAAAGCCCGCGATGCCGACAACATGGCCGCTTATCAGGACTATCTGAGTGCATATCCTGAAGGTGACTTCGTCGGTGAAGCGCAGGCGCGTATTCAGGAAATCACCGACGAGCGTGAACAGCAAAGCTCCAATGAGGCAGCCCGTGCCGAAGAAGAAGCGTTAGGCCTGAATGGCCTGACCCGCCGGCTGGTCGAAACCCGTCTCGCACAGATGGAACTGAACCCCGGACCGGTGGACGGCAACTTCAACGGCCAGACCCGCCGCGCAATCCGCCGCTATCAGGACCAGAACGGACTGCCGGTGACTGGCTTCTTGAACGAAGCCACGATTGTCAGGCTCCTCGCCGATGCGGTGAACAGCCTCAACCGATAAAGAAAAGGCCCCTCGCGGGGCCTTTTTTCGTTAGCGGGCAGGCACGTAACGTTCGAGCAAGATGCGCATTGGCGCTCCGGTGCCATAGTTCAGGTCACCGACGGCCAGCATATAGCTGCCGTTGGTGATCTTAGTCGCCAGCATCGAATCCAGACCGGCAGGGCCGTCATCGTTGTAACCGACTTGGCGGCCCAGATCGTCGTAGAGGTAGATGAACGGATCACCGCCACCGTCGACCGTAATGGCCTCGATCAGCAGCAGACCACCTTCGGGAACATAAAAGCTGAACCACTCCACATCGCCGTTGATACGGACATCCTGACGGATGCGGGTGGTCAGGTCGGCCAGTTCGGTGACCGGATAGCTACCGTCGAGCGGCGGAGCGGCCTCACCGGAGGCGTAGCTCTGCATCAGCACCTCTTCGGCATCATATTCATAGACGCTTACGGTGATCGGAGAATAGCTGTCGCTGAGCGCTTCCATCGTGATGCAGTAATCACCCGGATCGAGCGGGTCGACCATATCGATGCGGGAGTTCAGACCGTCGTAGTCGTCGTTCTCGGTCAGGTAGCCGCCGTAGTCATCGTAGAGCGTGATGTAAGGGTCGGCGCTATCGCCCTCTGCAGTGATAGTGACGCTCATGGGCTCGTCGATGGTGAAGCGCCAGTAGGGCACTTCATCGACAGATGCGGTGCCGCTGGAGCCGAGCATCAACGGCTCTGCGTACATCGACGAGTCGCAGGTCAGGCCCGGCATTTCGAACATGCCGTTTGAGCTGAACATGTCGTCGTTCAGCGCGTCGTCGATTGCATCCTCGACGTCCGAGATGATTTCTTCATCCATCACACCAGAGGTCAGGCGCTCGTGCTCCTGACGGCCGATACGTAGATAGCTGGTCATCGGAGAATTGTCGTAGCTGCGCAGCAGGACGCAGTAGGTGCCCGAGTCGAGGCTGGTTTCGACCATAGCCGAGGTGCCGCCACCGGAGTCGTCGTCCGTCAGCAAGAGCGTCCCCGTAGAATCATACAGCTCGAACATCGGGTCGGACATTCCGCGCCCCTCGGCCTCGATTCTCACATCGGTCGCCGAAGACAGTTCAAATTGGGAAACATAGTTGGTGCCGGACAGGACCAGAGCCATCTGCTCTTCGAAATCAGAGACGGTACTGATGTCGGAACCACCCGCATCGCCGCCGATCCAGCGAACCGAATTGACGCCCAGTCCGCAGGCATCCTGGCTTTGTGCAAATCCTGCTGTCGCCGTGGCCATCAAGGCGACTGTCGACAGCCCTAGGGCTAGTTTGCTCTTGGTCATTCGTTCCTCCGCAATCACACACTTGGGGTCAGCGTACGGGCGGGTGAACGGGTGAAACAAGCAAAAACGCGAATAAAAAGAAGAGGCCCGCGCAAAAGAAGAGGGCGCGTTCTAAAAGAACGCGCCCTCAATTCCGATGTCCGCTTGATTAGCCCTGACGAGCTTTGAAGCGGCGCTGCGTCTTGTTGATCACATAGACGCGGCCCTTGCGGCGCACGATGCGGCAATCGCGGTGGCGCTGCTTGAGCGAGCGGAGCGAGTTACGAACTTTCATAGTCCAATCTCCTATTCGCGGCGCGGCGATTGCGCCTGGTTGCGTTAAGCCCGGAAAGGCCAGTGAATTAGATGGTGGGCGGTACTGGGATCGAACCAGTGGCCACTACGATGTCAACGTAGTGCTCTACCGCTGAGCTAACCGCCCACTTTTACCTTAGGATCGTCGCTTTCCGATAGTTCGGACCGTGACTAATCGCGTCGGGTGAGCGGCTCTATAAAAGGAGTCGAAAGGGTGTTCAAGGGCTTTTGGCAAAATCATTTCTCGCTCTATAATTTTTTTAAGAGAGGAACCCTGATGACCGTCCAGCCCTTTGAAGTTCTTGAGCCAATTCGGCTGACGACAAGCGTCCTATTCGCTTCGCCGCATAGTGGCCAGAACTATCAGGATGCATTCGGTGATGAGGTGCAGTTGTCCCGTCCGGTCTTGCGTTCTTCCGAAGACGCCTTTGTAGACAGGCTCTTTGATTATGCGCCGGAGCTGGGCGCCACGATGCTTTGCGCGACTTTCCCGCGTGCATATGTGGATTTGAACCGTAGTTCCGACGAACTCGACCCCGCTCTGATCGAAGGGATCAGGCGCGTTTCACACAATCCACGGGTCGTTTCTGGCCTCGGCGTGATTCCCCGCGTCGTCTCCGGAGGGCGGGCAATCTATTGCGGAAAGCTGCCGATGGCCGAGGCGAAGCGGCGTCTGGCGATGATCTGGCACCCTTATCACGAAAAGTTGCAGGAGCTGATGGACCGCAATTCGGCGCTTTTCGGAGAATCGATTCTGGTCGACTGCCATTCCATGCCGCACGAAGCGCTCGAGTGCTCCCGCCAGACAGGCGGAACGCCCGAGATCGTCATCGGTGACAGGTTCGGCGCATCTGCCTCTCAGCGGCTGGTGCAGCAGATTGCAGCGGCGTTTCGTGACGAAGGGCTGACCGTCGCCCACAACACGCCCTTTGCGGGCGCCTACAGCACCGTCACCTATGGGCGACCCTCGCGCCGCCAGCACGCGATCCAGATCGAGATCGACCGCTCGCTCTACATGGACGAGGCGACGCTGACGCCCCACGCCGATTTCCCCGACTTCCGCGCGATGCTGCGGAGGGTGTCGACCAAGATCGCCGCGCTTGGCGAACGGGAGATGCCGCTCGCGGCCGAGTAATCAGGCGTCTTTGTACCAACTGATCTTCTTGCGGAATTCCGCGTGGCGTTTCGGAAAGCGTTGCGCATGTTCCGCTACCAGCACGTCGGACAGATCGCGTCGCCCCATACGGCGTGTCAGCCAGATCATCCGCTCCAGCGGCCTAGGACGCCCGGGGGCGATCCTGCGAATGCGGGTCAGCGTGTCGAACAGCCCGTGCACATCGTCCTTCGCGTCCAGGATCGTCGCGCGGGCTTGTAGCAGCGGGATACTTTCGTTCACGAACTCGCTGTATTGGTTCAGCACGGTTTGCAGCGCGTTAGTCGCGTTCGCCTTGGTCAGCATTTCTGCAAGCGCTTCGACCTCGGGCTTTGTGAGGCCCTTTGGCGCTGCACCCACGAGCGCGCCTGTGAATTTTGAGACCCTTTTGATCCCATCCGTCCCGAGCGCTACGCCGATATGTCCATGTTCATCGAAATTCGGGACCTGATCGGACGTATGCCAGTTATGGTCGGCAAAGAAGGTAACGTAGTTGGTTCGCGCCACGTGTGCCGCCGCGAAGAAATCACCCCAGCGACCAAGCGCCGTCTGGGCGGTACCGATTTCGATCACGTAGGCGTCGGCGCTTGCGAACATCATGTTGGCAAACGCCGCACCGTGGTGGGAGGCCATGACCTCCGCGTTCGCCATCAGCGCGATCTGTTCGAGCGGGCTGTAATCCTCGAATCGCAGCGCCACGAAACCCTGCTTTTCCAGTTCGGCGATGAGCAGGTCCTCGTTCAGCATGTCCCGCGACCGTTCTGACGACGGGTTGCGCTTCACCCAGAATTTGCGCGGCAAGTGCGTGGTGTCGATCCGGCTGATCGCGGCGAGCGCCCGTTCCCGCAGTGACCGCAAATCGGCCATGTAACTGTTATGCATGAAGATGCGGTACGCATGACGGCTCGTGTTCTTGAGCAGATATTCCTGCCCTAGCGGCATAGCCTCCGTCGCCGGTGGAATGATCTCGTCTTTGGCGGAGAAGTAATAGTGGTCGAAGCCGAAATCGATGATCGCTTCGTCGAACTTTTGCGGTGTTTGGAGGAATTCGACCTGGGCCGCGATTTCGGGGAAAAGGGCCTCGACATAGGCACGGGCAAAAGCGGCCTGCTTCCCGCCCTTGTAGCAAATGTAGACCGGACCTTGATGCTTCAGATCCACCGCGATTTGCAGGCGCGGTAGGGTTTCGATCAGGAAGTGGTAGTAGTTGAAGAGGTTGCGGGCCTCGATCACGAAGGGCCGATCGCCGATGACTCCCTTGCTCACGGGGATGGCCGTTATTGTCGGATCGGACTTCAGGTCTCTGAGGAAGGCATTTGTCCCGACAACCGATTCTTCCTGAGTGCGCCCAGCACCATGCCATGTGTAACGGTTGCGTAGGCGAGTGCCGGCAGCGCCCGATAGCAGCCATTTGTCACCAATCCCGACGACGTTCTTCACAAAGCGAACATCGTGGGCGATGGCAGCAACGCGATTGAATTCGATGCCCTGCGTAAAGTTTCTTACGGTCATCGCATCGGCGATCACCTGATCGGTCAGGGCGTTGTGGTCGGGGTAGTCGCTGATCGAAAACGCGCAGATATTCGCCTTGGGCACGTAGCGCCAATACCACTTTGGCTCGGCCAGCAGAGAAAGCCCTTCGTCACGTCCAAGGACAAAGAAAAAATCCTCCGGTGCGAGGGAGTTATCGACTTTCGCTTCGCTCTTTGGGGGCATGATGCGCTCTCGGGATATCTTGGCTGCAACCTAGCGCAGAGCGCGGCCCTTCAAAATGGCGTCCTTGCCAAATTTTTCACGAATGGCATCCGTGGCACGCTCTGTCCGTGCGCGCTTTTCGGCGTCGGGATCGAGCAGGTCGCCTTCACGGTCGGCATCGTCGTGCGTACACAGGTCGCTGATGCCGACACCGATGAGACGATAGGCCGACTCGTGTTCGACCTGATCGAAGAGGCCGCGCGCCGTGCGGTAGATTTTGTCGGCCATCTGGGTGGGCTGGTGCAGGCTGATGCGCCGGGTCAGCGTTTTGAACTTTGCGGTTTTAAGTTTGAGCGTCACGACACGTCCCGCCTTGCCCTTCGCCTTGGCGCGGGCGCTCACCTGCTCCGATAGACGCCAGATGTGACCGTCGAGCAAATCGCGGTCGATGGTGTCTTCGTTGAACGTCGTTTCTTTGGAGATGCTTTTGACGGGCGCATTTGATGAAACACGCCGGTAATCCTCGCCCCGCGCGAGGTGCCAGAGCCGTTGTCCCATCTGTCCGAAGCGCCGCACCAGATCGTCCTGCTCCCAGCGGGAGAGGTCTTCGAAGGTGCGAATGCCCGCCCGTTCGAGGCTCGCCTGCGCGGCGGGTCCGATTCCCCAGATCATGCGGACAGAATTGGGGCGGAGAAACGCGACGGTCTCCGCCTTGCCGATCACCGAAAACCCGCGCGGCTTGTCGAGGTCGGAGGCGACCTTGGCCAGAAATTTGTTGTGCGACAGCCCGATGGAGCCGGTCAGACCCAGCTCCTCTTTCATCCGTTTTACCAGCCGCGCCAACATGACGGCGGGCGGTGCGCCGTGCATCCGCGCAGTCCCCGTCAGGTCCATGAACGCCTCATCGAGCGAGAGCGGTTCAATGGCGGGCGTCAGTTCATCCATCAGTGCTCGCACGTGGCGCGACGCTTCGGCGTAAGCCTCCATCCGCGGTTTGACGATCACCGCTTCGGGGCAGAGTTTCAGCGCTTGGAACATCGGCATGGCTGACCGCACGCCTTTGATCCGCGCGATGTAGCAAGCCGTTGAAACCACGCCGCGTTTCCCGCCGCCAATGATCACGGGCTTGCTGCGGAGGTCGGGATTGTCCCGCTTCTCCACACTGGCAAAGAACGCGTCGCAATCCATGTGCGCGATGGACAGGTCCCAAAGCTCTGGATGCGAGACGACGCGCGGACTGCGGCACGCGGGGCAGCGTGCGCCCGTGTCGAATTGCGTCAGGCATTCTTTGCAAAGTGATGGCATGGGATTTGGCTATCTGGTCCGGTTCGTAATATGGGGGAACCGACGACGGATCACCAGTGGAGCTTTCCGGTGCAGGAGCCATTTGACGGGGCGAAAATCGCGATCCTGCGCAGGAACGACGTGCTCGTCATCCGTCGGGACGACAAGCCTGATATCCCGTGGCCAGATTGTCTGGATTTTCCAGGCGGTGGGCGCGAAGGCTCCGAAACTCCGTTCGAAACCGTGGCTCGCGAGGCGATGGAGGAAGTCGGTCTGGCCATTCCCGAAGAGCGGGTTGTGTTTCACTGCCAGATGATGGGGCCGCGCGATTTGCCGGTGCATTTCTTCGCGCTGCTGTGGGACGGGCTAACGGACGACATGATCCGGTTTGGCGACGAGGGTCGGTCGTGGTGCTTCATGCCGATCGAAGCATTCCTGCAAGCCGATGATGCCATCCCGTCGCTTCAACAAAGGCTACGGCTTGCATTGGCAGCCCTAGAATAGGGAAGCCCCGATAGTCGGGGAGGACTACCGGGGCACGAAGCGCTGAAATTGGGAATGAGGGACAGGCGCCTCGTTGCAAACTTTAGGTCACATCAGGATTTCGGTGGAATCCATCGGGATCGGGCTATCCGACATGCGCAGCGCCTGAGTGGCGAGGCCGAAACGGACCTGCTCGTCTTCGGTATTGCGCGGAGCCGCGAGGCGGCAGGGGTAGCGGAAAGTGCCCATCGGGCGGGTGACATCGACGCGTGCTTCGAATGCGCCAATCGCATCGTTGTAGCTGATGTTATGGAGCTGGATCTGTTGCATCGGTATCTCCTGTGTTGCCCTTCGATAAGACAACACGGTTGTGCAATATAAGTTCCAGCTCCGTGCAGTTTTTGACGAGTTTTTTAGCCGTTGATTTCGCGAACGATGCTTTCTGCCATCGCGCGCGGATCGTCTGCTTTGTGAATGGGGCGACCGACAACCATGTGGTCGACGCCAGCAGCAACAGCCTGAGCCGGTGTCATCACGCGCTTCTGGTCACCGAGCGCAGCACCTGCGGGACGCACGCCAGGGGTGACGATCAGGCGGTCATTTGAAACGGGGAGGGCGCGGATCAGTGCGGCTTCTTGCGGGGATGCGATAACGCCATCCGCGCCAGCTTCGAGTGCGCGGGTTGCGCGCTCTACGACGATGTCCTGAACATCGCCGTCCTTATAACAGCTCGCATCCAGATCACCACGGTCGAGCGAGGTCAGGACGGTCACTGCAAGAATTTTGAGGTTGCCGCCTGCTGCGCCTTCTTTGGCGGCGCGAACGACGTGCGGATCGCCATGCACCGTCAGGAAATCGAGGTCGAACTGGGCGATGCCGCGCACGGCGGCCTCTACGGTCGCGCCGATGTCAAAGAATTTCATGTCGAGGAAGATGCGCTTACCGTGTTCCTGCTTCAGCTCGTTGGCAAGTGCAAGTCCGCCGCCGGTCAGCATTCCGAGGCCGATCTTATAGAAGGAAACGGAGTCGCCGAGCTTTTCGACCAGTTCCAGACCCTGGATCACGTTCGGAACGTCGAGTGCAACAATCAGGCGGTCATCAGCTTTGGTCATGGTGGGGCAACTCCAGTGGGGACAAACGGCCCCCTTCTGTAAATTTGCCCCCTTCGAGTCAAGCTGCGTTCTTGTGGAAGATATGCTCGAAGCTACCAAGAAGGCGATGGAAGAACCCTTCGCCGTGCAATTCGCTTAGCGGCGTGTCCTCAATGGGAGCGCTCGACCGAAGATCGCTGGTGCCCATTTCATGCAGACGCTCGGCCCGTTTGATCATGGCGCGGGCGACTGCATTAGTGCTGGCATCAATCGGTGCGACGAGGCGGATCGGGTAGGTATAGGAGGTGCCGTTATCATCGACGACGGCAGAGGTTTCAAATGCGCTTTCCGCAGGGTTGAAGCGGATATCGTGCAGGTGCGTAACTACGTTTGTCATATCTGTTCTCCTTGAAAACAGGAGAGGCGTTTCATGTCTCTCGGTTGGAGAAAGAACAATCTGCCCTGTGGAAAAGTTCCTGAAACCGGAACTTCACCCTGTTTCGAGGCATTGAAAATGAGCGGAGGATTGCCCACCTATCACTAGAAGGTCCGCAACACAGGTACGCCTCTTTTGGGTGCCGATATTCCCCGCGGATGCTTGTTAGAGGAGAGTAACCGATGAACATGGAAAAGTTCACGGAACGGTCGCGCGGTTTCATTCAGGCTGCTCAGACCATTGCCATGCGGGAAAGCCACCAACGGCTTGCTCCCGAACACCTGCTGAAAGCATTGATGGACGATGATCAGGGGCTCGCGGCCAATCTGATCACCCGTGCCGGCGGCGACGCGAATGCCGTACGCATGGCTGTCGATGCCGCTGTCGCCAAGAACCCCAAGGTTTCGGGTGATGCTGGGCAGGTTTACCTTGATAGTGCCACCGGCAAAGTGCTGGACGAGGCCGAGAGAGTTGCCACCAAGGCAGGTGACAGCTTCGTTCCGGTCGAACGTCTGCTGATGGCGCTTGCCATGGTGAAATCCAAAGCCGCCGATGCATTGTCGGCCGGTAAGGTGACGCCGCAGGCACTCAACACTGCTATCAATGACATTCGCAAAGGCCGCACTGCTGACAGCGCGTCTGCCGAAGAAGGTTACGACGCCCTGAAAAAGTACGCTCGCGACCTGACCGAAGCTGCCGAGCAAGGCAAGATCGACCCGATCATCGGCCGTGACGAAGAAATTCGCCGCGCCATGCAGGTTCTGTCGCGCCGCACCAAGAACAACCCCGTTCTGATCGGTGAGCCGGGCGTCGGTAAAACGGCGATTGCCGAGGGCCTCGCGCTGCGCATCATTGACGGCGACGTCCCCGAAAGCCTGCGTAACAAGAAGCTGCTGGCCCTCGACATGGGTGCGCTGATCGCCGGCGCGAAATATCGCGGTGAATTCGAAGAACGTCTGAAAGCGATCCTCAAGGAAATCGAGGCCGCTGCGGGCGAGATCATTCTGTTCATCGACGAAATGCACACGCTTGTTGGTGCCGGCAAGACGGATGGTGCGATGGACGCGGCCAACCTGATCAAGCCTGCACTTGCCCGCGGCGAACTGCACTGCGTTGGTGCGACGACTCTCGATGAATACCGCAAGTACGTGGAAAAAGACGCTGCTCTTGCCCGCCGCTTCCAGCCGCTCGTGGTTGAGGAGCCGACGGTCGAGGACACGATCTCGATCCTGCGCGGTATCAAAGAGAAGTACGAACTGCACCACGGCGTCCGCATCTCGGACTCGGCGCTTGTCGCCGCTGCGCAGCTTTCGCAGCGCTACATCACCGACCGTTTCCTGCCTGACAAGGCAATCGACCTTGTGGACGAAGCTGCCAGCCGCCTGCGGATGGAAGTCGACTCGAAGCCGGAAGAACTCGATGCTCTCGACCGCCAGATCCTGCAAATGCAGATCGAGGCCGAGGCCCTGAAGAAGGAAGACGACGCCGCTTCGGTGGATCGTCTGGCCAAGCTTGAAAAAGAACTGGCCGACATTCAGGAAACCGCGTCGGAGATGACGGCGAAATGGCAGGCCGAGCGTGACAAGCTCGAAGGCTCGCGTGTGCTGAAAGAGAAGCTCGACAAGGCGCGTGCCGACCTCGACATCGCGAAGCGTGAAGGCAACCTCGCCAAGGCTGGTGAGCTGTCCTACGGCGTGATCCCGCAGCTCGAACGCGAGCTGTCGGAGACCGAAGCGCAGGAAGACGGCCTTATGGTCGAAGAAGCCGTGCGTCCGGAGCAGATCGCCGAAGTCGTTGAACGTTGGACCGGCATTCCGACCAGCAAGATGTTGGAGGGCGAGCGCGAAAAGCTGCTGCAAATGGAAGATAACCTGCACAAGCGGGTCATCGGCCAGTCGCAGGCTGTTCACGCTGTAGCCAATGCTGTCCGCCGCGCACGCGCTGGGCTGAACGACGAGAACCGTCCGCTGGGTTCGTTCCTCTTCCTCGGGCCGACCGGCGTGGGTAAGACGGAGCTCACCAAGGCCGTGGCCGAGTTCCTGTTCGACGACGATCAGGCGATGACCCGGATCGACATGTCGGAATTTCAGGAACAGCACTCGGTCGCACGCCTGATCGGCGCGCCTCCGGGCTATGTCGGTTATGACGAAGGCGGTGTTCTGACCGAAGCCGTGCGCCGTCGCCCGTATCAGGTCGTTCTGTTCGACGAGGTCGAAAAGGCGCACCCGAAGGTGTTCGACGTTCTGCTTCAGGTCTTTGACGATGGTCGCCTGACCGATGGTCAGGGCCGGACGGTGGACTTCAAGAACACGCTGGTGATCCTGACGTCCAACCTCGGCACCCAAGCCCTGTCGCAGCTGCCCGAAGGCGAGTCGAGCGAGATGGCGAAAGGTGAGGTCATGGCTGCCGTGCGGTCGCACTTCCGCCCCGAGTTCCTGAACCGTCTGGATGATATGATCATCTTCGATCGTCTGGCCCGTGCGGATATGGATGGCATCGTCAAAATCCAGCTCAAACGGCTCGTCAGTCGTCTGGCTCAGCGCAAGATCGACCTCGACCTTGATGCGGATGCCTACAAGTGGCTGGCCGACGAAGGCTACGATCCGGTCTATGGTGCCCGTCCGCTGAAGCGCGTGATCCAGCGTTCGCTTCAGGACAAACTGGCGGAGCTTATCCTCGCCGGTGACGTCATGGACGGCCAGACGATCCATGTCACCGCAGGTCCGAACGGGCTGATCGTCGGCGACAAGGTGACAGCCTCCAACCGGCAGTCACCGCAGGATGCCGTTATCCACTAAAGACCTACTCATTATTGCAGCGCCCCGCCCTTTCGGCGGGGCGTTCGCGTTTGAATTGGGCGATTGTTACAGCTTCCAACCGTAACGTTATGCATCCGTCATCGCTTTTAGACGTATCACTATTAAATGCAGTCCAAATGAAGGAGACCAATATGGCCTACCGTTGGAAAAACAATTTGACCCAAGCCGACGTGACCCCGAAGGGCATGTGGCTCAATCGCCGCCAGATTATGGCGGGTGCGGTGGGTGCCGGTCTCATCGGTAACGTTGCTGGCGCCGCTGACGACCTCGAGCCGAATTCGCTCGAAGATATCCGCAGCTACAACAACTATTATGAATTCGGCACGGGTAAGTCGGACCCGGCAGAAAACGCGGGCGCACTTGATACGTCGAACTGGACGATCAAGGTCGGCGGTATGGTCGACAATCCGGGTGAGTACACGCTCGACGAACTCGTCGGCGACCTGACCGAGGAAGAGCGCATCTACCGCTTCCGCTGTGTCGAGGCATGGTCGATGGTCGTGCCGTGGAATGGTGTCGAGCTTGCTGACGTCCTGAACAAGGTCGGCGTTCAGTCGGGCGGCAACTACGTCGCCTTCGAAACCGTCGTCCAACCCGAGAATATGCCTGGCGTCCGCCGCAACGTGATTCCGTTCCCTTATAAGGAAGGTCTGCGCATGGACGAGGCGATGCATCCGCTGACCATGCTGGCGACCGGCATCTACGGCGAGCCGCTGGCAAATCAGAACGGTGCGCCGATCCGTCTGGTCGTTCCGTGGAAGTACGGCTTCAAGTCGATCAAATCGATCGTTTCGATCAATGTGGTGGCAGAGCAGCCCGAAACCACTTGGAAGGACATCAACTTCCGTGAGTACGGTTTCTTCGCTAACGTGAACCCGAACGTGTCTCACCCGCGCTGGAGCCAAGCGACCGAACGTGTCATCGGCGGCGGCCTGTTC